>PWGU01000236.1 GCA_003554605.1 Halorubrum sp.
GTAGATGATCTCGGCGTTTCGGCCGGTGAGTCGATCGTAGAGGCCGATCGCGAGGTCGGGCCACGTCGTCGTCTCGTCGATCCGCTCCTCGGGTGAGTCTGCGTCACTCATAAGGTATGAATTAGTGTTGTCAAACAAGTAATCAGTGCCTGACAGGGATGGGTTCAACGACGCTCGGGCGGTAGGTCATCGGCGGTCCAACCGTACGTCCAGCCGCACGTTGTGCTCGTGGGGGGCGTACGATCGGACGATCCGTTCCGTCTCGACGGAGACGGTATACGCGTCGCCGACCGCTTGGCGGATCGCCGCGAGCCCGGGGCCGAACGGATCGTCCTCGTGTTGGATGTCGTAGTAGTGGATCACACAGGACTCCCCGGCGAGCGCGACGGCGGTATCGAGGAACTCGTCCGCGGAGTGCGGGAGGTTCATCACCAGTCGGTCGGCGACGTCCGCGTACTCCGCCGGGAGCTCACGCACGTCGCCGGCGATCGCCGTCACCCGATCCGCCACCCCGTTGCGCTCGGCGTTCTCGGTGAGGTAATCGACCGCGACGGGGTTCAGATCGCAGGCTATCACGTCCGCCCCCCGTGCGGCCATAGGGATTGCATATGGGCCGACCCCGGCGAACATATCGACGACCGTCTCGCCCGAGTGTACCTGAGTGATCACCCGGTGGCGGTCCGTCGCGAGGCGGGGCGAGAAGTAGACTGAGGCGAGGTCGAGCCGAAACTCGTGGCCGTACTCGCGGTGGGTCGTCTCCGTGCCGTTGCCCGCAAGGACGTCCCACTCACGCACCCGGAGTTCACCCTCGATGGGTGAGGCCCGATTGAGGACCGTCTCACACGGGATGTCGGAGGCCATCACCGCCTCAGCGATCTCATGGGCACGCTCCGGGTCGTCCTCGTCGAGAATGACGATATCGCCGAGTCGCTCGAGGGAGGGTTCGTAACCGAGAAGCGTCGCAGGCGTCCGCGGCCCTTCCCGTGGTTCGGGTTCACGCTCGACGATCCGGTCGCGGTACTCGAGCGGGACGGCGGCAGGGTCCGTCACGGGGAGGTATATCGTGTCCTCGATCACCTCGATCCGATGGTCGCCGTTCAAGACCCCCGCCTCGGCGAGTCGGGTGCGAACGGCCTCGCCACGCTCGCGGGCGACGGCGACACAGGGAACGCTCATCGGCGGAAGGAGACGGTCGTCCCGATAAAGGTTGACGCTTTCCGGGTCGGACCGTCGGTTACGACTCCTCCACGGAGGGGGACGCCGCGTCGGGGTCCTCGTCGGCGGAGGCAACCGCCGCGAGGACGTCCGCCGGATCGAAACCGGTCGACACTCGAACCGTCGGGGTCGTCGTCTCCACGACCTGCCGAAGGCTCTCGGCGGGGTCGCCGACAACGATCACGACCTCGGCGGCCGCGGCCAACGCGACCGCGTCGGCGACGTGGGGACCCTCGGGCCGGTGGAACGGCGGGACCCTGACGGCGGGGAGGTCCGCATCCGCGGCGACGCCCGCGACCACGTCGCCCTCCGGGACCGGGCCGACCGAAAGGTCGTGACCGGCCGCCGAAAGTCGGGAAACGGCACGCGCTGCCGGCCGCCCGGTTCCGACGACGTGGACCCGCCGTGGGTTCGTCCCGGTCGTCGGATACGCGGTGATCGCCGTCGACCCCGTCGCCGGGTTCGCGCCCACGAACGCCTCGGCGTCGAAACACGCCCGGACCGAGGCGGTGTCGAACACGTCTGCCGGGGGACCCACGGCGCGAACCTCGCCGCCCGCGACGAGGACGATCGTCTCGCAGTAGCGGGCGGCCATCTCGAGGTCATGGATGGCGGCGACGGCGGTTCGGCCGTCGTCGACGAACCCGCGGACCAGTTCGAGGGTCCGAACGGCGTGGTTCACGTCAAGGCTCGCGGTCGGCTCGTCGAGCAGGAGCGCGGGCGTCCCCTGCGCGATGGCCCTGGCGAGCAGCACCCGCCCGCGCTCGCCCCCGGAGACCTCGGTGATCGGACGATCGGCGAACCGCTCAACGCCCGTGGCGACCATCGCCTCCTCGACCGCCGTCACGTCGTCGGCATCGTGGCTCCCGAACCGGCTAATGTGCGGCGTTCGACCCATCTCGACGACGTTTCGGACCGGGAAGTCGAACGAGAGCGTCGTCGACTGTGGGACGCTCGCGATCCGTCGGCCGACTTCGCGGGCCGACAGCGAGGTAACCGGGTCGCCGTCGATCGAGATGGTCCCGTTATCGGGCGTGATCGTCCCCTTGATCGCCCGGAGCAGCGTGGTCTTTCCCGCGCCGTTCGGCCCGACGAGGCCGACGAACGTCCCGTGATCGATGGACAGATCGACCCCGGAGAGGACCGGGTCGCCGCCGAAGGAGACGGTCAGATCTTGGATCGCGATCATCTGGTCGCTCACAGCTCGTGCACCTCCCGGCTCATGAGCAGGTAGATGAAGAAGGGCGCGCCGACCGCGGCGGTGACGATCCCGACCGGCACCTCCGCGCCCCCGGAGCGTGCGAGCGTGTCGGCGGCGACGAGGAACGACCCGCCCGCGAGCGCCGCCGTCGGGAGCAGTATCCGGTGATCCGGGCCGACAACCAGTCGGAGCATATGTGGAATGATCAGGCCCACGAACCCGATCACGCCCGCGAAGGCGACCCCCGCGGCGGTGATGAGCGCGGAGGCCGCGAGCAGGATCCGTTTCGTGCGCTCGACTTCGATCCCGAGCCCCTGGGCCTCCTCCTCGCCGAGCAGCAGGACGTTGAGGTCGCGGGCATACACGAGGAGGACGATGAAAAGCGGCGGCACGAGGACGGCCGTCACGGCGACGTCGCTCCAGGAGGCCGCCGAGAGGTGACCCATCAACCACGCGACGATCCGCCGCAGCGACTCGCCCGCCTGCAGTTGAAGGTACGAGATGACCGCACCGAGGAACGTCTGGACGGCCACGCCCGCGAGCAACAGCGTCGCCACCGGCGTCCGCCCGTGACGGGTCGCGATCGCGTAGACCCCGAAGGCGGCCGCGAGCGCGCCGATGAACGCGAAGAGGCTTACCCCAGCGCCATGGGAGACCCCGATATCGACCGCGCCGATGAGGGGGAGTGCGACCGTCGCCGAAAGCGAGACCGGCAGGACGATGAAGCCGACTGCACCGACGGCCGCCCCGGAGGAGACGCCGATGATCGAGGGGTCGGCCATCGGGTTTCTGAAGAAGCCCTGCATCACGGTCCCCGCGGCCGCGAGCGCGAAGCCGACGATCGCCGCGAGGAGGATCCGTGGGAGTCGGACGGACATGACGATCCGGCGGTGTACGTCGTCGACGGGAAACGCGAACGGCGAGGAGTAGACGACGGAGAGCGTCGGCAGCGTGAGCGTGCCCGCGTCCCGCGAGCCGGCCTCGATCCCGGCGGGGACGACGAGGGCGTTCAACACGACCTTGAGGACCTCCGCAGGCGGGATCCGAACCGGGCCGATGCCGGCGCTGACGACGACGACGGTCACCAGTAGCGCGGCTAACGCCGCCGACCAGCCGACCGCACGCCGCGCGACGTCCATTCGATCTCCAACAAAACTTGTAGTAGGTAAATACTTATTGGATGCGTGAGGTCGATAGGACGATGACACGACTCAACGCGATCCTCGTCTCCATGGTCGTCGTGGTCGCCCTCGTGGGGGCCATGGCCGGCGTGGCGGCGGGATCTGGCCCATCCGCTATCGTCGCCGGGGACGTCCCCGATTCGGATGTCGCCGACCCGAGCGAAACGCCCACGGATGGACCGGCCGCGGACGTCGAGGCACCGACCTGTGAGTTCCCGCTCACCGTGACCGATGCAACCGGCGAGGAGATGACGATCGAGGAGCCGCCGGAACGGATCGTGACCACGAACCCCTCCGCCGCGCAGGTGCTCTGGGAGTTCGGCGTCGAGGACCGCGTGGTCGGCGTGACACAGTTCGCGGCGTACCTCGACGGGGCCGAGGAGAAGGCCGACGTCTCCGCGGAGTTCGGGGTCGACCGTGAGCTCGTCGCGGACGCGGATCCCGACCTCGTTCTCGCACCGAACGCATCCGCGGAGGATGTCGAACCGCTCCGGAACGATGGTCACACGGTCTACCACTTCAGCGAGGCGACAGACATCGACGACGTCGCCGAAAAGACGAACACGATCGGCCAACTCGCCGACGCCTGCGAGGAGGCCGAGGAGACGAACGCGTGGATGTACGAGGAGGTCGAGGTCGTTGAGGACCGAACGGCGGAGTACGACCGTCCGGCGGCGCTTTATCCCCTCGGTGACGGCTTCGTCGCCGCGGGCGACACCTTCATCGACGTGATCATGACGGTCGGCGGGACGGACAACGTCGCGGCCGCAGAACACACCGGCTTTCCACAGTTGTCCGATGAAGTCGTGATCGAGGCCGACCCGGAGCTCATCCTCGTAACCGAGCAAAATCCCGAAATCCTCGATGAGGAGCCGTATTCGCAGACGACCGCCGGTATCGAGGGCAACGCGGTCGAGATGGACGTAAACTACCTCAACCAACCCGCACCGCGCAGCGTCGTTGAATCGACCCGAACGCTCGCCGATGCGGTCGAGACGTATCAGGAGACGGCCGCGGATGACGCCGACGACGGTGCCGGCGATGACGCCGATGACGGTGCCGACGACGCCGAAGCGACGCCCGACGACGACACGACCGACGTTTCCGCACCCGGCTTCGGCGTGGGAGTGGCCGCGTTGGCGATACTGCTCGCGACGATGGTCTCGGTCCGTCTCGGGAGACGGTAGCGCTCGAACGGCCACCGCCTGCGGACGTTTTTAATACTCTGCCGGCGTATCGGACCTAATCGATGACCGCCCCGCAAATCTTCGCCCACCGTGGGTTCGCGGATAAATACCCCGAGAACACGGTCGGAGCGGTGCGGGCGGCCGCCGAGGAGTCCGACGCCGTCGAGATCGACGTCCGTCGATGTGGCTCCGGCGAACTGGTCGTCTTCCACGACGACGAACTGGATCGCGTCACCGACGGCGAAGGACGCATCGACGGGATCCCGCTCGGGGAACTGAAGCGGCTCACCGTCGCGGGGTCGCGTGAACCGGTCCCGACGATCGACGAGTTGCTCGCGGTCGTTCCGAAGGGTACCCTGCTCAACATCGAACTGAAAGAGGACGGGATCGGCGAGGAGGTCGTGAACGCCTGTCAGGCGCACGGGGTCGACGCGCTTTATTCGTCGTTTTATGACGACGCGATCCGTGAGATCCGGTCGATCGCCCCCGACGCGCCGCTTGCGGTGTTGTGTCACAAAATGCAGCCGATAGACGAACGGCTGGCGCTGGCCGACGAGCTCGACGCCGTGGCGTTCCATCCGTCGATGGCGCTCGTCGAGGCGTGGTCCGACCCCGACAGCCTATGGCTTCCCGCCGCGCTCGACCGGCTGGACGCCGGGCTCGATTCCGAGGTCACGTTCGGCCTCGGGTCCGACGTGATCGCCCTCGCACAGGCCTTCGGGCTTCGGGTCAACGTGTGGACGGCCGAGACGGCCGGCGACGTGACCCGGCTTCGCGAGCGGGGTGTCGACGGTATCATGGTCGATCACCCGGATGTCGCGGCCAAACGGGCTGTTTGAACGGTCGCTGCGTAGTATCAGGGGTCAGTAACCCAGTCGGAGGAGTCGGTTCGCGAGCAACGTCACGAGTCCGATGGCCATCACGGCCGCGAGCAGGCCGAACGCGACGCTCCACCCAGCGACATCGGCGAGGGTGCCGACGACGACGCTGCCTGACGCGCCGAGGATCATATAGACCGTCCGAACGAGCCCGAATCCGGCACCACGCTCGGCTTCCGAGAGGTTGTCCATAAACCGCGACTGCACCGGCGCTCCCCACGACATCGCGAGCCCGACGAGGACCACGGCCGCGATGAGCGGGACGGTGCCGGCATCGCTCCGGCCCGCGACGACGAGGGAGCCGTAGCCGAGCACCCCGGCGGTCATCGTCAGCATGGCCGCCGTGTCGCGGTCGAAGCGATCCGAAAGCGCGCCCGTTATCGGTTGGGTTCCGCCGTGAACGAGGAAATACAGCGAAAAGAGGAGCGCCGAGAGGGCCGTCGAGAGCCCGCCGTTGACCTCCAAAAACGTCGGGAGGAACGACGCCGTCGCCTGCCAGGAGAACGCCCCGAGCGTCGCGAGAACCGTCGTGTAGAGGATGGCCGGTCGCGAGAGCAGGTCAACCAACGGCCCCGCGGCGAACCGCTCACGGATCGGCTGATCCGGGCGGAGCGGCTCCGTCGGTCGGATACGCCACGCGAAAAGGAGGAATATCGGGACGGCGGCGAGCGTCCCGAGGGCGATCCCGACCCGCCAGCCGTATCGGGAACCGACGAGCGCCGCCGCCGGGGGCGCGGCGAGCCCCGCGATCGGACCGCCGGCGACGTGGACGCCGATCGCCCGCCCGATGTCATCGAACTGTTTCGTGAGGTAGGTCGTCGCGACCGAGTAGTGGAGTCCGGCACCGGCACCGAGGACGACGGTGAAGAGCATGAACACATAGATGTTCGGGGCCAACGCGAGCAGCAACGAGGCGACGGCGGTGGCCCCGACGGCGGTGAGGATGACCGTCCGTTCGCCGTATCTGTCCCCGAGAACGCCGGAGGGAAACTGCGCCATCGCGTACGCCAGCCACATCCCGGAGAGCGCCAATCCAATTGTCGCGTTCGTCACCTCAAAGGCGTCGGTGATGGCGGGCACGAGCGGGCTGATGACCAACCGTGCGACCATCGTGGCGGTAAACGCAAGCGTACAGAGTGCGAGTGCCGTGTGGGCGTACCGCCAGTTCACACGTCCGGTTATACACCGGGTTAAAAGCCCGTTGGGATCCCGGCGAAGGAGGCGGGGTGTGGGGGCTCGGTGTAGCGATTAGCCGGCTCAGTCGACGAGGTCTTCGATCCCGTCGCTCACCTGCACGATCATCGCGGCCTGTCGCTGCACGGCCTCGCTGATCTCGTCCGTCTCGTTCCGGATCTCCGCGGCGTTGCTTGCGGTCTGATCGACCATCGCGGCGACGGCCTCGGTGCTTTCGGCCTGCTCGTCGGTCGCCGCGGCCACCTCGCCGATACCGGCCGACAGCTCCGTCATCGAGTCGTCGATGTCGGTGAGCTTCTCCGCTGCGGAGTCGACCTCCTCCTTGCCGTCGGCGACCGCCGATGCGTTGGCGTCGAGCTCGACGACCGCCCCGTGGGTTTGTGAATCGATCGATTCCACGAGCGACTCGATGGCCCCCGTGCGACTCTGTGACTCCTCGGCCAGCTTTTTGACCTCCTCGGCGACGACGGCGAACCCGGCACCCGCCTCGCCGGCGCGGGCGGCCTCGATGGACGCGTTGAGCGCGAGGAGGTTCGTGCGTTCGGCGATCGCGTTGATCGCGTCGACTATCTCGTCGATCTCCGAGACGGTCTCCTCGATCGCCTCGACGCGTTTCCCGAGCGCGTCGGCCGTCTCGTCGATCCGGTTCATCGCCTCCCGTGCATCCCGGGCGGCGGTCCGACCGTCGGCGGTGAGTTCGTTCACTGCGCCCGCCTCGTTGGCGACCTCCTCTGCGGAGGAGGCGACCTCCTCGACGGCGGCGCTCATCGTTGAGACCTCATCGCTCACCCCGCACATTCCCCGGAACTGCTCGGCCGAAAGCGCCGCGATGTCGTCGGTTCCGTCGACGATCTCGACCGCCGCGTCGTGCAGTTCGGAGAGCCCGTCCATCGACTCGTGAAGCGCGGACACGTCGGCATCAGACCCGTCACCATCCTCGACCAATCGGTCGACATCGGCGATGCCGGTTTCGGCGTCGAGGCCGGTTTTGGGGGCGGTCGTTGCGCCTCCCGCCCTCGTCCCGACGGATCCGCCGTCAGGGGAGACGGCTCGTTCGCGTCGTCGATCGATGGTATCGGTACTTCTCCGGTCGTCGGTCTCATCGAACCGATCCTCCGACCGGCCATCCTTCTTCCCGCGATAGTCGTCCGTTCCGATTCCCGTTCCAGAATCCGTATCGGCGTATCGATCCGAGGTTTCACGCGTCGTCGACCGCCTACGTGCTGTCATTCGAAACAAGTAGCACATACAGCGGTAAGTACCCTCACCACCAATTATCGTAGTTGAGAATTGCTTACAGCGGACGGGTCGGGAGGGGGTTTTCTTTTTCGAGAATCCTTGAAAGCGACCTCCCAACTGACCTTCCAGACGACCTCCCGGATTCGCCACCGATGGGGAGCCTCCGGTGCATTCCGGCTACCCGACCACGAACTCCACCGGGTACTCGGTGAGGTTCTCATACCCATCATCCGTGACGACGACGAGGTCCTCGATCCGGACGCCGCCGACGTCCGGGTCGTACAGCCCCGGCTCGACGGTGACGACGTGACCGGGTTCGAGCGTTCCGCCGCCGCTTGCGAGCCGCGGAAGTTCGTGCACATCCAGGCCGATCCCATGGCCGGTCGAATGGATGAACCCGACTTCCGTCTTCGGGTCGGTGCGGAACGTCGGGTAACCCGCATCCTCGTAGACCGCACAGGCGGCCGCATGGACGTCCTCGCCCGTCACCCCCGGTTCGATGGCCGCCAACGCAGCTTCGAGTGCGTCCTCGGTGACGGCGTAGCGTTCACGAAGCTCCTCGCTCGGCTCGCCGACGCAGAACGTTCGGGTCATGTCCGCGTTGTAGCGCGTCGCCTTCGATCGCGGGAAGATATCGATGATGATCGCCTCGCCAGCCCGAAGCGGCCCGCTCCCCCGGTCGTGTGGATCCGCCGCCTGTCGGCCGCCCGCGACGATGGTCTCATCGAGCGCGCAGCCATGCTCCAGGAGCGTGATCTCGATGGCCGATTTGAGCCGTTCGCTCGAAAGCGGCTCCCCCTCGTGTACGAGGGTTCCCTCGGGGACGTCTTCGTCGCTCCCGTCCGCTATCGTCGCCCGTGCGAGCAGTCCCTCGGCGGCCCGCATGGCCGCCTCGTTGGCACGCTGAGCCTCGCGGATCGCGGCTACCTCCTCGTCGGTCTTGATGGCCCGTACGTCGGTGAGCCGGTCCGCCTCGTCGACGTGCACATCGATACCGCGTTCACGGAGCGCGTCTGCGGTACCGACGGGACCGCGTGGCGGCATGGAGACCGACTCCACACCCTTGTCGCGGATGAACGCGGCATACATGTCGTACCGTTCGTCGCGGCCGCCGTACTCGTACCCATAGTCGGCGTGTCGCTCGACCCGATCGACATCGGCCTCGGTACGCGCCCGTCCGTACTCCAGCCCCGAGACGAGCATCGAGGTGTCCCCGTCCGCATACAGCGTGAGGAACGGGTCGGGGCCGGTGAACCCGGAGAGATAGAACTGGTTGGCGTCCTCCTGTGCGGCGTCAATGAGATACCCATCCGTGTCGGTCGCGGAGAGGGCGTCCGCGAGGCGGCTACGGTCCATATGGGATCGATCCTCGGTGTGTGAGTATAGTGGTTGTCCTCCCGGCACCGTGGTTGTCCTCCCGGCACCGGCTCGGGAATCGATCCTGCGAAATCGTTATATATTGATGGATGTCCGAAATCGCGAGGTAATGGGGCCGCCAAGTGATCCGCGATCCGGTTACCCCGATTCCACGCAAAAATCGCCGCATATCGCCCCTGGGACGTCCTTCTCAGTGCCGATATTCGACCGATCATTTAAGTTAGTTCAGTCCGTTAATAGAGGTAAGGATGATACGATCCGAGAGTCCTCTTTCGGATCCCGATTCCGTCCCCGAATTCCCAACACAATGAGCGACAACGTCCGAACGTATACGACGGAGAACGTCGAAAGCCAGCGGGAGGATCGCCCTTCCACGACCGAGGAGCTGCGCTGCCCCGAATGCAGCGGCCAGCTCGCGACCGACACCGAGCACGGCGAGACGGTCTGTGCAGACTGCGGGCTCGTCGTCGAGGAGAACGAGATCGACCGCGGGCCGGAGTGGCGCGCGTTCGACTCCCGCGAGAAGGACCGTAAGTCCCGTGTCGGTGCGCCGACGACGAACATGATGCACGACAAGGGGCTCTCGACGAACATCGGCTGGCAGGACAAAGACGCCTACGGCAAATCCCTCTCCAGCCGCCAGCGTGAAAAGATGCAGCGGCTCCGCACGTGGAACGAGCGGTTCCGCACGCGCGACTCGAAGGAGCGCAACCTCAAGCAGGCGCTCGGCGAGGTCGACCGGATGGCGAGCGCTCTCGGGCTTCCGGACAACGTCCGCGAGACGGCCTCCGTGATCTACCGACGCGCGCTCAACGAGGACCTCCTCCCCGGCCGCTCCATCGAGGGCGTCTCGACCGCCTCGTTGTACGCCGCCGCCCGACAGGCTGGGACGCCCCGAAGCCTCGATGAGATCGCCGGCGTCTCCCGTGTCGAGAAGGACGAGATCGCCCGAACGTACCGATACATCGTCCGTGAGCTAAAACTGGAGATCCGCCCCGCCGACCCCGAAAGTTACGTGCCACGGTTCGCGAGCGACCTCGGCCTCTCCGATGAGGCGGAGCGTCGGGCGCGTTCGTTGCTCTCGACGGCCAAATCGGAGGGGATCCACTCCGGAAAGTCCCCGGTCGGGCTCGCCGCTGCCGCCGTCTATGCGGCCGCCCTCCTCACCAACGA
>PWGU01000149.1 GCA_003554605.1 Halorubrum sp.
AGGAGACCGAGGACGGCGAACGGGCGGAGTTCATTGTCGAGTGTTTCGAGCTGTGTGGATCGGGTCACTCGCAGATGGATGGGACGATAACCGTGATGCCGCAGGACGAATTCGAGGAATGGTATGACGACACCGAACGTGACGATGATGGGGTTGAAGAGTGGGAAGATGCCTTCGGCGAGGGGGGTGAGTAACCATGGCTGAGCTCCCACCGACGACCTCCGTCCGCCGCTGGCTTGTTACCACGAACCACAAGGACATCGGTATCCTCTATACGATCACGGCGCTGTTCTTCCTGCTCTTCGGCGGCGTGCTCGCGCTCCTCATCCGCGTGCAGCTATGGGACCCCGCGAACCAGGTTCTCTCCGGGTTGGCCTACAACGAGGCGGTCACCGCCCACGGGCTGATAATGGTGTTCTGGTTCCTCTCGCCGTTCGCGTTCGGCTTCGCGAACTACTTCGTTCCCCTCCAGATCGGCGCGGACGACCTCGCGTTCCCGCGGCTTAACGCCCTCTCGTACTGGATGTACCTCTTCTCGGGCATCCTGCTCGGGATCAGCTTCTTCCAGGGCGGCACGCTCGATGCGGGCTGGACGATGTACGCCCCGCTCAACGTGCCGATGTACACACCGAGTATCGGGTCGACGGGGGCGGTTCTCGCGCTGTTCATGTTCGTCGTCGGGGTGACCGCCTCGACGGTGAACTTCCTCACCTCGATCCACCACTCGCGGGCCGAGGGGATGGGCCTCATGGACATGCCGATGTTCACGTGGTCCATCCTCGCGACCGTCTGGATGATGCTCTTCGCGTTCGCGGCGCTGCTGGCCGTGGGGCTCATCCTCGCATCCGACCGCGTGCTCGGGAGCGTCTACTTCTCGGCGACCGAGGGTGGTTCGCTGCTTTGGGGACACCTCTTCTGGTTCTTCGGTCACCCGGAGGTGTACATCGTCTTCTTCCCCGCGCTCGGGGTCATGCTGGAACTCTTCCAGACATTCTCCGGCCGCCGCCTCGTCGGCCGGAAGTGGGTGATCATCTCCATCTGTCTGATCTCCGTGCAGTCGTTCCTCGTGTGGATGCACCACATGTTCCTCACGACGATCAACTTGGAGATCAAGACGCTGATGATGGCGACCACCATCGGCATCTCCCTTCCGTTCGACCTGCTGGTGTTCGCGCTGATCTACACCCTGATTAAGGGCCGCATCCAGTTCACGACGCCGTTCCTGTTCGCCTTCGGTGCGCTGCTCCTATTCATCCTCGGGGGCATCACTGGGGTCTTCCTCGGTGCGATCGTGTTGGACTACGAGTTCCGTGGCACCTACTGGGTCGTCGCGCACTTCCACTACGTGATGTTCGGCGGCGCGACGGCGTTGTTCGGTGGGGCCTACTACTGGTTCCCGAAGATGACCGGAAAGATGTACGACGAGTTCCTCGGAAAGGTCCACTTCGTCGTCTTCTTCATCAGCTTCAACATGGTGTACTTCTCGATGTTCCTCGCGTGGGAGGCCCCGCGGCGTGTCTTCGAGTACAACCCGGCGTTCACGACCATCCACCAGGTCGGGACCGTGGGTGCGTTCATCCTCGGGTTCAGCTTCTTCATCATGTTCTACAACTTCGCGAAGTCCTACGTCTCCGGGCCCGACGCCGGGGACAACCCGTGGGACTACTCGCGGACGGCCGAGTGGGCGGTCTCCTCGCCCCCACCGCTTGAGAACTGGCCGAACCGCCCGTCGTACGCCTCCGGGAAACTCGAGTTCGTGAAGGATTACGTCCCCGACGGCGGCCCGGCGGTGAAAGCCGACGAGAACGGTAACGCGGTCACCGACGGCGGCGACCACCACTCCGATCACATCCGGAACTACCCGTACTGGGACAAGCACGCGAGCCACGCCAGTATCTGGCCGTTCCTGCTGTCGGCGGCCCTCGGTGTGCTCCTGTTGGGCCTCTCCGGGTTCAACCCCGCGACCGAGTTCCACTTCGGTAACTCGCTTGCTGACTTCTCGGTCGACATCCTGAACCCGATCTATCCGGTGCTCACCGTGGTCGGGCTCGTCGCGTTGATGTGGACCGGCTGGAAGTGGGGCATGGAGGACTTCTATGCGCCGCCGAGCGAGTTCGCCGAGCGATGGCCCTTCGAGGGCGTCGAGAAGGTCAAGTTGGGGATGTGGTTCTTCCTCGCCTCCGACGTGATCGTCTTCGGTGCGTTCATCAGCGCGGCCGTGTTCATCCGTTGGAACGCCGGCTGGGGGACGTGGACGCCCATCCCAGACCAGCTGCCCGGGTTGATAAACACCTTCGTGCTGCTCACCTCGTCGTTCACGGTGATCCTCGCGCTGGTCGCCTCCCACCGGAAGAACCGGAAGGGGCTGCTCGCGGCGCTCGGTGCCACGACCATCCTCGGCACGACGTTCCTCGCCGTGAAGGCGTGGGAGTGGTGGACGAAGATCTACGTCGACGGGGTCTTCCTCAGCACCGCCGCCGAGCCGTACTCGGCCGTCCAGGCGTCGGTCTACTTCGTGACGACCGGCCTGCACGCCGTCCACGTTATCGGCGGGCTGTTCATCGCCCTCTTCCTGTTCTACCGCGCCTACCACGGCGCGTACATGGAGGACGAGCGACCCGTGGAGTTCTTCGGGCTCTACTGGCACTTCGTCGACATCGTGTGGGTCTTCCTGTTCCCGCTGTTCTACCTCTTCTAACGCGGGGACGGGCGGTTTTCACCGACCCATTTTCGCTTCGCTCTCGAACTTACCGGCGAGACACCGGCACGGATGACGCTATTGAGACGTCTCGGATCCGATGATCGACATCCCCTCGCGTCTCTAAAAACGGCGTCCAGTTGACTCACTATCCGGCGGCCGCCCGGTTCAGTACGCGGCGTCCCAACGGGTCGGTTTGATCCGATTCGAGCAGTTCAGACACTCGACACGGTCCATAGTGTCGATGCTGACGTCCGTGCTCCCGCACGCGCTACAGAGATAGCCGTAGCGTTCAGTGTGACCCTCGTCGGTGTAGACGGCATAAAACGGACCGCTCGAACCGCGGCTGCCCTCATCGTAGTCGACGTAGAGGGTCTCTCCGCGTTCGGTCTCATGAACCTCTTGCGCCTGTGCGTCCGTCACCTCACCTGTTACGCGCTTGCGGTAGATGCGTTCCTCGAACGTCCCCTCGCCGATGTCGACTTCCTGTGATCCCGCCTGTTCGTACTCGTTCTGTTCGTAGAAGGTCGTTCCATCCTCGTTTTCCGCGAGCACACGCCCTTCGACGACGTCGACGTCGTCGCTCCTGAGTACCTCCTCGATCTTGGTAAGTACCGACGAACCAATCCCGCGGCCACGGTGGTCGGGGTCGACGTGGATCCAATCGATCTCGCCGACCCGTTCGCGCCGGTCGAGAACGTAGCTCTCGGCGAACGCGACGACCTCGTCGCCCTCGACGGCGACGATGAACCAGGTCGAAGGGTCCTCGATCGCCTCCTTGAGATCCCCCCGATCGTACCACTGTTCGGCGGCCGCTTCGAGGTACCCGTGTTCGACGACGTGGCCATATGAGGCGGCGAGGGAGGTCTCTGCGACGGTCCGGATCGATTCGATGTCGGCCGTATCTGCCTCGCGAAGTTCCATACCGGTTCGTGTATCGACAGGATATTAATAACTCGGCCGGCCGTGGGCTCGACGCCGGTACCGGGTCGTCGCTGTGTCGTTCAGATCAGGCTCGCGCCATCGAAGGTCGTTCTGCCGTACTCGATGTCGAGAAGCGACAGCAACGTCGGGACGACGTCGAGGAGGTCGGCGTCCTCGATCACTGCATCGGGGTGATCGATGAGGAGCATGGCGTCCTCGAAGGTGTGCATCCCGGTTCGTGGTCCATCGGCGTCGAACACCCGATCGTGCGGCCTGAATCCGGCCTTGAGGTCGAATCCGTCGTTGGGGATCATCACGAGGTCCGGCGCGATGGCTTCGTGGTCCCCACGGAAGGCGGTCTCCTTTTCGACGATCCGTTTGGCGACCGGGGTTCCCTCCGGCCCGGTCATCGACTTCAGCGCCGCCTTCAGTTCGTCACGGACCGATTCATACTCCTCCGCGGGGACGGACCCTCTCGGCTCACGACCCTCCAGATTGAGGTAGAATCGACCGGGGACCAGCGAGTAGGCCCGCGTGTCGTCATCGATGTCGGCCAGCGCGCTGTGATCACCGTTTTGATACCTGAGCCATCCCTCCCGTTCGAGCCACTCGTTACAGTAGACGTCGTACCGCAGCGTCGTAAAGCCGTGTGCGGACCCGACGACGAGCGTCACATCGTCGGGAAGCGCCTTCCGGATCGCCCCGACGTGTGCATCGAGCGCGCGGTAAAACTCGATGAACTTCTCACGGTCGCTCCCGTCGGTGACGTACTCCTCCCAGAGGAAGTGATTGACCCGATCGGGCGTCATGAATACGCCCATAAAGAGGTCCCAATCGTCACGCTCGATATATTTCAGAAACGTCTCCGCACGGCGATCCAGCGTCTCGTGTGCGTGTGACAGGAAGGCCGATTTATCGGCTTTGTGTCCGAGCTTCGCGTTGACGCTGAGGATATAACCTGATTCGGCGAGCGAACTGCGAAGCTCCTCCGGATGTGCCGCTTTGTCCACGTCGGGGGAGAGAAATCCCGAAACCATCCGTTGGATATCCCGGCTCGGCGGAAACGTCACCGGGACGTTCATCACGGTTGCATCCCGTCCGGCGGCGGTTACGCGATCCCACACCCGATCGACCTGTACGTCCCGTCCCATCGGCACGTAGGTGTCGTAGCTGCCGACCTCGCGGTCCTGAAAGCCGTATACTCCCGTCTGTCCGGGGTTCATTCCGCTGGTCAACACGGGCCAACAGGCGCTCGACTCCGGCGGCACGATACTATCGATCGGTCCGCTAGAGCCCGCCTTCACCAGCGCGGATAACGACGGAAACGCCTCAGGTTCGGCCTCGATGAGTCCATGTGGGACCCCGTCGAGTCCGAGGAACGCGACGCGGGGTGACTGGTTCCCCCGTAACCGATCGAATAATCCCATACACTCCTTATCCACGGACGGCCTCAAAAGGATTGACATCCTGTGAGTGGGAGACACCCCAATGTCGACGCGGCGGGGATCCTCGCACAGGTCGCCGAGGCACATGGCTGGGACGTTCGTCTGACCGAATCGTCCGATTGCGGCTCCCAGTTCACCTTCGACGGCGTCTCGCACGTCGTCGGCACCTCGACACGGGAGTGACGCGGCTTCCGTTTCGACTGGCCCGCCTCGCCCGCTCCCCGTGACCTTTTGAGGCGACGCCCCGACTGCCGCACATGGAGACCCGACGTGCCCTACTCGTCGACGCGTTCACCGACCAGCCGCTCGCCGGCAACGTTGCGGGCGTCGTTCCCGACGCAGCGGGCTTATCGGCGGACCAGATGGGTCGGATCGCCGCCGAACTCGGAGCCTCCGAGACGGCGTTCTTGGTCGACCTGGGGGATCGCGACCGTGCGGACAGACGGATCCGTTATTTCACCCCCACCACGGAGGTCGACCTCTGTGGACATGCGACGGTCGCAAGTTACGCCGCCCTCTCGGCGGCTGGGGCCATTGAACCGGGCGAGGACCTCCTACGGACGAACGTGGGCGACCTGCCGATCGAGGTGACCGAGGGGGGTCGCGTGTGGATGACTCAGGACGCGCCGTCGGTCGAAACGGTCGAGGTCGACTACGCCCGACTCGGCGACGCGCTCGGGATCGATCCGGCAGCCCTCCACGATGTCGGTGCCGACCTTCCGGTCGCGGTCGCCTCGACCGGGCTGCCGTTTCTCATCGTGCCGGTCAACTTCCTCGAACGCCTCGGCGAAGCTGACCCGGACGAGCGAGCGGTCGAGGAGCTTTCCGAGGAGTACGACGTCGTCGGCGTCTACGCGTTCACCTTCGACGCCCTCGATGCCGAGTCGACGCTCCACGGCCGCGCCTTCGCGCCGGCAGCCGGTATCCCCGAGGATCCGGTGACGGGCACCGCGAGCGGGGCCTGCGCGGCCTACCTCCGAGCCGTCGACGCCTTCGAGGGGTCGTTTCCGTCGACGCTGCGGCTCGAACAGGGCCACTTCGTCGATCGCCCGGGGCTCGTTTACGTGCGGCTGGGCGCCGGGACCGTCCGTGTCGGCGGCGAGGCGGTCGTCTCGTTCCGTGGTGAGCTGTCGGTTCCGCCCAGTACCGAGGACGACATCATCGAGGCGTGAGTCGGGGGACGGCGTCAATGGGGCGTGAGTCGGAGGGCGGCGTCAATGGGGCATGAGTCGGAGGGCGGCGTCAATGGGGCGTGAGTCGGAGGGCGGCGTCAATGAGAGGGACCCGTTCGGCGGTGGACGGAACCGAACCCCTATGACCGTCGACTCCGTAATCGAAGTATGCAACTCGATCTGCCGAAGTCGATCGCGCTGTTGCTGCTCGTCGTCGCGCTCGGCGTCGTTGGGCTCGTCGGGAGCGGCATGATGATCCTGGAGACGACCCTGATGATGGTCGCCCCATCGATGCTCATCTTCGGGGCCATCGCGTTCCTCATCGGGATGAAACACGGCGAGTTCCGCGCCACGCACGGCTGAACCACGCTCTCCCCGCGCCCGTCCGTCCGGTCAGTTCCGACCGGGTTCGTTCTCCGAGTCGATGACGTCCTCTAACGTCTCGGAGCCGACGTCGCTCGCGACCTTTACCCCCAGCACGGAGACGACGATCCCCGCGACGATGAGGAGCGCCAGCCGCTGGCCCGGGGAGATCGCGATGCCGGCGACGGTGAGCGCATCGAGCACCGACTCCTGTTCGAGGAAGTACCCGGCAAAGCCGCGAACGACCAGCCCGACCGCGAGGATCACGAAGGGGAGGTTTAAATACGGCGTCCGGATCCCCTCGTCGCGGATCAGTTCGTCCAAAAGCCGGCCCGTCGCGGCGGTCAGTCCCGCCACGGCGAACCACGGGATCGCCGCGTGCACGAACTGCATCGATTCGACGAGCACCGGAACCCCCGCGTCGAGGTCGGCGGTCGCGAGCGCCCCGAAGAAGAACCCCACGAGCGTGAGCCCGCCGGCCACGACGTAGGTGACGATCGAGACCTGTCCGGCATATAACGCCTCTCGGACCCGCTCGGGCACCCCGGCGACGAGCCGATCGATCGCCAGTCCCTTATAAAGTAGCGCCGCGCCGAGGAGCCCAGCGACGGCCGCGACCGCCGCTGCCGGCGAGAGGAAGTATAAAAGCGGCGGCAACAGGAGCAGGGCCACGCCGATCGGGACGAGCACGGTCGAGCGGAGCTGTTCGTCCGCGAGAAACTGCTTGAGAAGGTAGTAGGTCGACTCGATGTCGTGTGCCTGCCTGACCACCACCCGGTCGACGGAGTCGACGGGGACGCGGGACTCGATGATGGGAAGGACGCGTTCGTCCTCAGCGGAGTCGACGACGACGATCGCCGAGGACGGGTCGTACCGATCCACGAGGTCGGAGAGCTGGGCCGCGATCGAGCGGTCGGCACCGATCGGCGAGTCGCTCTCGCCGGAGATGACCGCGACGACCGCCTCCTCACGACCGTCCCGCAGGTCGCGAGCGACGCGAAGCGCCTCCAGGAGACAGTTGACGCTGGCGTCCTCAGGGTCCGCGAGGCCGACGTCGGTAACGAGCGACCTGACGGCCTCCCAGCCGGCGACGGGCATCGGCACGTTCGTGGTCCGCCCGATGGTCCCCGAACGGTCCACACAGATGACCAGCGTCGTCACATGTCCCCCCACACCGTCCGCGAGTAAAAACCCTCCCGGTCGTCCGGCTTCAGTTCCCGTCGATTCGGGTCATCGAAGCTCGACGTCGACGTCGCCGCCGGAGCCGGAAAAGACGCTCGCGGCCCCGGTGCCGGCCGCGAACGCCAGCCGCTCCGCCCCGAGACCCAGCCGCTCTGCGAGACCACGCTGTGGCTCCATCTCGCGCACCTCGATGTCGGTATCGAGCAGCTCGGAGAGCCGGTCTACGACGTCCTCGCGGGTTCCGAGCGAGTCGACGAGCCCCAACTCGGCGGCGTCGTCGCCGAGATAGATACGCGCCTCCGTCTCGCGAACGTCTTCGGGATCCAGCCCGCGTCCCTCGCTTACCGTCTCGACGAACCGCTCGTAGTAGCCGTCGATGATCCCCTGAAGGTATTCGCGTTCGTCGTCTTCGATCTCCCGGAGCGGCACCCCGGCGTCCTTGTACTCGCCCGCGGTGAACTGCTCGTAGGTGATCCCGAGTTTGTCCGCCAATCCCGCCGCGTTCGGCCGGGAGCCGACGACGCCAATGGAGCCGACGAGGCTCGCCTCGTGTGCCCAGAGCTCGTCACAGCCGCTGGCGATCCAGTAGCCGCCGGAGGCACAGAGGTCGGTCGCGTACGCGACCGTTGGGCCGTCGAACCCGGCGGCGGCCCGCCGGATGTCGTCGCTCGGGAGCACCTGTCCACCCGGGGTGTTAAGTTTGAGCAGCAGCGCGTCGACCGCATCGTCCTCGTCGGCCTCCTCGATCAACTCGACGACCTCGTCGGCCGTCGTCGCGGTGCCGCCAGAAAGCGGGGAGGGGCGGCCCCGGTCCCGGACGATCGGGCCCGAAACTGAGACCTCCGCGACGTTGTATTCCTCGGCGTCGCCGATGCGGCCGCGGGTGAGTCGGGTGACGATCCGGCGACATGCGATCGTCGCTGCCGCCGTCACTACGGCAGTCGCGACGATCGGGGCACGCCCCTTCGAACGGGAACGGTCATCCATGTCCGTGATATGGTCCGTACCGGTTTAAATACAGGGACGACCCGGTCGCGCCGGATGTGACAAACGCCCCGCGGATCGGGTGGGACGGGAGGCGGTCGCGCCGCTCGCCGTCGATCCGTGCGACCGAAAATATGGTCCGCTGCCGAAGGTGGCCGTTTACAGGAGGCCGGTCTTCTGGAGTTTCATCAGGTCCTCGGTGTCGAGCGTCTCGCCCTCCTTGAACTTCTGATAGATCTCCTCGGCTTCCTCCTTCTCCTCCTCGCGTTTCTCGGCGCGCTCGTCCTTGCGCTCGCGCTCCTCCTTCTTGTCGAGTTCGCGGAGACGCTTCTGGACGCGGACGAAGTCCTCGTGGTGGCGGTCGGCCGCTTCCTGCGCCTCGACGAAGAGCTCGTGCATCTCGTCGGCCTCGTCACGGACGTCGTCTGCCTCACGGTAGGCTTCGATCATCCGGTTGTGGTGTTCCTGGGCCTTGTCGGCGAGTTCGGTAACCTTCTGGTGGTGTTGTGACGCCTCCGAGCGGACTTCCTCGGCCTTCTCGACGAGCTCGTCGAGTTCGCCGGTGTCGCCGAGTTTCGACTTCTTCTCGGCGAGCTGTTCGCGCTTGTCGTCGATCTTCTCGATGAGTTCGCGCTCGTCCTCCGCCGAGAGGACCTCCGTCTGCTGACGGAACTCGAGCTGTTCGATCTCCTCTTTCAGCTCCTCAACGGACTTCCCGGAGCCGAGCTCGAGGTCCTGTTTGAGATCCTCGACCTTGTCGAACAGTTCGTTGGCTTTCGCGTTGAGCTCGTTGCGTTTGTCCTTGTGCTCTTGGACCTGCTCGTTGAGCTCGTCGCGCTGCTCGCGGTGTTCCTGGGCCTTGTCGACCTTCTCGCGGGTCTTCGCGTTGAGGTCGTCGCGCTTGGAGGCGCGTTCGGAGGCCATCTGGTTGAGTTCGTTCCGTCGGTCACGAAGCTGGCCCGCTCGTTTGATGAGCTGGCCCTTCGAGCCGTTCTCCAGATCCTCTTCAGAAAGGCCCACGTTGTCCGCCGATTCCATTGCTTCGATGCCGTACTGTTCGATGACTTCTTCTTTCGTTACCATTTTTCTATCTCTCCATCACCGCTCCGAGCGTGGCGGACGCTCGCCGATATGCGTCGAGTCGTCCACAAGAACTCCCGTTCATTTCAGCGTGCGATTCCACCAGCGCCGGAGGCGTTCTGGTGACTGGAAATATGACACTACTGTATATAAAACTATCGATGGATTTGGGTATGAATATCGGTAGCATGGGGCTCAAAATGGCCGAATTCAAGGGAATCGATCACATACCCGGTGTTCCCCGTGTGACCGTGTTGTCGACCGCTGCCGCGGCCGCTTTGCGGGCACGCCAATCAAAGGGCTTGGCGGCGTTGCTATCGCACAAGCACTGCGTAGATCGCTCCCGCGACGACGCCATAGACGGCATGGCCCATCAGGCTCTGGGTGTTCCAGTCGGGAACGGGTGGGGCCATCTCAGTCATCGCCCCGACCCACGCGGGCATGACGAACGATGCGAGGATGATCCACAAGACGATCCCGTAGATCAGTCCCACACCGGCGATGGCGGGGGCGCTATCGAGCCGCTCGCCGAGTCCGGTCGCATTCGCGATGAACGCGAAGACGACGCCGAGTACGGCCGAGTGGAACATGTGGATCGCCCATCCGATGGCGAGCGACGGACCGAGGCCGTACATCCCCGGGATCGCCATCTCGATGATCATCCCCATCTGTGTCGTCATCATCACGCCGAAGATGAGCCCGCCGCCGATTCCACCTACCAAGCCAGCCTGCCAAAACGTGATCTCCGTCGCTGTC
>PWGU01000162.1 GCA_003554605.1 Halorubrum sp.
ATGTGACAGGTTTAAGTACCGGTCGGGCAAATTCGTATATGTAGACAGGCACCGGTAGTGTAGTGGTATCACGCAACCTTGCCATGGTTGCAACCCGAGTTCAAATCTCGGCCGGTGCATTCTTCGAACACGGTGAGAAGAATCGCCGAGAGATTTGAATCAGGATAGACGCAGCCCAGCGCAGCGAACGGAGTGAGCGAGCGGGACCGTCTATCCGTGGTTCAGAATCTCGGCCGGTGCATTTCTCGAACGAAGTGAGAGAAATCTCCGAGATTCGTCGTGGTCGGTCGGTCGATACCCTCCCTCGTTGCCGGGACCACGGATGTCAAAGCCCCCGGCGGTCATCCCCGAGCATGCACACGACCACCGCGTTCATCGGGCTCCGCTGTGTCGACTGCGAGGAACGGTTCGACGCGGAGACGGCGACACACCGCTGTCCCGACTGCGACGGCATCCTTGACCCCGCATATGACTACGACGCAGTCGAGTTAACGCCCGAGGAGCTCGCGGAGCGACCGTTCGATTCGATGTGGCGATATGAGGAGCTGCTTCCGTTCACCTCCGAGGCGGCCGTCTCGCTCGGGGAGGGGGCGACGCCGCTCGTCGACTGTCCGGCGCTCGCGGAGGCGATGGGCGTCGGTCGGGTCCTGTTGAAGGACGAGGGCATGAATCCGACGGGGACGTTTAAAGATCGTGGACAGTCAGCGGCGATGACCGCCGCGCGCGAACACGGCGCGAGCGACGTGGCCTTGAACAGCGCGGGCAACGCGGGGCAGGCGGCGGCAGCCTACGCCGCCCGTGCGGACCTCGAGGCCCACGTCTATCTCCCGTCGCGAGCGGGTTTCACCCAGAAGGCGATGACCGAGGTCCACGGCGCGGACCTCACCGTCACGGACCCGATCGATGGGAACTCACAGATCGGCGACTCGGGCGCGGCGTACGCGGAGGCGATGGCCGAACACGCCGACTGGTACTCGACGAAGACGTTCGTCACGCCATACCGCCACGAGGGCAAAAAGACGATGGCCCTGGAGGTGCTCGAACAGCTCGACTGGGAGGTCCCCGACGCGGTCGTCTATCCGACCGGCGGTGGCGTCGGGCTCGTCGGGATGCACAAGGCCGCCCGCGAGGTCCGGGACCTCGGCTGGACGGACGACCTCCTGCCGATGTACGCCGCGCAGGCGGCGGGCTGTGCACCCATCGTCGACGCCTACGAGGCGGGGGCAGACCGTCACGAGCCGGTCGCAGATGACGAGATAACGACCGCATGCGGCGGGATCGCCATTCCCGATCCCGGCGCGAGCCCGCTCATCCTGGAGGCGATCCGCGAGTCGAACGGCGGCGCGGTGGCGAACACGGATCGGGAGATTCTCAACGCCGCCATCGAGGTCGCCCGCGTGGAGGGCCTGGAGATGGGCGCGACGTGTGCGGCGGCGGCGGCCGGAGCGTTCACGCTCGCGGAGGCCGGCGATTTCGGCCCCGACGACACCGTCGTCCTCTTAAACACCGGCGCGGGCAACAAGGACGTCGACATGTTGCGTTCACACCTCGGCGAGACCGAGGACGGGAACTAACCGCGCGTTCGGCTCCTGGCGGATCGAATCGAACCCACTCCGACACGGATCGGTTTTTATACGCGGGTTACGCGTGGGGAGACGTATGCGAATCCCCTCCCGGGCCGATATCGGTCGCCCGCTCGGGCCGCTGCTGTTCGTCGCGATCCTGATCGGCGGTGACGGCGTCGCGTCCGCGATCCCGATGCTCTCCGGACCGGCGGTCTCGGCGCTCGCGTGTACCGCCTGGATAGTGATCTGGTGGGTGACGGAGGCGGTCCCCATCCCCGTGACGAGCCTGCTTCCGGTCGTGCTCTTTCCGACGACGGGTGTGTTGGACGTCACGGAGACGACGACCGCCTACGGCGACCCGATCGTCTTCCTCCTTCTCGGCGGGTTTCTCCTCGCGCTCGCGGTCGAACGAACCGGCCTGCACGAGCGCGTCTCGCTGTTCGTCATCGCGAGCGTCGGCGTGAGCGCCCCGGGCCTCCTCCTCGGGTTCATGGCAGCGACCGCCCTCCTCTCGATGTGGATCTCCAATACGGCGACGGCGATGCTCATGGTCCCCATCGCCATCGCCGTCATCTCACAGACGTATCGGGTAACGCCAGGCCCGCGCGTCGACCTCCCGGAGGGCGTCGGCGACCTCGTCCACGACACCGACGAGGACCCCAACGCGCTTCCCGCGACGCGATTCGGGATCGCGCTTATGTTGGGAATCGCCTACGCCGCCTCCGTAGGTGGGGTGGGGACGCTCATCGGCAGCCCGCCGAACGCCGTGCTCGCCGGCGTCGCCGAGAGCCAACTCGGCGTCGACGTGGGCTTTTTCGAGTGGATGCAGTTCGGGCTCCCGGTGGCGATCGTCGGCACCCTCGCGGTATGGGCGACCCTGCTCGTCGTCCTCCGCCCGACGGTCGAGGTGGAGCCGGGCCGTGAGGCGGTCGCCGCACACAAACTCGCGGCGCTCGGGCCCGCCTCGACCGGCGAGCGACGGATCGCGGCGCTGTTCGGCCTCGTCGCGCTCGGCTGGCTCACCCGCCCCTTCCTCATCACGCCCGTCTTCCCCGCGGTGACGGATGCGACCATCGCGATCGCGGGCGGGGTGGCCGCCTTCCTCGTTCCCGTTAATTTCCGTCGCCGGGAGTTCCTCCTCGATTGGGAGTACGCCCTTCGGCTGCCGTGGGGCGTCCTGTTACTCCTCGGGGCGGGCTTCGCGCTCGCCCGGGCGTTTCAGCGGACGGGGATCGACCGGGCGACGGCCGACCTGATCACGGCAGTCGGGCTCACCGAACTCCTCGGGCTCGTGTTGCTGCTCGTCGTCACGGTCGTCGTCCTCACGAACGTCACTTCGAACACGGCGACCGCCTCGGTGTTCACGCCTATCGCCATCGCGGTCGCCGGCTCGATCGGTGCGCCGCCGCTCACGCTGATGGCGGCGGTCGCGCTCGCGGCCTCCTTCGCGTTCGTCCTCCCGGTCGCGACCGCCCCGAACGCCATCGTCTTCGGCTCGGGGTACCTCACCATCCCGGAGATGGCCCGGGTCGGCGCGGCGGTGAGCCTCGTGGGCGTCGTCGTGATCGTCGTCGCCGTTATCTGGTGGCTGCCGATCGTGTGGGGGTGATCGGCGGCGGATGTGGAGAGAGGGTCAGCGGCGACCGCTATCGGATGAAAAAGCCCTCGCCGAAGGGGTCCTGCGGATCGACGGTGATCGTGTTCGTCCCGGTGATGTACGCCTCCCCCTCGATCTCCGGGATGACCGCCTCGCGGCCGTGATGCTCACACACGCCGGTCACGCGACCGGTGAACACCGATCCGACGATGCTCTCGACGGCGAAGGACTCGCCCGGCGCGATCTCTCCGCGAGCCTGTCGCAACGCGAGGTGGCCGCTCACCCCGGTTCCGGTCGGACTTCGATCGACCTCCCCGTCCGCGAAGACGCAGACGTTTCGGATGTCCGCGTCGCCTTCGGACTCGCCGGTGAAGATGACGCCGTAGAGGAACTCCATGTCCTCGTCGGTGGGATGCTCCAGGGACGTCTCCTCGGCGATCGCCGCCTTCAGCTCACGGCCGGCCGCCGCGAGCGCCGAGGCGGAGTCCGGCTCCAGCGGGAGGCCAACTTCGGCGGCGTCACAGTAGGCGTAAAACGCGCCGCCGAAGCCGAGGTCGTACCGGACGGTCCCGAAGGTTTCCGTCTCGATCGTCTCATCGAGCGCGACGGCGTAGGCGGGGACGTTCTCGAAGGCGACTCGACGGATGGCGGGACTGTTGCCCTCGGCGGCAGGATCGTTGCTCTCTGTGGCGGGGGACCCCCGATCAAGGCGCGGATACGCCGTCACCCGCCCGGCGGGCGTATCCATTCGGATGGTCGGTTCCTCCGGATCGAGTTCGACCGCGCCGATCGTCGGGAGGACGACGCCGAGCGCGATGACGCCGTGCCCACACATCGTGCTGTGGCCGGCGTTATGCGTGAACAACACCCCGATGTCCCCGTCGTCGGTGACGGGATCGGTCAGCAGCGCGCCGTACATATCGGCGTGTCCGCGCGGCTCGAACATGATCGCTCGCCTAAGGTCGTCGTGGTGCTGCTGTGCGTAGCGCCGCTTCTCGAGGATCGTCTCGCCCGGAAGGTCGGGAAAGCCGTCGATGACGACCCGGAGCGGCTCGCCGCCGGTGTGTGATTCGATGGTTCGAATATGCGGCCACTCGTCGGGCGGGCTCCAGTCCATGGACCTCCTGCACCGGCAAGTGAGCTAAACGTTGCGGCGGCGCGGGCGACCCATCCGATCGAGCGGAGGTTCGATCGGCCCCTCGCTCGCGGATCGATCGGAACCACTACGACCCGCCACGTCCACCCGCCGCGTATGCAACTGGGCGTCATCGGACTCGGGCGGATGGGACGGATCGTCGTGGATCGGTCGCTGGCTGCGGACCACGAGGTCGTCGCGTTCGACCTCTCGGCGGAGGCGACGGCGGCGGCGGCCGAGGCGGGTGCGACGCCCGCCGACTCGGTCGCGGACCTCTGTGAACGGCTGGCTGACGGCCCCGAACCCGGCAAGCGGATCTGGCTCATGGTGCCCGCGGGCGACGCGGTCGATACGACCCTCGCGGAACTCAACCCACACCTCGACGGCGACGACATCGTCGTCGACGGCGGCAACTCCCACTTCGCCGAATCCGTCCGGCGGGCCGAGTCGACGGCGGCGGCCTACCTCGATTGCGGCACCTCCGGCGGGCCGGCGAGCGCCGAGGAGGGCTTCTCGCTCATGGTGGGCGGTCCGGAGGCTGCTTATAAGTCCTTGGTGCCGGTCTTCGATGCGGTCGCGACCGGCCCCGACGGCCACGATCGGATGGGCCCGGTCGGCTCGGGTCATTACGTGAAGATGGTTCACAACGGGGTCGAGTACGCGCTCATGCAGGCGTACGGCGAGGGCTTCGAACTGCTCGCTGACGGCCGATATGACCTCGATCTGGAGGCCGTCGCACGGACGTGGAACAACGGCGCGGTGATCCGTTCGTGGCTGCTCGAACTCTGTGAGGAGGCGTTCCGCGAGGAGGGTTCGGATCTGGGAGACGTCGCCGACCACATCGCCGGCGGCTCGACGGGCACGTGGACCGTTGAGGAGGCGCTCGAACAGGAGGTTCCCGTCCCGCTTATATACGGGGCGCTCGCCGAGCGGTTCGACTCGCGAAACGAGGGCCGGTTCTCCCGCCGGCTGGCGAACCGCCTTCGATACGGCTTCGGGCGGCACGAGGTCGCCCGGGAGTAGCGGGATCCAGGGAAACCGAAGCCGTCACTTCGCAGCGACGAGTTGCCGACGAACCGCCGATACCGCCTGCATCGAGTCGATCCACTCGCGTGGGTCCGTACACCAGATGCGGTCTCCCTCGACGCTCACACAGAAGGCCGACCCCGCCGTCGGCGACAGGGTTACCCGGTCGACGTCGGAGCGGTCCCCAAGATGGGCGTCGATGAGCCGTCTCGCGGTTTCGGCCTCCGACCACAGGCGCTTGCCGGTCGGGTACTCGATGGCGATATCCACCATGATTCACCCTTGGGAGTACCCGAATATGAAACGGCGTATAGAAGCAGAAATTGCGAACTATTGTTCGTGAACAATTTTACCGTCGACGACCGTCATCACGACCCCGATGTCGCGGATCGCGTCCGGCCGCTCCCACGGCGACTCCTCCAGGACGACGAGGTCCGCGAGTTTCCCGGCTTCGACCGTCCCGAGTCGATCCTCGTCGAACCCGGCGTAAGCCGCACCATGCGTGTACGCCCGGAGCGCCTCGGCCACGGTGAGCCGCTGGGCCTCAGCCGGGGCGTTGACGGCGTGGTGTATTCCTAAAAGGGGGTCCATCGGCATTCCGTCGGAGCCGAACGCGAGGTGGACGCCCGCATCGAGCATCGCCCGATAGCGGTTCGTTTCGGTTCGCCGATCGCCGAGCCTGGCCGCATAGAGGCCCCCCTCGTCGGCCCACTTCAGGAAGTTCGGCTGCACGCTCGCGACGACCCCCGTCTCCGCGAGCCGGTCGATGGCCTCGTCGTCGGCCAGCTCGACGTGTTCGATCCGGTGTCGCGCCCTCCCCGGATCGTCGACCGCGGCGTCCTCGTAGGCGTCGAGGACGGCATCGACCGCCACGTCGCCGATGGCGTGGGCGGTAAACTGGTAGCCGGCCGCCGTCGCGTCCGCGACGACTTCGTCGAGCTCGTCTGGATCGACGACCC
Source organism: Halorubrum sp. (assembly GCA_003554605.1). Taxonomy (GTDB): domain Archaea; phylum Halobacteriota; class Halobacteria; order Halobacteriales; family Haloferacaceae; genus Halorubrum. The sequence goes on from PWGU01000162.1 coordinate 6,283, forward strand.
ACTGGCCGGTGGCGTCGTCGTTGTCGGCGGCGGCGTCCCCGTCGCCATCGGGGGTGTCGGCGTCCGAATACGGCTCCGAGAGCTTCGCCGTCCGTCCGCCGAAGCTCCCATCGGTGTAGGATTTGATCGCGCCCGTCTCGACGAACGCGGAGCCGGCATTCGTCCGGAGCCCGACCTCCGTAAGCGCGTCGAGGTGGTCGCTCCAGTAGTTGAGCCGAACGCGGGCGGTAAGCTCGCCCACCGCGTCGAGGTCGCGGTAGACGCCCGGGGCGTGTGAGCCGCGAACCATGTCATGGAAGCCGGTGATCCCCTTGCGGGCACAGTCATCGAGGGCGGCGAGGACGATCTCGCGCGTCTCCGCCGGGTCGGGCTCGACCGTCTCATAAACCGGGTCGATGGCGGCCTCAAGCAGGACGCCGGTGGGTTCGCCGGCCTCGTCGGTCGGCACGGTCCCCGACGGGGCGGCCGCGAAGTCGTCCGCGAGCAGGGAGAGCGCGGTTGAGTCGGCGGCGGCGACGTGCATGTCCTCGCGGAACGCGGCGACGGGCCGGTCGGTGTCGACGGCATCGAGGTCCGACCGGGTTAGGTAGCGCTTCTCGGTCCACGTGGACTCGTCGTAGCCGTAGCCGAGCACCCACGCGTCCGTCGCCGCGGCGGATCCCTCGTCGTCGAGTTCCGCGGCCCGTTCGGCGAGCAGTTCGACCGCCTCGTCCGGGGAATCCGCGGCCGAGAGGTCCGCGTGGACGAGATATCGGCCGACAGTAGTCAGGTGCGTGTGTGCGTCGATGAACCCCGGGAGGACGACCGTGCCGTCGAGGTCGACGGTCGTCGTCTCCACGCCCGCGAGCATCTCGACGTCGTAACTCGATCCGAGTCGGACGATCCGCCCATCCCGGATCGCGAGCGCCTCGTGGATCTCATCGGGCTCGGTAAGGGTGTGTATCTCTCCGTCGAGAAGGATCAGGTCCGCGGCATCGCTCATGAGGTGTTCGCCGACCGGAGGCGGGTTAACCGTTCGGGATGCGGGCGTCCTGACCGCGCCACGGTGGGCCATCGCGGTCGAATCGAGTTACCACGAGGGAATCAGAAGCAACGCCACGCTCAACGAGATGAAAACGACCTTCATCGCCGTGTTGACGACGATCACCTTCGTGCCGAACTCCGCGCCCCAGATGCCGTACTGGAACGGGATCGATCGCTTGAACGTCGAGACCGCAAAGGAGAGTATCCCGCCGAAAAGCAGCGTCGCCACCGCAGTTCGTGGGGTGAATACGTCATCGAGCAACGGGGCGATGGTCACCGCGCCGGCGGTCGTATCGAGCGTGTAGACGGCGATCACGGGCACCGCCGCGCCGGGGAGACCGATCTGCTCGGTTATGGGCGCGGCGAAGCCGGTCGCCGACTCGACGTCGACGTAGGTGACGAGCGCGACGACGAGCGTGTAGATGATCGCCAATCGGGGAACGATCCGGCGGAGCGTCCGCCACGACCGCTCGCCCGCCGCGCGGACCCGTTTCCTCGCCGAGCGCTCGTCGCCGTCGGGGCCCTCCGCGGTCACGTCATCGAGCGCTGCGCGATCCACGTTGCGCTCCGAAAGCAAGGCGGCACCGAGGAGGACGCCGACGACCGTGATCGCGAGCGCGATACCGGCGCGAAAGGAGACGTAGAGGACGCCCGTGTGAACCCCGAGGATCGGGATCAGGACGGGAATATAGTAGGTGAAGACGTGCTGGACGAACCCGAAGAACGTGTTCATCACCACGGCGACGAGAGTCGCCCGATCGTCGAGAAAGCCCGACTCACGGTACTCCGCGAGGGTCGCATAGCCCGCGGTCGTGGAGGCCGCCGTCGTGAGGATCGCCGTCCCGACCTCGTCCGGGAGGTTCGCCGGCCGGGTGAGATATCCCGATATCCCGGCGATATACCGGATGAGCCCGAACGCGACCGCGACGTTCGCGGCGAACACCCCGAGCGAGATGAAGAGGGTGATCCGCGCGAGCCGTGGGAGGACCTCCGCGAGCAGCGAGACCGCCTCGGGAGCGATCGGATACACGCGTTCAAATCCGGGGCGGTCGGTCAAATCCCCGTCGGTGTCGGGCGATGAATCGCCCGGATACTTCCGTCGCATCCGCCGACCTCCTCGCTTTTATATATCCTCCTCAAACCCACCGAGTATGGCACCCGCCGAGGACGACATCTCGATCGAGGAGAAACGCGTATATGCCGGCACGGCCGGCCGAACGGACGCCTTTCTCGCCACGGGGATGGGGCTCGTCCGGGTCGCGATCTCCGACGACCTCGTCGGGGAGTTCGCGCTCGTAAGCCGCATGGACGCCCGCGACGTTTCCGTCCTGCCGACCGTCGATGTACCCGGCGGCGGAGATGAAAGCACGTTCGGCCTCCTCGCGGTCGCAACCGACGACGGTCCTCAACTCGCCGCGCTCGGGCCGGGATCGGAATCGGCCACGACGCCCGACGAACTCGACTTCAGCGAGGTCGCCCTCGGTCCGTGTGTCGCCGTCGGCGTCCACGACGGCGGATTCCTCGTCGCCGAGGGGGACGGAGCGGTCTCCCGGATCTCGGTGAGCCTCGATGGGCAGTCGATCCGGACGACCGTCGACCCCGTGGGTGACCTCGCCGACCCGCGGGCGATCGACGGCTCGCTGATCGCGGCGGCGGACGGGGTATATAAAGCTGTCTCCGGTGGTGGCGGGTGGCGGCTCGAACACGTCGGGCTCTCCGACGTCCGCGACGTGGCCGGATCGGGGTTACCGCTCGCGGCGACCGGCGGCGGGATCTACTGGCTCGGCAACGGCTGGATGGACGCACTCGATGGCGAGTTCGGGGTCGTCGCGGCCGACGGCGACGGTCACGCGATGGCCGCGGGCGAGGGCGGGCTATGGATCCGGACAGGAGCTGCCGACACGGGCGGGGACGGATGGGGTGAGGACGCGTGGACGCTGGCGACGCTCCCGGTGGAGGCCCCGATCGCCGCGCTCGGCTACGGCCCGGGAACGGCCGTGGCGGTCACCGCGGACGGAACCGTCTGCGTCGACGTCGGTGACGGCTGGCGTCACCGGGCCGTCGGTGTTCGGGACGTGAACGGCGTCGCGCTCGTCGCCCGCGATTGATAACCTCTGTCGGGCGTCCCGATGACCCGTCAGCGACGAAGGCCGCCCTGCTGTTTGATCGACATGATATGGCGGACGTTCAAGTATATCTCCTCGGGCGAGGTGTCCTCTTCGGGGTCATACAGGTCGGAGACACGGTAGAGGATCGCCGAGAGCTGTTTGCTCTCTGAGCTATCGCCGCGGACTTCCTCGGCGATCTCCCGGAGGAACTTGCGGCGCTCCGGGTCGTCCGGGAACGTCGCGTCCGAGTCCGGGGCCATCTCCCAGTCGACGTCGGCCTCTTCGAGCGCGTCCGCGGGTTCGTCCGGGTCATCAGTCATCGCCCCACCACCTCCCGCTCATCGTCCCTGACTCACTTCGCGCCGGCGGACGACGCCCGCGTTGTTCGCGACGTTCTCCACGATCAGCTTAAAGGCGTCCGCGGTCTCGCCCTCGCCCAACACGATCGGGTCGCCGTCGTCGCCGCCGGTCCGGATCGCCGGGTCGAGCGGGACCCCGCCGAGGAACGGCAGCTCGTGTTCGTCGGCCATCCCCCGGCCGCCGCCGGTCCCGAAGACGTCGTGGACGCTCCCGCAGTCGGGGCAGGTGAACCCGCTCATGTTCTCGGCGACGCCGAGGACGTTGGTGTCGTGTTTCCCGAACATCCGCAGGCCCTTCACGGCGTCATCGAGCGCGACGGGTTGGGGGGTCGTGACGATGACCGCGCCCGTGAGCGGTAGCGTCTGAAGGATCGTGAGCTGGGTGTCGCCGGTTCCCGGCGGGAGGTCCATCACGAGGTAATCGAGGTCGCCCCACTGGACGTCCTCGACGAGCTGGGTGATGATCTTATGAACCATCGGCCCGCGCCAGATGACCGGGTCGTCCTCGCCGGTGAGAAAGTCCATACTGATCAGCTTCACGCCGTAGCGCTCGGGGGGGACGATTAGCTCCCCATCGGTACGCGGGCGCTCCTCGGCGGCCAGCATTCGTGGCACGTTGGGGCCGTAAACGTCCGCATCGAAGAGGCCGACACGCGCGCCGAGTTGGGCGAGCCCCGCCGCGATGTTGACCGACATCGTCGACTTGCC
>PWGU01000083.1 GCA_003554605.1 Halorubrum sp.
AGCACGGTGTCACCGGTGACGCGAACGTGGAGGAGGAACGTCGCGGCCGCAGCAAGGGCACCGACGGCGAGCGCGATCGTGGCCGTCGTTGGATCGGGTATCGTCGCCGTCGGCGTCGTGGACGACGCCAGCCAAGCGACCGGCACGACGCCGACGAACGCGGTCGTTCCGAGCTTTCCGCCGACGCCCTGAAAGACAGGTCTGGCGGCGAGAAAGACGGCGGAGGCCACGAGTGCCGCGAGCGCCGTCAGGAGGTAGGTTCCGAGGACCGCGGGCGAGGTCATACCGACGAACGCCCCGCAGTAGGCCGGAACGGCTCGTTTCGGCACCATCAGACCCGCGACCACGCCGACGATGGAGGCCCCGAGAACGGCGGAAAGTCCGCCCGCCACGGCCAGGCCGTAGGTCGCGAGCGCGCCGGCGACGAGGGAGCCCACCACGGTCGAATCCTCCCGGGTCGGTTGCCACCTCCCGAACCGGTCGACGGCCGAGCGAAGCCGGCCTCCCACAGGGGCCGCCGCTGGCCGCTCGCGATGTACCCGGATCACGAGCGTGCGGAGGAACCGCCACTCGGAGAGGATCCCAACGAGGAGCGCCAACAGGGCAGCGATGAGCGCGAGGGTTGCGGGAAGCGGCGCGTGGTCGATCGTGCCGACGATACCGATCACGACGAGCGTGATCGCGGCGAACGAGAGGAGCAGACAGCCGATCGCCGTCCCCGCGCCGACCGCGACGGGTCGGTCTCGGATTCCCGAGGTCACAGCGCGCCGTCGTGTTTCGCCAGCAGGAGCCCTTCAAGCGTCGCGTCGTTCGTCGGCGGCTCACGGGCGACCGCGATCGCCTCCTCGACCGGAACCGTCCGTGGGACGAGGAACTCGTTCGAGTCGGCCTCGACGTCGACCGGTTCGAGGCCCTCGGCGAGGACGTACCCACGGGCGTGCCTGAGCAGGCCGGTCGTACACCACACCTCCTGTAACAGGGTCGTCGAGGCGGGCGCGAAGCCGGTCTCCTCGGCGAGTTCGCGGGCTCCGGCATCACTGTATGACTCGCCGGGCTCGACGATCCCCGCCGGCAGTTCGAGGCTCGTCTGTCGGGTCGCCGGACGATACTGTTCGACGAAGAGGACCTGTCCGTCGGTGATCGCGATCACGACGGTTGCCGGCGGTAGCTCCGCCCAGTAGTAGTTCTTCAGCCGACCATCAGGCTGCTCGACCCGATCGTAGCCGCCGACGAACCAACCCGGGTCGTACTCGACGGCGACCTCCTCGACGGGCCACTCCGGCTCGCCCGGGAGCGAATGGAGCCGCCCGTCAGCGAAGGCGGGTAGGTCGCGGAGATCCGTAGCGGGCTCGATGCCGAGGGGTGGTTCGGCGTCGTCGTCACCGACTGCCGGTTCGGCGTCGTCGCCATCGGCGGCCGTCGAATCACGCTCGCCGGTCATGGCTGAACGATCTGTACGTGGTATTTTTGGCCGTCGTACTCAACGCGGACGCCGTCGTCGGTCTCCGCTTCCGCGACGGAGGTGGTGAGCGAATCGACCTCGTCGAACGGCGTGTGGGTGAACCACTCTTTCATCCCGAACGGCCCCATCTGGTAGCCGTCCGAGCGGCCGTCATCGCTCGTGAGCGCGCCCATCAGGTAGGGGTAGCGGCGCTCGGAGACCTCGTTGACGTCGACGGCGGTGTCGTCCGTCTCGATCGACTCGACCGTGAGGTAGTACGGGTCGCCCGTACCGAGGTAGCTCGGCAGCGCGCCCAACGCGAGCAGCGCGACGACGACCAACGCGATGGCAATGAGGAGGTTCCGAGTCACCCGGCGCATACGGATGGTACGTGCCGACGCCGAATACCGGTTTCGACGCGAACCGGTCGCCTACTCGATCGCCGCGACGAGTTCGAGGAGGTCCGATTCGTATCGCTCCGGCTCCAGGCCGAGGTCGACGTCGATGGAAACCGAGATCGCCGAGGAGAGCTCCTCGTCGATGGCCATATCGACGTTTTCGGCCGGGAACGCGCCCCCGCCGACGAGGACGCTCTCGTCGCCCATCCAGACGGCGGCCCGCCCGGCGACGGCAATGCCGTCCGTCTCAAGCGTCACGGGGTCGCCGTTCGAGACCGGAAACGACACCGGCTGGAACGGGACGATACCCGCGAGATCGGTTCGACGTGCCTCCTCGCCGGAGTCGACCGCCAGCGTCCCCGTCCCTTCCTCCTCGATCTCCTCCACGCCGTTTTCGGCCATCTGCATCTCGAGGGTCGAACGGACGTTCGTCTCGACCTCATCGAGGATCTGATCGCTGCCGACACCGCCGGGAATGTCGGTCAGATCCGGGTCGAAGGTGATCCGGCTGGCGAAAAACGAGACGGGTGCCTCGCTCACCTCCCCGAGGGTCTTCTCCGCGAGGTCCTCACGAAGCGGCGCGTGCTCGTACACCTTCGTCGTCGCCGTCGCGGTCAGCTCCACGCCGCCGAACGACTCGCTGAACGCCTCCTCTTCCTCCTCCTCGACGAGCTCCCAGCCGTCCGCATCGAGTTGGTCGGTCGGGAGATCGGGCGGGCTCGGTGCGGCGCTCGCGAGACAGCCCGCGACGGCCGTCGCGGTGCCGGTGGCGACTGCGGTGGTGAGGAATCGACGTCGGTTCATACTCGGTGGGGCGTGCTTGAGGCCCATGAACATATCGGCGAGTTATCGATTTTGAAAGGGCCCACCGACCGACATGGCGGCGACGGCTTTTACTCACCACCGAACTTGTGTATGGCATGGAGTATCGGTTCGAGTTGGCGCTGTGTGCGGCGCTCGAATCGACGGACCGGGTGGTCTCCAGACAGCTCGGAGCGGGCGTCACCCGGCCGGGCGGCCGGATCGTCGACGTGTGTCTCCTCGAACCGGGTCCGGGCTTTCCCGATCGGGCCGCGATCACGCCGGGGCGGATCCCAGCGATGGCCATCGAAGCGCCCGTCGGTCCCGGATCCGCGGTCCCCGTGACCGAGGTGTTCGACCTCCCGCCCGCCCGCGCACACGCCGTGGCCGACGCCGCCGTCGAGGCCGGGTACCTCGAAAAAGGTCGACGCGACGGCCGGGACGTCGTCCGGGCGACCGCCCGCTATCCCAACGACTGGATCGGCTCGCTCACCGCCATCGAGAACAAACCCGACCTCGGAACGCCGGGCGACCTCCGTGCACAGCTGCGGTATGACGTCGCGCTCGGGCTGTTCGATTCGGTCGTCCTCGCGACCGCCTCCTACGTCACCCGCGCACACCTCAATCGGATCCCGGATGCCGTCGGTGTCTGGCGGTTTGATCCCGAATCGGGCACCCGCGAGGTGATCCGCGATCCCACGCCGCTGGCACCGAACGAACCGGGCGTCGAGATCCTCACGGAGGGCTCGACACGGACCGACATCGCGCTCATCGATCCCGAAGCGAAGGCCCGTCGCCGGCGGCGGATCGCCGAGCGGGCCTACGGGAAGGGGTGGCGGCCGACGCCCCCCGGGTGTGTCCATGCCGAGACGACGGCGGACGGACAGCCATACTGTGGACACTTCGACCGGGTCGTCGACCCCGGGCGGGACTGCGGCGAGGGCTGTGTCGCCTGTGAGCCCGCGGATCCACCGCCGAGCGGGCGGGAGCGTCTCCGGGACGACCGAACTGCGTGGGTGGCGGAACCGAGCGGCGGGGGGCCGCACCGGCAGGCGGGACTCTTCCGGTTCGGTTGATCGGGCGGACAGTGGACCCCACGCGTCCACGACAATTCTTATGCCGTGAGCGGGGCATCGTGTGACCATGCAAGACATCGACGACATCTTCGTTGCGCGGCTAATGACGACGGACCTCCACACGGTAACCCCGGACACCTTGGTGGAGGACGCCGCGGGGGTCCTCCTCGATAACGACATCAGCTCCGTGCTCGTCGTCGGTGACTCGAAGGAACTCCTCGGGATCCTCACCACGACGGACTTCGTCGAGATCGTCGCCAAGAGCCAGCCGAAAGCCCAGACCACGGTGGAGCGGTACATGAGCACGGATCTCGTGACGACCGACGCGCAGGCGTCCGTCTCGTCGGTGGCCGCCCGAATGGTCGAGCGTGGCTTCCATCACGTCCCCGTCGTCGACGAGGACGGGATCGCGATCGGGATCATCACCACCTCCGACCTCGCCGCCTACGTCTCGACGGCCGACGTGAATGCGTCAGCCTGAGGGATAAGAAACCGGTTCTCGACGACGGCATCACGCGAAGCTTGCCGAGTTCGGTGACGGAGGCCGGAGCGCGTACCTGGGTAGCTACAACACCCGCCACTATCTGTGGGGTCTTACCGTCGGCTGGCGTATCGGGACCCATGTCAGATCGGCTGCATCTGAACCTCTTTACGATGAACGCCGTCGAGCACGTCTCGCCGGGCTCGTGGACCTATCCGGGCGATCAATCTGTCCGCTATACGGACCGCGACTATTGGACCGAGGTGGCCCGAACGGCCGAGCGTGGGGGCTTCGACGCCGTCTTCTTCGCGGACGTTCGGGGGATCTACGACGTCTACGGCGACGACCGCGACGCCGCGATCGAACGCGCGGTCCAGACGCCGGCGAACGACCCACAGCTCGTCGTTCCGGCGATGGCCGAGGTCACAGACAATCTCGGGTTCGCCGTGACGCGCTCGACGACCTACACCCACCCGTACCAGCTCGCCCGCGAGTTCTCCACGCTCGATCACCTCACCGACGGCCGGATCGCGATCAACGTCGTCACGTCCTATCTGGAGTCCGCAGCCGAGAACCTCGGGTTGGAAGAACGGATGGACAAGGGGACGCGCTATGACCGCGCCGACGAGTTCCTCGACGTCTGTTATTCGCTCTGGGAGGACTCATGGGAGGACGACGCCGTCGAGCGCGACCGCGAGGGGCGTCGATACACCGACCCGGGGAAGGTCCACGCGATCGACCACGAGGGCGACCACTTCTCCGTGCCGGGCCCGCACGGCTGTGAACCCTCGCCGCAGCGAACGCCGGTGATCTATCAGGCCGGCTCCTCGGACCGCGGGCGGGAGTTCGCGGCGGCGAACGCCGAGGCGGTCTTCGCCAGCCAGCCGACCGAGACCGGCGTCCGCGAGTACATGACGGACGTGAAGGCGCGCGCGGAGCGGCACGGTCGGGATCCCGAAAGCCTCCGCTTTTTCATCGGGGTCGTCCCCGTCGTCGGGGAGACCGCTGCGGCCGCACAGGAGAAGTACGAGCGCTACGTCGAGCACGTCGACGTCGAGGCGACGCTCGCGCTACTCTCGGGGTTCCTCGATATGGACCTCTCGACACTCGACCCGGATCAGCGCGTCGAGCATATCGAGACGGACGCGATCCAGGGGACGATGAACGCGTTCACCACCTCCCAACCCGACCGCGACTGGACGGTTCGGGAGGTCGCACAGTTCTGCGGGCTCGGAACGACCTCCCCCACGATCGTCGGCACGCCAGCCGAGGTCGCGGACGAACTGCAGTACTGGCACGAGGAGGTCGGCGTTCACGGGTTCAACGTCAAGGAGGTCGTCCGTCCAGGCTCCCTGCGTGACTTCGTCGACCTCGTCGTTCCAGAGTTGCGTGCGCGCGGGCTCGTCCCGGCGGCGGACGCACCCACGGAGGGGGAAACCCTGCGCGAGCGGCTCCTCGGTGAGGGCCAAACCGGGCTTCGAGCGGACCACCCGGCGAAGCAAGACGGCGACTGAGCGCACCGGGCAAACCGGCCGACCGCGGCGCTGTCGATGGTCCCGAACACGCCGATCGGTCGTCGGTCCCGCTACGCTTAAATAGCCGCCGCTACTTGATTCAGATGACGCTTCGCTTTGGAGGGCCGAAGCGTCAGCGGGGACCTATCAAACGGCACGCTCGCGCCACCTTTTCCCGGCGGGGGCGTGCCGTTTGTGTTTCAACGATCGCGAGCGGTAACGCCGTCTTTCCGCACAATGCCGTCGCTCAAGGGCCGGCCGCGGCCCTCTCAGAGCCCCTCCCCCTGATAACTGCCGTCATACGTCCCGTCGTGTTCCGCCCGGGCGAGGACCAACTGGGCGATCCGTGCGCCGGGTTCGATCGTCAACGGGTGGCCGAGGTGAAGCCGCCCCTCGCCGACCCCCTCGTAGCCGGCGTCCCAGACGGCGGTATTTAACATGGCGCCGTTCCGCAGGAGCGTGGATCGCGGGTAGACGAATCCGACGCGACCCGTCGGTATCCGAACGGGTTCGGTGTATCTGACGACGTAGGTTCCCGGCTCCAGCCGATACCCACCGTCGTCGGTGGTGAGTTCACGGCGGTCCGCAACGTGTTTGCCCGAGCGGCCGACGAACCCGGGTTCGGAGGGCACAAAGACGGTATCGAGGGTAAGATCGACCCCGTTCGGCTGTCGCTGATCCGCGGTAAGTTCCGCGCCCGCGCCCTCCAACGCGGCCGCGACGTAGGCTCCTGATTCGTACATAGTTGGCGGGAACGGGGCTCGCGACAAAGTCGTGTCGACCTCGTTCCCGAAAGCGGGTCGGTCCGGAAACGGCGGCCCTCGACGCCTCAGGGCGCGTCCAGTCGATCAAATATCGCCTCGAGCATGTCGCCCGTCTCCTCGATCACCGCCTCCAGGGCCGCGTCGTCGCTCGGGAGATCGACCAGTCGCGCGATCTTCATGATCGAGACGTGGTGGACGGCCTGTCGACCGGGCTCCACCTGCTCGACGACCATGTTGCAGGGAAACAGCGCGCCGATCCGCCCATCGGTTGCATCGAGCGCGCGGTCCGCCATCGCGGGGTTGCACGCGCCGAGGACGTAGTAGGGGTCACGGTCGGCGTCGATCTTTTCGTTCAACAGTTCGCTCGGGGAGAACTCGACCGGGACGCCGAGGCCCTCCTCGATACAGATCGCCCGAACGTGTTCGATAGCCTCCTCGTGGTCCATCGAAAGCGTCACGCGTTTCTCGCCGAAATCGTCGGGGTCGAGCGTCGCCGGGTCGAACGGGAGCGTCATGCACTCCATTCGGTGTGCCCGCAAAAAAAGTGTGGTGACCACGGCGGGCCGTCTGTGTGGGGTGTCGACGGGCGCGCGTTGCGGCTATTCCACGGCGACGGGGCCGGATCCGATGACGGCCTCGACGGCCTCAACGAACTCGCTCCGGCTCTGGAACAGTGGAACGTCGGACGCTTCGAGGACCGACGCGAGGTCACGCGGACCTTGGGGCGTGCGGATCGTAGTCTCGCCCTCCTGGGCGATCGCGTCGCTCTTTTGTGCCGGCCAGGTGAGCCGGGAGGCGACGCGGGCAAGCGGTTCCCCCTCGATCTCCGGGCCGTCACCGAGCGGGACGGCGGGCTCCGTCTCCTCGGCCTCCTCTTCGGTATCGCTCATGCGCCCCGATTCCGGTCCGGCGGTGATACCGCTTTCGGTCCGAGAGGAGATCGGGAGGAGCCGCCGCCCGGTGGCCTCACCGAGCACTTAAGCCCGTGGGGGCAAATGTCACCCGCATAACCTGATAACCGGGGCCAAGGGGAGGAGACACTCGATGACTGGACGAAGGACGCAATACGGCGATGGAGCGGGAACGTCGGGAGCATCCGGGATATCGAGCGACGGCAACGGACAAACGAATCGCCCGACCGAGGGGGCGGCAAACGAGGACGAAGAGGACGAGGACGACCGCCCCTCCGAGACGGGCCGTATCGAGGGGGGATCGAACCCCTCCGGTACCGGCTATCAATGGTCCACGGAGAACGGGAGATTCATCGCCGTGTTCGTCGTCCTCGCGGTGGCAGCCGTGATCCTGTCGATGGGTTACGGACCGCTGCCGCCGGTCGACCCGCCGATCCCACCTGCGGTGTATCTCTACTCGACGATGGGGGCCCTCGGCTACGCGTTCACGAAACTGATCACGAAGATGGGCGATCTAAAGCGGTGGGCGACCGCGGATCAACTCCTGAGCATGGCGCTTCGGGTTCCGGCCGCGTGGGTGCTCGCCGCGGGCGTATTTCTTCTCTCGGGCGTACTCATCTCGGGGGATGTGCCCGTGGATGGGCGTTTCGTGGCGGGCCTCTCGTTCCTCGTCGGGTTATATGTCAACGTCGCGTTTAAAGCGCTCGGCGCGTTGGCCGATCGGCTGCTGGCGAAGGGCCGGTCGGAGCAATAGCGTGGTTCAAGCCCGCTCGGACGTCGACGTTGGCCTCGTTGATACCCCTTCGGACGCCGTCGATCGGGGGGGAAAAGACCGGATCGTCTGACATAGTGTTTTCAGGGATGACCACGAAGGCCACGTATGACCAGTCTCTCCGAGACGTACGGTGGCCGGGGACGCTCCGAGGTGGACCCCCGCCGGCTCTCCATCGGGGTGGGGCTGTTCGTCGCGGGTACCCTCCTTCTCGTCGTCGGGCTGCTCACGGCCGCAGAAGTCCTGTTCAGCGGACGCTTTAGTTCGGGCGTCGCGCGACGATACGGCGGCATCCTCGGCGGGATCGGCGTCCCGATCATCATGCTCGGGATCATGGCGGTGCTCCCCGCCGACCGAAACACCCGCATCGCGGCCGTCGCCGGAGCGGCCATCATGGCGCTCGGCGTGGCGCTTTTCGCACACGCCTATCCCCACCAATGGGTCGGCGGACCGAGCCCCGAACTGACGGACCTCACGCTCCCGACGGCGGGCGTCTACCTCCTCGGCGCGGCGACGACGCTCTGGTGTCTCTTCGTCGGTATCGCGAACTTCAAAACGCGAAACGATCCCGGCGGAACGGTCACGATGGAGGTCACCCACAAGGGCGAAACGAGGGTGATCGAGGTCGAACGCGACCAACTCGACGGCCTCGGCGGTATCGGGTTCCTCGGTGGGACCCCCGACGGGGAGGTCGAAACGCAGACGAACCGACCGGACCGGAACTCCCGGTCGAGCACGGGCGCATCGAACGGGAACAAAGCGGGACCCTCCGGCGGACCGACGACGGGGGTGAGCGACGGCGGGGACGCGACCCCGACGATCACCTCCCCGATGGACGACGGGACGACCGCCTCAGCGGGCGGGCCGGCGGCCCCGATGAGTCCCTCCGCACCGAGCGGCCCGGCGTCGCCGACCGAGCCGGACTCGGGGAGCGGAACGGATCGACGCGACCCCGGCCGGTCGGAGCGCGCGACCGCCTCCCCGCGCGACGGCCCGGGCGACGCCTACTGTGGCAACTGCGCCCGGTTCGATTACGTCCAGACCGAAGACGGGATGCGGCCGTACTGTGGCCACTACGATGAGCTGATGGACGACATGGAGGCGTGCGACCAGTGGGTTCCCCGCTAGATTCGGGCCGGTAAGCGACCGATCAGGTCGGATCGGTCGGGTCCACGGAGGGGAGCTGTGACTCCACGACCGCGAAAGTGAGCGTGCTCAAAACGCCGATGAGCGTGCCCGCCGCGAGCGCCAGCGCGAGGTCGTTCAATCCAAGCGGGGTCACGCCGGGCGCGTCCGGAAGGAAAAAGCCCGAGAGGGCGAACAGGACGACGGCGATGGCGACGACATAAAACGGGGCGTTGAGGTACCGCCAGCGGAACCGGCCGGCGAGGTATTCGTCGGTGATCTGCCCGAGGCTGGAGGTGATCCCGGCGACCGCGAGCCACCGGACGAATCCGTGGACGAACGCGGCGATCGCGGTACCCATCGGGATCGTTCCCCCCTCGACGGCTTGGACGGCATCCAGCGCCGCCATGCCTTGGACCCCACCGACGATGATGAGCGCGAGCGCGACGACGTAGGTGATGAGCGTCACCCGGCCGGCGTACAGCAGGTTGCGGGCGGCGTCGGCCGCCTCGTCGACCGTCTCCTCCAGCCCGAGCCCCCGGAACAGCGAGTAAAACCCGACGAGCCCGGAGATGATCCCGAGGACCGCCGCGCCGGCCAGATCGAAGAGGCCGGCGATGACGACGAGCGGATAGATGAGCAGCAGGATGCCGAGGGGGACGAGGATCGTCCCGCGGGTCTCGCGGTCCGCGAGCACCTGCTTGATCGTATAGTAGAGCGATTCGAGGTCCTGTGCCTGCCGCACTACGACGCGGCGAACGCCGTCTATCGGCATCCGTGAACGGATCACGGGGAGGACCGACTCGTCCTGTGCGCCGTCGGTGATGACGATGGCGGACACCTCTTCGCCGGTGGCGAGCCCCGCGAGGACGCGGTCGACCTCCTCGCCGACGGCTCGGTTCGCCTGCACGTCCGACCCGTCGACGCCCGTGACGGCCGCGACCTCGACGGCTTCGCCCGCGGCTTCGAGCTCGTCGTAGGTGTGGATCCCCTGAAACAGGACGTTGGTGTCGGAGTCCTCCGGGTCGACGGTGGCGAGCGCGACGGCGGCGTCGCGGACGGCATCCCGGCCGATCACCGGCGTGGAGACGCCCGTCTTCCGGCCGAGGTCATCGTCGAGGTCGACACAGAGGACCAACAGCATCGGCCGGGGGTACGAGAGGGGTCGGCATATGCTTTCGGCCCGCACGGGA
>PWGU01000101.1 GCA_003554605.1 Halorubrum sp.
CGAACGACGTCGCGGACCTCGCGGGGGTGGAGGCCGAACGGCTCCATCGTCCCCGTTCCCGGCGCGAAGCCGGGATCCAGCCCGTCGATGTCGATAGAGCAGTAGACCGACTCCTCCGCGAAGGCGTCGGGTGCCAGCCCGTCTATCCAGTCGCGGGCGTCCTCGGGGGCGACGCCCTCCACGTCGGCGTCGGCCGCCCGGTCCCATTCCTCGGGGGAGCCGGTTCGGGCACCGATCACGACGACCCGGTCGACGATCGAAAGCGATCGTCGCGTCACGCAGGCGTGGTTCCACGGGTTGCCGTCGTACTCGTCACGTAAGTCGAGATGGGCGTCACAGATCACGAGCGCGTCCGGGTCGACGGCCTCGACGCCTGCATACGTCACCGTGTGTTCGCCGCCGAGAAGGAGCGGGGTCGCCCCGTCGAGGGCGACGCTGCGAAGCTCCGCGGCGAGATGATCGAGATACTCGGGCACGTCGTCCCATGGATGGATGTCTCCGGCGTCGTGCACCCCACGCTCGGAGAAAAAGCCGTCCGTTCGTCGATCGTAATCGTCGTACGTTTCCGCAAACCGCCGGATACGGTCCGGTCCGAACCGGGTCCCCGGTTGGAAGGTGGTGGTCGCGTCCAAGGGCGCGCCGACGGTGACGTAGGAGGCCTCCTCACGGCTGGCGGTCGCCCCCGGGAACATGGTTATCCGACGACCTTTCGCTGGCCCTCGTACTCGAGGTACTCGATGGTGTCGTCCGAGGAGAACGACTCGCCCTCGGGGATCAGCATCGTGAACGTCTCGTAGGTGTCCAGGTCCATCACCTGGGCGTCGTCGCCGGAGACGGAGACGACCTGGCCCTGCTTCCGTTCGATGATCGGGACCCAGACCTTCGCGTCGACCGGCTGTGAGAGCGAGCGCTTCTTGTCGTCGAAGACGCCCTTCCCCTCGATCCGGGCCTTCGCGCTGCCGTGTTTGCCCGGCTTCGCGGTGCTGTAATGGTTGATCTTACACGGCGAATCATCCATCATCAGATAGCTGCCCTCCTGAAGTTCCCGAACCTGCTTCTGCTCTCTCGGCATACTCACGCCTTCCCGGGGCGCGGGTATAAACGGTTTGGAACGCGGCGTGCGGCTGAAGCGGTGGGCGTACGGTGGCGATATCGGGGGGCAGCTCAGGGATGGAACTCGTCCTCGTACTCGGCGTCCTCCTCCTCGTCATCGTCCGGCGGCACGAAGTGGCCGGTGAGCAGGTAGCTCACGATAAACAGAACGATGAACCCGACGCCGACGGCGGCGGTCGTTCGAACGACGAACGGGAACTCGATCCAGAGGAAGTACCGATCGGCGATGATGATCGCGATCACCGCGGCGACGATCGCCTTCTGTTCGTCCGTCGGATCGGTCGCTACCTGTTTGGCGTCGGCTTTGAGTTCGTCGATGAATCCCATGATTACGGTCCTCCGGTGTGGACGGCGTCGTTCGCGTGCTCCTCGATGACGCGTCGAACCCGCGTCAGCGCCTCCTCCAGTTCGTCGGCGGGGAGCCCGAATCCGACCCGGAACCGATCCGGGTGGCCGAAGAGCGTCCCCGGCGCGAGCACGACGCTCTCCTCCTCGACGACGGTCCGACAGAACTCCTCCGCGTCGGTGAACCCCGCCGGTATCGTCACGAAGCCGTTCACCCCGACCGGCTCGTGCCAGTCGAGTCCCAGCCGGTCGACCCACTCGGAGACACGTCGGCGGTTCCGCCGCGCATGCTCCCGGTTTTCCGCAAGTATCTGCCCCTCCCGCTCGCCAAGCGCCTGTTTCGCAACATGCTGGTCGATCAGCCCGGTCGAGATGGTCGTGTAATCCTTCCATCCCCACGCACGATCGACGACCGGCTTCGCGCCAGCGATCCAGCCGAACCGGAGGCCGGCGAGCCCGTATGCCTTCGTCAGGCTCGTCGTCGAGATGCCGTTCGCCCCATAGCTCGCGACCGGTGGGTCCGGGTCATCGGCGAGCAGGCGGTAGACCTCATCACAGAGCAGGTACGCGTCGTGTTCGACCGCCGTTCGGTAAACCTCACGCATGGCCGACTCGTCGTGGAAGCGGCCGGTCGGGTTGTTCGGGTTGTTGATCACGATGACCGCCGTGTCCTCGCGGGTCGCCGCCGCGATCGCCTCCGGATCCAGCCGCCACTCGGGGGGCTCCAACTCGATCCGAGTCACCTCGCCGAAGGCCGCCGGCACGGCGTGGAGCGCCTGATACGTCGGCGTGAGGACCACGGCATGGTTCCCGGACCCGACCCCGTCGGGGACGCCCTCGCCGTCGACGGGCCCGTCGTCGCCGAGCAACGAGAGGAACGTGAGGAAGTTCGCCTCCTGGGTGCCGCAGGTGAAGATCACCTCGTCGCCGTCGCGGCCGTATCGGTCGCCGACGGCCGCCCGGAACGCCGGATCGCCGTTAGTCGGGATGACGTACCCGAGCGGGCCCGGGTCGAGATCGAATCGATCCGCATCGAGCGACCGGATCCCGCTCTCGGCGAACATGATGTCGGCCTCGTGTTCGTACTCGGCGAACCAGCGCTCGAGGCCGAACGGTTCGATCTGCATAGCGGACGTGTGGTCGGCGAGGAATTAGGTGCTACGGTTGGGGCTGTCCGATCGCGGCGAACTCCTCGGCGGAGAGGAGCGCGGCGACGTCGTCCTCGTCCAGCATTCCGACGATCGCGATCGCGTCGCCGTCGACGAGGATCGCGCCGGCCTCCACGATCGAATCGAGAACGGCGAGCCCGTCGAGCCCCTCCACCACTGACTCGATGGCCTCCGTTGCCTCCTCTAAGGCCTCCAACTGCGCCTCCTGAAACGCCATCTGTGCCTCCTCCTCGTCGATCTCGCCCTCCTCGACCTGCTCGTTGATCTCGGCTTCGCGTTCGGCCATGCGGGCCTCGATGTCGACGGCGACCGTCGCCGCGGCCTCGCCCTCCGGCTCCGGCACCTCCTCGTCGTCAACGTCGGCGGAGGGTTCGACATCCTCGGGGGCGTCCTCCTCGTCGCCGTCGAGCGCGGCACAGCCCGCAAGCGAGAGCGCGGATCCGGTTGCAGTGGCTGCGAGGACACGTCGACGGGATGGGTTCTCCATGCCCGCTCTTCGAGCACGGACAAAAGAGGCTTGTGACCGAGCCCAACGAGTGAAAACTGAACTCCTGGGGCCGCTGCATTCGGTCTTCGCCAACTCAATGGCGAAAGACGTGTATCGCGTCGCCGTCACGGAGCAGACAAAACCGGGAGCCGTCGTTCGAGGGGAACCGCGTGGCTTTCTGGCGTGTGGTGAACAGTCGGATGAACGGGTCGCCACAGGCGGGACAGGCGACCTCCCCGCGATTCTCCCAGAGGCTCGTCTCGCCCGCATCGCGGAGCTGTTTGAGCGCGTGGCGGTGCTCGTGCACGTCGAAGCCGCTCATGGACGCCCGTTCGGTCGCGAATAGATAACTGCTCGCCCGTCGCTATCAGCGATGAGGATCATCAGCCGAGCCGTGAGGCCCGGTTTCGAGTAGATCGTCGACCCGTTCGAGCGCCGCGTCGTCGCCGGTTCGAACGAACTCGCCCAGCGCGTTCGCGGCGTCGACGAGGGCATCGGCCAGGACGGGATCGATGTCGCCGCCGAGCGCGTCGGCCCGTTTGATCCGGTCGCGAAGCGTCTCGGAGCGGTCACGGGCGGGTCGGACGCGGGCGCTCGGATCGGTACCCTCGACGACGACCGGCGGGCCGTCGTCGCCGTCAGCGGTCTCATCGTCGTCGCCATCAGCCGTCTCATCGCCGTGGCCGTCCCTGTCGCCGTCGCCTGCGGCCGCCAGTTCGTCGAGGAAGGTGGTGAGGTCCTCGCGGTAGGCGGTCACCGCGTGGACCGCTGCCATGCCCCGCGCCTCCCGGAGATTCGCGGAGACTGCGGTCGTCTCGGGGCGGTCGCCCTCCTCGGTGCCGGCGAGCAGCGCGAGGAGGTAGGCGCGGTCGTCGTCGGTCGGGTCACGAAGCCGGTCGTACGCGTCGACCGCCTCCAGCAGCTCCCGAGCGGTGAGGTAGGTCGTGTCGAGCGGTGCAAGCCGGCCGCCGTTGATAAAGCCACGTCGGCGGAGATACGCGCGGAGGTCGGCTTTGAGGTCGTCGACGCCCTCCTCGGGAAGCACGCCCCGGACGTCGCCGAACCGGGCACGATGGGCGCGCAGATCGAGCGTTACCGGTGTGTCCGTGTGGGCGGTGCGCGAGTCGACCCCGACGCTCCGGAGGCTGCCGCAGGCCGGACAGGCGACGCTTCCGGTTTCATAATAGGACCACCGTGTCCCACAGGAACGACACTCTCGCTCGCCGCGAACCTTCATATCCCCAACGTCCTCCGGCAGGGTGTAAAGCGCTGTGGGTCGTCGTCCCGTGTCGACCGTGGAAGCGGCCATTTCACCGCCGACCACCCATCGTCGCCCACGAGAGACCGAGGGGTATCGTCCGAGTGGCCCGGCATTCGACGATCGTCGATCAGCGGGTTGACGAATTTACGTAATCTTTTATCCTCTTCCGGAAAGACGTATCTCATGGGATTAGACGACGACGCCAGGGAGTATCACCGGGCTGACCCCCCCGGAAAGATCGAGATCGAGACGACGAAGCCGACGAACACCCAGCGGGACCTCGCACTCGCGTACTCCCCGGGCGTCGCCGCGCCGTGCCGGGACATCGCCGAGGACGCAGAGGCTGCCTTCGAGTACACGGCGAAGGGGAACCTCGTCGCCGTCGTCTCCAACGGGTCGGCGGTGCTCGGGCTCGGCGACATCGGCGCGCAGGCCTCGAAGCCGGTCATGGAGGGCAAGGGGGTCCTTTTTAAACGGTTCGCCGACATCGACGTCTTCGACATCGAACTCGACATCACCGAGGTCGACCCGTTCTGTGACGCGGTCGCCGCGATGGAGCCGACCTTCGGCGGGATCAATCTGGAAGACATCAGCGCGCCGGCGTGTTTCGAGATCGAAGAGCAGCTCCGCGAGCGGATGGACATCCCGGTCTTCCACGACGACCAGCACGGGACGGCGATCATCTCCGGCGCGGCGCTTATCAACGCCGCCGACATCGTCGACAAGGACCTTTCGGACCTCCAGATCGTCTTCTCGGGTGCCGGCGCATCCGCGCTCGCGACCGCGCGGTTTTACGTCTCGCTCGGGGCGAAACGCGAAAACATCACGATGTGTGACTCCTCCGGGATCATCACCGAGGAGCGTGCTAAAAACGGTGAAGTCAACGAGTACAAACGGGAGTTCGCCCGTGACGTGGAGGGCGGCGACCTCGCGGACGCCCTCGTCGACGCCGACGTCTTCGTCGGCCTCTCCATCGGCGGGATCGTCTCGAAGGAGATGGTCCGCTCGATGGCCGAGGACCCGATCATCTTCGCGATGGCGAACCCCGACCCGGAGATCACCTATCCCGACGCGAAGGACGCCCGTGACGACAGAGTGATCATGGCGACGGGCCGGTCGGACTACCCGAACATGGTGAACAACGTCCTCGGATTCCCGTTCCTCTTCCGCGGCGCACTCGACGTCCGCGCCCGCGAGATCAACGAGGACATGAAGGCGGCGGCCGCCGAGGCGCTCGCCGAACTCGCCCGGAAGGACGTTCCAGACGCGGTCGTGAAGGCGTACGGGGACGACCCCCTCCAGTTTGGCCCGGACTACGTGATCCCGAAGCCGCTCGACCCCCGGGTGCTCTTCGAGGTCGCCCCGAAGGTCGCGGAGGCGGCGATGGAGTCGGGCGTCGCCCGGACGGAGATCGACGTCGAACGGTACCGCGAGCGATTGGAGGCACGCCTCGGCAAGTCGCGTGAGATGATGCGGGTCGTGTTGAACAAGGCGAAAAGCGACCCCAAACGCATCGCGCTCGCGGAGGGGACCGACGAGAAGATGATCCGCGCGGCCTACCAGATCGCCGAACAGGGGATCGCAGAGCCCGTCCTCCTCGGCGACGCCGATTCGATCCGACGGACCGCCGAACGCCTCGGGCTCTCCTTCTCGCCGGAGGTCATCGATCCCGACGGGCGTGACGTCTCCGTCTACGGCGACCGGCTGTATGAACTCCGCAAACGGAAGGGCATCACCCGTCGGGAGGCCGACGACCTCGTCCATCGGAACACGAACTACCTGGGGAGCGTGATGGTCGAACGCGGCGACGCCGACGCGCTGTTGACCGGGCTGACCCACCACTACCCGTCCGCGTTGCGCCCGCCGCTTCAGGTGATCGGCTCCGCCGAGGACACGGACACCGTCGCCGGGGTCTACATGTTGACCTTTAAAAATCGGGTGATCTTCTGTGCGGACGCCACGGTCAATCAGGATCCAGACGCCGAGACGCTCGCGGAGATCACCCGCCACACCGCGGAGTTGGCCCGCCGGTTCAACGTCGAACCGCGGGCGGCGATGCTATCGTACTCCAACTTCGGAAGCGTCGACAACGAGAGCACCCGGCAGTCCCGCGACGCCGTGAAACTGCTCCATGAGGACCCCGAGATCGACTTCCCGGTCGATGGCGAGATGCAGGCGGACACCGCCGTCGTCGAGGAGATCCTCCACGGGACGTACTCGTTCTCCCAACTGGAGGAGGCGGCGAACGTCCTCATCTTCCCGAACCTCGAATCGGGCAATATCGGCTACAAGCTGCTCCAGCGGCTCGGCGGGGCGGAGGCGATCGGCCCGATGCTCGTCGGCATGGACAAGCCGGTTCACGTGCTCCAGCGCGGCGATGAGGTGAAAGACATCGTCAACCTGGCCGGCGTGGCGGTCGTCGACGCTCAAGAGGAGTAGACCGTCGGACCCGGCGACACCCCGAGACGGTAAGTCGTCGGACCCGGCGACACCCGAAACGGATCGTCGGACTCGGCGACGATCACGGATGGGAGTTCATTCCTGTGTGTAATCAAACAGTATTTGAACCTGCGTGGTTGCGGTCAGTTTCTCCGGAGACTATTTATGTAACCCTTTCCACAAAGCACGTATGCCAAGCGATACCGAAGAACGGATCAGCAGACGAAACTACCTCCAATTCGCCGGCGCGGCCGCCGCGGTTGGGCTTGCGGGCTGTGCAGGCGACGACGTCGATGACCTCGAAAACGGCGACGACGACGGGGATGATGTCGATGACGAAGAAAGTCATATCCACATCACGCAGACACAGAATCCGAACACGCTCGACCCACACGACCACCGGGAGACGACGACGGACAACGTCATTCTGCAGGCCTACGAGTTCCACTTCACCCGCGACCTCGACGGGAACCTCGCCGAGGGGTTGGTGACCGACTGGGAGATCGTCGACGACGACCGATATCAGCTCGAGATCCGCGAGGGCGTGAGCTTCCACAACGGCGACGAGATGGTCCCGGGGGACTCCGCGTTCAGCATCAACCGGGTCGTCGATCCGGACGTCGGCAACCTGGAGAGCCCACAGCGCGACCAGCTCGCGGGCGTCGAGTCGGCGGAGGTCACCGATGATGGTCACGTGCTCGTCCACACCGACGGGCCGAACCCGATGACGTTCACCAACCTCGGGTCGTACTGTCCGGTCGTCCAGGAGGACTGGATCATGAGCCACGAGCCCGAAGAGGTCGCGGAGGACATGAACGGGACGGGACCCTACCAGCTCGAGGAGTTCGTCGACGGCGAACACACGGACTTCGTCGCGTTCCCCGACTACTGGCAAGGTGCAGCGGAGATCGACACCCTCCGTATCGACGCCTCCACGGAGTCGAGCACGCGGATCAACAGCCTTCGGGCCGGCGAGATAGACGTGGCGACCGCGGTGCCGCCGAGCGACGCCGGCGCGATCGAGGCCGACGACGACACGTACATTCAGGACGCCCCCAGCACCCGGATCCTGATGCTCCCGATGCGCTACGACGTGGAGCCGTTCACGAGCCAGGAGTTCAGACAGGCAATGAACTACGCGATCGACTTCGATTCGATCATCGAGAACGTCCTCTCCGGGTTCGGCGATGCGACCGCCCAGCCGACGCTTGAGGGCTACTTCGGGCACAACCCCGATCTCGACCCGTATCCGTACGACCCGGAACGTGCCGAGGAGCTCGTCGAGGAGAGCGGCTTCGCCGGCGCGGAGATCGAACTCGTCGTCCCGGCCGGCCGCTACCTCCAGAGCGACGAGATCGCTCAGGCCTGCGTCGGTTACATCGACGACCTGGACAACGTCAGCTGTGAGATCGATCTCACCGACTTCGGCGAGCTGGCCGGCGTCCTGCTCGATGGCGACATCGAGTCCACGCCGCCGTTTTTCCTCATCGGCTGGGGGAACACCACGTTCGACGCGGAGAACAACCTGCTTCCGTGGCTCACCGAGGGTACCTCACAGTACACCTTCGTCGACGAGGAGCTTGAGGACCTCATCCTCTCCGCGAACTCCGAGGTGGACCCGGACGAGCGCGAACAGCTCCTGATGGAGGCCGGTGCGCGTGCACACGACCTCGCGGTCTTCGTCTTCCTCAACCGTGAATATCTGATCTACGGGCTAAACGAGCGCGTCGAGTGGGAGGCGACGCCCGACGAGTACACGCGTGCCTACGAGATGTCGCTTCGATAGGCCCGAGGAAGGCCACACGTAGCCACGTCTCACCCGACGCCGTCGCGGATACACGAACGGCGGCGTATCGGGTCCAGTACCGTCCGTTCAACCGATCCGACGCCGTTCCGCATACGACGCTAGTAAATGTCAACATATCAGTTCCTTATCCGTCGCGGTCTGCAGGGCCTTCTCGTCATCTGGGGGGTCATCACGGTGGTGTTTCTCCTTCGATTCATGACACCGGGCAGTCCAGTCGACTTCGTCGCACCGCTCGATGCGAGCCCGGAGCTCCGGGCACAGATCGCCCGTAACCTCGGGCTCGATCAACCGATCTACGTCCAATACGCCCAGTATCTTGGGGGACTCCTGCAGGGCGATATGGGCTATTCATACATCAGGGGACGGCCCGCAAGCGGGATCATCCTCCTGCGGCTGCCGGCGACCATCGAACTGGCGCTCGCGGCGACCGTCGTCGCGATCATCTGTTCGATCCCGCTGGGCGTGCTCAGCGCGACTCGCCGGCACGAGCCGGCCGATTACGCCGCGACGGGCTTCTCGCTCGTCGGGATCAGCACGCCGAACTTCTGGCTCGGGATCATGTTGATCCTGCTCGTCTCCGTCGGGCTCGGCATACTGCCGACCAGTAGACGACCGATCGGGCTCGTCCCGGCGATGGAGATGTTGATCTTCCAGTTCGAGACGGTCGGAATACGCACGTGGATCAGACATATGATCCTGCCGGCGGTCACCCTTGGGACGTATTTCACCGCGATGATCGTCCGACTCACCCGCAGCGGGATGCTCGACCAGCTCGGCCAGCCGTACGTGAAGGCCGCCCGCGCGAAGGGGCTTCCCGAGACGCTCGTCACCTACAAACACGCGCTGCGGAACACGATGATCCCCATCATCACCGTCCTCGGGCTGCAGTTGGGGACGCTCATCGGCGGCGCGGTCATTACGGAGTTCGTCTTCAACTGGCCGGGGCTCGGGACGCTCATCATCGACGCGATCAACGTCCGTGACTGGCCAATCATCCAGGGGGCGCTCATCGTGATCGGGGTCGGGTTCGTCGTGATCAACATCGTGGTCGACGCGCTGTATGCGCGGCTCAACCCACGGGTGAGTTACGAATGAGCTTCCTCTCTGAACGCGTCCGGCGGAGCCTCAAACGGGAGTTCTCCCGGAGCCTCATGGCGAAGATCGGGCTCGTGTTGGTGGTGTTGATGGTGACGATGGCGCTTTTTGCCCCGTTCATCGCGCCACACAACCCGACACAACAGGGTCTTGAGGAGTCGAACCTGCCCCCGGTCGGCGTCACCCAGACCTCCGATGAGATCCGGTTCGTCGACGGCGAGCGACAGACCGTCGAGACGGTGAAGACCGGAACCATGGATCACCCGATGGGAACCGATTCGCTGGGCCGTGACCTGTTCTCCCGGGTGCTCTTCGGGGCGAGAACTTCGCTGATGGTCGGGCTCTTCGGCACGCTCTTTGCGGTCGGAACGGGGGTGAGCGTCGGGCTCGTCGCCGGCTACTACGGCGGCCGCGTCGATGACGGGCTGATGCGGTTTGCGGACATCATGTTGGCGTTCCCCGCGTTGGTGCTTGCCATCGCGTTGGTCGGGTTATTGGGGCCGTTAACGATGCGGATACCGGACCCGTTCGTCGCGCTCGGGCTCG
>PWGU01000087.1 GCA_003554605.1 Halorubrum sp.
ACCTCCAACTCGGCGTCGCCGGTTTCGAGGAACGCCGTCTCGTAGCCGGCGTGACGGGAGGCGTTAGTCGGGGTATCGATCGTGACGACGAGTTCATCGCCCTCCTCGAGGTCCGCAAGCGGCGCGGCGTAATGATAGCCGAGTTCGTGATCGAGGGTGTCGCGGAGCGAGTCCGACTCGACGGTCTCACCGTCCCGTCGAAGCTCGTAAGTGAGCGCCATCATCGGGAGCATCGAGCGGTTGTACGGCGTCCGCGGCGACACCGCGAGGTAGTACTCGTCGTCCTCGACGAACCGCGATCCCCGGTCGAGAACCGTCGTCGCGAGCAGCGCATCGCCGATGACCGGCTCGCCGAGCAACTCGCCGGGCAGCTCCGCCGCCGCCGGCAGCTCGCCCTCGTCGCCCCCACGGAGATAGGTGCCGAACCGGTGGTGTCCCTCCCCCTCGTCCCACCGCTCGTCGCCGTGGTGGTCGTGGTGGGAGTCGCCCGGATGGTGCGGGTCGCCGTCCGCGTCGTCGTGGTGGTGGCCGCCGTGACCGTCGTGGTCGCTGCCGTCGTCATGGTCGCTGCCGTCGTCATGGTCGCTGCCGTCGTCATGGCCGTCGCCATTGTGCTCATCATGACCCTCATGCCCGGCGACGTGGTTCGCGAGCGAGCCGTGGGCACCCCAATGCTCCTCATCGAGGTAGTGGATCCCGGCGACGACCTCCCGTCGGAACTCGTCGTCGAACTCGAAGGTGAACGTCCCAGTTCCGGGCTCCTCGAAGCGGCCCGCGAACTCGCCCGTCTTTCGTGCCTCGATCGCACCGACGCGGACCTCCACCTCATAGGTGCCGTCCTCGCCGAGCGGGACGTTGTCGCCGACGTGAAAGCCCATCTCCTGGGAGATCATCGGCCACGGGGCGTGTGGCGTCCCTTCCTCGCCCTCGCGGGCGACCACCATCTCCAGCCCCGTCTCCGCCGGGAGGATGGTCCCGGTCTCCGGGTCGCGCACGGTCGCCATCAGGTGGACGTCCGTCCCCGCGGGCTCGGCCGCTTCGACCTCCTCGCCGGTGACGTTCCAGAACAGGTGCGGATACGTCACCATCCCCTCGACCTCGTACTCGCCGGCCTCGACCGGGTCGATGTGTTCCATCGCCTCGAAGTGCGTCGGGAGATATGCCGCCTCGGGTGGGTCCTCGACCTGCGGGAGCTCCGGGACGGCGTCCTCGTCGGCGTCGTCCGATCCCTCATCGTCCGTTGGATCACCATCGTCGGCTTCCGGCTCGTCGACGACGTGCTCGTCATCGGAACAGCCGGCCAGCGCGGTGGCGGCGAGCGCCGCCCCGCCAGCGACGACTCGGCGGCGGGTGAGGGGCGCGTGGGTCTCCAGATCGGCCTCGGTTGGTTCGGTATCCGCCGGCCGACTGGCTTCTGTGAAGTCACGCTTCGTCGACTCGGTTCGAATGGATGGATCGTCGCTCATATCTTCTGTCGTGGGTGGGTTGTGGTCTGTGGCGGTGGGGTCGCGGAGATCCGCTGCATCGTGGTCCTGCTCGTGGGTGTGGTTCATTTCCTGGTCGGACTCGTGATCAGCGATCGGCATTCGGGTCGGGTGTCGGTAGGCTGCGATACTCACGGGGCGGGACGAGGTAGTTCCCCCGTCGTCGGACGAAGACGTACTGGAGGATGCCGTTATTCACACGGGTGCCGACGCCGGTGTCGTCGGCGATGTCCTCACCGGTCATCGCCTCACGGACCCGCACGAAATCGGCGATCGACTCCTGTAACGTGAGGAAATGCAGGCCGGTGTGGTCCCCGTCGGTCGTGGGGAAATCCCGCCTGAGGAGGATTGGATCGCCGTCCTCACGGGCCCGTGCTGCCTTCTGGGCGTGGCCGACGACCCCTTCGTCCCGGGCGTACTCGACGGCATCGTCCGGCAGGTCCGCGACGGCTGGATCTGCGGCCAACTCCTCGCCCCACTCGCCGACGCGATCCTCGGCCGCGTGTGTCGGGCTGAACATCTTCGCGACCCGCTGGTGGTGGTTCTCCTGATCCCACCAGGCGTTGAGCTGTGTTTGAAGCGTCGAGAGGTGCTGGGTGGTCGCGCCCGCAAACGGTCCCTCCGCGATCGTCACGCGGTCCTCCGTCGCCTGCGACTCGGCGAAGCCGTTCGCAAAGCCCATAAACAGCGGCGCACCCTCCGGGATCGGCGCGTCCTCGGGGACCCCCTCGACATCACGGTGCTCGCGGGGGAGTCCCGCATCAAGGAATCCGGTCCGGCGATCCACCTCCTCGAACAGGTCGCTGACGTCGGCCACCCCGACGCCGTTCGCGGCGTCGACCTCACCGAAAAGCGCCTCCTCGGCCGCGAGCAGCGCCTCCGGGAAGTCGCTTGCGAGGTGGACGAGGATATCGGCGTCGTCGAACGCGGGGTCCTCCAGCGAGGTGAGCGCCGTCGGTTCCGGGAGGTCGACGGAGTCCGGCAGGGACCCATCGAACCGCTCGAAGTACGCTGGAGAGTAGCCGACGGTGAACAACAGTCCCCCGTTCGACCACTCGAACGCGGATTCGAGGTCCGAAAGCGCCGCCGAAAGCGTCTCCCGAGCCTCCTCGCGCGCGGCGGGATCGGCGACATCGACGGCGAGGTCAACGAGGCGGAGCACGTGGTGAACCGGCGTCTTGACGTTCCCATCCTCGTCGGTCGGCAGCGAATCGTTCCAGGCATGCTGGCGGTCCGGAACGGAGTCGGGGTCGCCGGTCGGAACGCCGTCAAGGTCATCACCCGCCGTGGGGTCCACCGAGTCGTCATCGCCCGAGCCTTCGCCCTCGTTCACGCCCAGACACGCGGACAGCCCGACGGTCCCACCGAGCGCGACGGCCGCCTTCACGAACTCGCGTCTGGGCACGTCGGCTGGGTCCGGGAGGGTCATTCGGTCGTTTCCATCGTAACCGCTGTGTACATAAGTTCGAATCGGTGCCGGCCGATGATACCGAGGTCCGTGACGAACTATTCGTCGCCCGCGTCGTCGCCCTCGCTTCCCGCGAATCGGCTGTAGAGGTATGCGCCGCCGGCGACGCCCGCCGCACCCGCGACGGGGCCGAACCCGGGTGCCTCGTCGGCGGTGTCTCCCTCGCCCGTGTCGTCGGGGGTGGCGACATCGTCGTCCTCGCCGTCATCGTCGTGTGGCTCGTCGTCGTCGGCCGGCTCCTCGACCGCGGCGAGCGCGTCCTCCACTGCGGATGCCGAGAGGACCGCACGAAGCTTTGCGTGGTCGTACATGTCGTTGACCGGCATCGCGCGGTACTCCTCGTCGTCATCGTCACTCTCGTACCCGTAGTAGGCGTCATCGGGGTCGAAGCCACCGTAGACGGCGAGCTCGTCCATCCCGGAGCCCTCGAAGAGCGCCTCTATCGCGTCGCCGGCACCGGTAAGCTCGATAGTGTCGCTGTCCTCGCCCGCGAGGTCGAGTTCGACCACGTCGCCGCCGGGGACGACGACCCGGAAGGTGTCCTCGATCGCTCCCCCGGAGGCCTCGGTGTTCGGGACCGTGAGCGTGAGTGTGTCATCGTTCGCCTCGACCGCCTCGACGTCGCCGACTCGTTCGTCGACACGGATCATCCGATGTTCACGCTCGGGCGCGATGGTGTCGAGGTCGTCCAGTTTGTCCATCGTGTACGGCCCCTGGAACTGGCCCGACTGGAGGACGAGTTCGCCCTCCGAGAGCGTCGTGCGACCCGCCTCGAAGTCGTTGGTCGCGACGAGGTACGTCTCTTCATCGTCCAGCGGCTCGCCGCCGACGTGGATCCGGTCGGCCTCCGCCTCGCCGTCGTGACCGATCCACTCGAAGGAGATGCCGGACGTCTGGATCGCGGGTTGTGCGCCGCGACCGCCCGGCATCGGTCGGATGGCGTCCTCCTCCAGATACGTCCGGAGCTGTGCGCCAGTGACCTCCCAGACTTCGATCTCGTTCGGGAACGGCAAGATGTTCATCACGTCCGCCCCCGTGATCTCGCCGGGCCCGTACGTCGCGTCCGAACGGATCCCGCCGCCGTTCTGGAACGCGACGTCGATCTCCTCATCGAGGTCGCCGACCTCGCGCGTGAGATCCATCATGAGGTTCCCCCACCCAGTCTCGATGGCGTAGTTATCGAAGGAGGCGTTGAGTTCGACCTCGCTCTCGACGACCGGTTCGCCCAACCGCTCGTCGAGTTCCTCGTTGTACTCGTCGACGACCTCCGCGAGCGCCTCGTGTCGCTCGACGTCCTGTACGTCGACCGGAGTGATGTTGTCGGTCTCCTCGGGGTACTCCTCCTCGTCGAGTGCCTCGGAGTCGTAGAGGTCGAGTCGTTCCCAATCGACGAGTTCCCCGCTGTCGACGTCGAAGGTGAGCCGGCCGAGGTGATCGAACTCGTCGCCGAACTCGGAGATGAGCCCGTCCTCGTCCGTGTCGGGCTCATCGAAGACGACGCCCGAGTGGGAACCGACGACCGCATCGACGCCCTCGACGTTGGCGACCTCCGGGTGGTTCCCCGTCGAGATGTGTGAGGCACAGACGATGAAGTCAGCGCCCTCGTCTTCGAGCGCCGCCACGGCTTCCTCGGAGGCCTCGTCGTAATCGAGCACCTGCCAGTCGTCCGGGTAGTCGGTGATGTCATGGAAGCCGCGGACGCCGAGGCCGAAGACGCCGACGGTGTGGTCGTCGGTTTCGACCGTCGTCCACCGCTCGGTACCCGGAACCGGGTCGCCATCGGGGGTGAGGAGGTTCGCAACGACCCACGGGAACGTGGACTCCTCGAATCGCTCCTCGGCGACTTCCACGCCGAAGTCGAACTCGTGGTTGCCCGCGCCCACCGCGTCGATGTCCATCTCGTTCATCGCCTCGATCATGTGTTCACCCTCGAACTCGATCCCTAACACCGAGGGCGCGAGGTCGTCGCCATTTCCGAAAAAGAGGGCGTTCGGGTACTCATCGCGGAGGTCATCGACGAGCGTCTGGTAGCGGGCGATATCGAGGTTTTCGAAGTCCGAGTCGTTGAACCGTCCATGGAAGTGCGTGTCGTGGATGATCGTCAGCGTATCGTCGTCCACGGCCGCGGCGCCTCCGGTCGCTCCCGTCCCGAGTGCGCTGAGCGTCACACCGCCGGCAGCCGCCGCGAGGATCCGTCGTCTTTGGGTGTCGACTGTGCCACTGGCCCGCTGATCGTCTGCCATGATTGCACATGTGAAAACGTGCACTTAAGTGTTCGTAAGGTGCCAACTGAGGGATATATATTCACACCCACAATGAACGGTCGAATCGTCCATCCGATTCGCAGGGCCCTCCGGCAGGTTGAAACCGATTCAGTCCCGAAAGGAAGTATGAGCGTTGAACACGCGTCCGTCGAGGAACTCGGTCGCGAACTCGGCGAGCTGATCGCACGAACCCCGGAGTACGAGCGCTTCGAGGAGGCCAGAGAGGCGGTGCAGCGGGACCCCGAGGTACAGGAGCGGATCGGCGAGTTCGAGCAGCTTCGCGCGGAGTTCATGCAGGCCCGCCAGACCGGGCAGGCGACCCAGTCCGCGCTGCGCGAGGTGCAGAACGCGCAGGCGGAGCTCCACTCGATGCCGACGATGCGCGCGTTTCTCGACGCCCAGGACGAACTCAACGAGACCTTAGAATCCGTCAACGAGGCGATCTCCGAGCCCCTCGCCGTCGATTTCGGCGGCGAAGCTGGCGGCTGCTGTCAGGACTGATCGCCGCGGAGGTGCGGTCGGCTCCCGGCGGACCTTTTTTATGCGATACCGCGCCCAACCCACCCGTGATAGCCGTCGCCGGCGGGAAGGGAGGGAGCGGGAAGACGACGACGACCCTCGGGCTCGCCCGCGCCCTCACAGCCCGCCACCCAGCACCCACCGAGCGAACACGAACCGACCATCCAGCACAAGCCACAGCGAACCGTGGGGGATCGCGTATCCTCGCCGTCGATGCCGATTGGGACCTCCCGAATTTGACGGCCCTGGCGACGGTGACCGCGGGTGTTCGCGTCGGGACGGACATCGTCTCCTCGGCGGGGATCCAGCCATCGGACCGCCGCCCCGTCCCCGACAACCACGAGGATGCGTCAATCCAACGGGGCGAGGAACCGATCGTCCTTGACGCTCCCGCACACCCCGACGAGCACGACCCGGTAACCGTCCTCGATAGCCTCCGTCGCCGCTTCCGGGGGTCGACTATCCTCCTCGACTGTCCGGCCGGCGCTTCCCCGGACGCGGTCGCGCCGTTGCGGGTCGCGGAGGGGTGTGTGCTCGTGACGACGCTCGATCCCACGGCGCTGCGGGATACGACGAAGACGGCCGCGCTGGCGCGGGCGCTCGGGTGTCGGGTCCACGGCGTCATCATCACTCGGGCGACGGACGCGCCTGAACGAGTGACGGATCTCCTTGAGTGTCCGATCCTCGCAACCGTCCCCGAATGGTCGCCGACCCCGCTCGAAACGGCTCCCGTCGAGGCCGCATACGAGCAGGCGGCCCGTCGACTCCGCGGCGACCCTCGGAGCCACCAATCAGTTGCTTGAGAGGATTGCCGATCGGCCAGCCGGGTGGTACCGACAGACCCAAACGCCGGGACCGATCACTACCGGATATGGACCGGCTCAAGCCCGGCATCTCCGTGTTGGACCGCGTGCTCGACGGCGGGTTGCCGCCGGGGAGCCTCGTGGTGTTGAAGGCCGATGCCGCGAGCCAGTCGGAGCTCTTCGTGAACACGTTCTGTGGCGTCCGCGAGACACAGTACGTGACGACGGTCCGGTCGATCGATGCCGTCGAGCGTGGCATCGAGCGATCCGGGGCGGTCGATTCCGAGTCGATAACGGTCCACGCCGCTCACGGCGAGGAGGCGATCGAACTGACGGGCGAGGTACTCCCGGAACTGGCCGAACGATCGGCGCTGCTCGTCGACTCCATCGACCCCCTCGAACGGAGCGACCGGGCCGAGTATCGTCGGTTCCTCGACGACCTCTCCACACGCGTCGTCGAGACCGATGGGGTCGCCATCCTCCATGCGATCCGTCGTGGGAACGACCACGAAAACCGGGTCATCACCGAGCAGATGGCCGACCTCGTCTTCGACCTCCGAACCCGCGTGACCGGCACAGACGTCGAGCATCGGCTGGTCGTACCGAAGTTTCGCGGGGGAGTCGTCCCTGACAAGCCACTTAAATTGAAGCTTCGGGAGTCGGTGACGGTGGACACGAGCAGGGACATCGCGTGAGCCGAAGTGGCACCGGCGATATCCCCGGGGGTGAGGATCGAAGCGGAGGGGACGGTCAGAGGAACGACGCGGCGAGGACGCCGACGGCGACGAGGATGGCGATGGCCGCCCAGTTCCGTGCGGTGTCCCACGGTCCGTACGGCCCGCCCTTTCGCGAAAAGAGGTAGGCGAAGTAGACGAACACCGGCGCGAGCATCGCGATCGAGCTCATCGGCGGGACGGCTCCCACCGATGAGAGGATCGCCAACAGGACGGTCGCCCCCGCGCCGGCACCGGCGACGACGAGGTCCTCACGGGCGCGTTCGATCTCCATACTGGAAGCTACGTGACAAGGTGCTCAAAAAGGATCGGTTCCGGATTCGGAGCCGCCACACGGGCCGACCCGTTGCCGGCGCTCGCGGCGGTTACTCTTCGTCCAACTCGTCGACGATCTCGTCGGCGTCGATATCGACGTCCTCCAAGGCGTCTTCGAGGTCGCCTGCGCCGGCACCGCTCATCCCGCCCATCATGCCGCCGAGTCCACCCATCCCGCCGCCGTCGATTACCTCCTCAACGACGACGCGGTCGAGATCGAGGCGGGACATGAGGTCCTGGGCGATCTGCTGTTTCTGGAACATCCACTGCTGGTTCATCTGCATCCCGGGCGTGGCCGTGATGTAGAGGACCTCCTTTTCGACCTCCTCAGTCTCGACGGTCTCCTCGCCGTCGTCGTCCTCGGTGACGGTCTCTTCCTCCTCGGTGACCGTCTCGATACGGACCTCGGGCTCCTGCTGGAGGTACATCCCGAGCAGGCCGGCCGCCTTCTCCTCGCGGTCCGCGATCTCCTCGAGGATCTCGTACTCGTATTCGAGGTCCTCACCGGCGAGCGGGTGGTTGAAGTCGACGCGGGCGCGGCCGCCGATGATAGTCTCGAGGTAGCCCTGACGGTTGTCGATCTGGATCTGCGCGCCGGGGTAGCGGTCGTCTTCGGGGATCTTGTCGGCTTTCACCGTCTCGACTTCCTCGGGATCGTATTCGCCGAAGGCGTCGGCCGCGGGGACGTCAACGGTGCCGGAATCGCCGGCCGCAGCGCCCGTGAGCGCTTCCTCGACGGTCGGGAAGACGTGGCCCGCGCCGAGCGCGATGATCCGCGGCTCGAACTCGTACTCGTCGACGTCGATCTCGGACTCCTCGGCGACCTCCTCATCGGTCGTGTCGATGACGCGGCCGTCGTCGGTCCGGATCGTGTAGGCGATGCGGACGAAGTCGCCGTCCTGCAGGCCGGCCGATTCGTCGTCGGTCGGCTCCTCGGTCTCGGTCTCCTCGACGTCCTCGGCTTCGGCCTCTTCGGCGTTCTCGGCCGCCTCGGCCTGCTCCTGGTCACTCATGCACGAAACATCACTTGTTGCACCCTTAAGGCGCACGGTTCGACGCGCCTATCGTGTGGCTCGGTGCCATAGGTCGAACACCCGGTCCCGATCCTTTTAGAGGACCCTCATCCAGAGATCGAACGTGTACGAGGTCGAGATCAAGGTACCGGCGGCGCTTGAGACGGTTCGCGAGCGGTTGGTCGACGCCGGAGCGACCCGCCGTGACGTGATACGCCAGCGCGACGTCTACTACGACGCCCCACATCGAACCTTCGCAGAAACCGACGAGGCGCTCAGGATCCGGCATGAAACGGTGCTCGCTGCGGAAGGGGAAGGAAGCGACGAGGACGAACAATGGGAGGGAGACGAGGGAGGCGGCCGATGGAAAGTGGACGATGACGGAGGCGACCGATGGGAAGTGGACGATGACGGAGCCGACCGATGGGAGCGAGGCGAGGGCGGAGAGGTGAATACCGCCGACACGAGCACCGCGATCACCTATAAGGGGCCGCTGGTTGAGGCGGCCTCGAAGACGCGCGAGGAGTTCGAAACCGGCGTGTCGGATCCGGAGGCCGCGGCCGGGATCCTTGACGGGCTCGGGTTCGAACCGGCCGCGACCGTCGAGAAACGACGGGAGCGGTGGACGCTCGATGGCGCGACCGTGACGCTCGATTCGGTGACCGACGTCGGCGAGTTCATCGAGGTCGAGTTGACCGTCGTGGACGCCGCCGGGATCGAGGACGCGAGGGATCGCGCCATCGCGGCGCTCGATCGGCTCGGACTCGACGCCGACGACCAACTCCGCACCTCCTATCTCGAACTGTTGCTCGCGGCGTAGCGGGACGGGAGGTCGTTTGAAAAGGACGAGGAGTATTTATATACCGGATAGTGGCGGTCGGCGCGCTCCGGTGAGCGGCCGCAGGGCGCGACACCGAGCGCGAGGGAGCCCACGGCTGGCGGCTCCGCCAGCCGTGGCGAGGCTGGGGAGGTCTGAGGCTGGGGAGGTCTGAGGCTGGGGAGGCGTGAGGGTGCGATGCGGGTACAATGCGGGTGCGATGTGGGATCAGCGGCGATAGTCGATCCGCGCTCCTCGCTCGGTACTCCGTCGAACACCCTCGATCAGCGTCACTATTTATAAACAGCCGCACGGCTCCCCGTGATCGCTTATAAACAACCCCGAGCAACCGACCGCTCAATTCGCCCGCTTCAGCGACCGGCTGATTCAGACGAGGATATAGCTGAAGGGGCGAATTCCAACGGAGCCACCCGTATGGGACCATCCCACATACGGGCAGCGAGCGGAACAGTGACAGACGCGGAGGCTGCCGGTCCGGGAAGTGTTGCGGTCGGGTATCGATTATATACTGACGGGTCGTGGCGAGCGGCAGTACATAAAGGCCGGATGAGCCACCGGCGGGGAAAAAGGAACGACCGCCTGGCCACAAGTCCGGTCGGGCGGACTCGCTTCGAACCTACAGGTACTCGCGTTCGACAGCCGTGCCGCCGGTCGTGGCGTCGCCTGCGACGGCTGCGACCGTGACGACGTCGCCGTCGAAGTCGGGGCCGAGTTCGACCGTGTAGGCCCCGTCGGCGTCGGGTTCGACG
>PWGU01000100.1 GCA_003554605.1 Halorubrum sp.
GAGCGCAAGTTCGCCTGCGTCGCGGGGACCCAGGCGATCGACGACGCGTACAACTGGATCCGCGCGGGGCGAAACCGCGACCGCGCGGCGCTCGTCATCGCGACGGACACGGCGCTGTACGCCCGCGGGGACCCCGGCGAGGCGACCCAGGGTGCCGGTGCGGTGGCGATGCTCATCGACGAGGATCCCTCGATCGTCGAACTCTCGACGCATCAGGGGTACGGCTCGAAGGACGAGACGGACTTCTTAAAGCCGAACCAACAGTTCCCCAGCGTCGACGGCAAGCGCTCGATGCAGGTGTACCTCGCCCGGATGCGCGAGGCGCTGGAAGATTACCAGTCCGTCGCGGGCAAGGTCGAACTCGACGACTTCGCGTACGCGCCGTTCCACACCCCGTTCCCGGGCATGGTTCGCAAGGCCGCGCTGTTAGCGTACCGCCACGTCATCCGCGACACGTCTTACGAGGACGACCTCGCCGGGGAGATCGGCCGGCAGCCCCGCGAGGAGGAGTATGAGGACCGCGAGGCCTTCGAGGAGGCGATCCGCGACTACATGGACGAACTCAAAGGGACCGACCAGTACCAGGCGTGGTACGTCGACGCCGTCGAACCAACCCTCGGACTCTCGCGCGAGATAGGCAACTGGTACACGGGCTCGGTTCACGTCGCCCGCACCAGCGCGCTTCGGGACCTCCTCGAACGCGACGGCGACGGAGTCGGCGAGACGCTGCTCGTCGGCTCCTACGGCTCAGGGGCACAGGCGGAGATCCACGCCGAGACGGTGTGTGAGGGTTGGCAAGCGGAGATCGAGGCGCTCGACATCGACGACCAGCTCGCCGCCCGCTATGACCTCTCGTGGGAGGAGTACGAGGACGTCCACGACGTCCACGAGTACGACAAGGACCTCGGTCGGGAGGTCGAGGAGTTCACCCCGCCGGAGGGCGAGTTCGTCTTCACCGGTTGGGGACGGATGAACGAGCGGAAGTACGACTATATCGCGTAAGCCGTCGGTTTTCCGGCCCCTTTCAGCCCGCTGTCCGCATCAACCCTGATATTTTGAGGGACAGGTGTATATTCCTGATCTCACATTCCTCCGGTATATGTCCTCAGTACGTACAGCGGATGGTGGCGGAATCGCTGCCGAGTTCGCCGCGTTCATCCGGGCGATCCCGGACGGTCAGCGCGTCGATGAACGCGATTTCGAACGCCGTCATCGGATGATCCTTCTCGGAATCTTCGCACAGCTTCCGATCCTGTTTCTTCTCAGCCGGTTCGAGGGGACCGGCACGTTCACCGGGGCGGAGTTTCCCGTAATCCCGCTCGTACACGCCATCGTGGGGGTGGGGGTCGTCGGAGCGCTCGCCGCGGTCTCGGCGGTTCCGGCGCTTCCCGATCGTATCCGATCGACGCTCGCGTCGCTCGCGTTCATGTCGGTTGCGGCCGTCCTCGCGTACTTTTGGGGCGGCTACATCGAGGCACACTTCCTCTACTTCGTCGGCGTGGGCGTCGTCGCGCTGTATGAGGACTGGGTCCCCTTCGCGGTGGCGATCCTCTATGTCGTCCTCCAACACAGCCTCTTCGGAATGGCCACCGGGATACACGTCTACAA
Organism: Halorubrum sp.; assembly: GCA_003554605.1. GTDB lineage: Archaea > Halobacteriota > Halobacteria > Halobacteriales > Haloferacaceae > Halorubrum. Next base: position 1,609 of record PWGU01000100.1, read on the forward strand.
CCACCCGGCCGCGATGAACCACCCGATCGCCTGGGGCGTGATCCACGGGGTCTTCGTTGCCGGTCTCGCGGTGGCGATCCTCTTCCACTGGCGGTCGCTGGAGGCGACCCATCAGGACCTCGATGATCGACAGGCCGATTTCGACGAACTGGAGGGAAAACAGGCCGAGGTCGAACGCGCCCGTGAGGAGGCGGAGGCGCAGCGCGAGCAGGTCACGACGCTCAATGAAACCCTCCGCTCGGAAGCGGGGGTCCTCGCGGACGCGCTCGCGGCGGTCGCCGACCGCGACCTCACCGTGGATCCGCCACGGGACAGCGACGTGGAGGCGATCCGCCAACTCAGCGACGCCTACGGGTCGATGACGGAGGACCTCTCCGCAGTCGTCACCCAACTCCGGCAGTTCGCCGTCGACGTGGAGTCGACGACCGGTTCGGTACACTCCCGCGCCGAAACGCTCCGCGAGACGCAGCGTGAGAGCGCACGGGAGGTCCGTGACCTCTCCGAGCGGCTGCGGGACCAAGCGACGGCGCTCGAGACCGCCGGCGGCGAGATGGGCCAGCTCTCCGCGACGATCGAGGAGATCGCCGCGAGCGCGGAGTCCGTGGCGACGGAGGCGACGGGGACCGCGGAGATCGCGAACGACGCGGAAGCCGAGCTTCGGGAGGCGGTGGGGGTGATGGATACCGTCGAGGAAAGCGTCGGTACCGTCGTCGACCTCGTCGAGTCGATGGACGACCGGATGGACGCCGTCGAGGACACCACCGCCGCCATCGAGGGCATCGCCGACCGGACGAACATCCTCGCGCTCAACGCGGGTATCGAGGCCGCTCGCGCCGGTGGCGGGTCGGTGGCGACGCGGTCGTCGAGGAACGGTGGCGACACGCATGCGGGCGCGGAGGGACAATCGGGCGGCTCAGACGCCGGTGGGGTCGGGGCCGGCTTCGCCGTCGTCGCGGAGGAGGTCAAAGCCCTCGCGGACCGCACCCAGACGCACGCCGCGACGATCGGCGAGAACGTCGACCGGACGCTTTCGGATGTGACGGCGGTTCGAACGGACATCGGCGAGCTCCGATCCTCCGTCGATGACGGCCGTACGCGGGTCTCCGAGGCCGGGAGGACCTTCGAAACGGTGACCGAGGCCATGGACCGGCTCGACGACTCGATGGGTGAGGTCGCGGACGCGACGGACGACGGTGCCGCGTCGGCGACCGAGGTCGCCTCGACGATCGGTGACGTGGCGGACCGTGCACGGGCGCTCGCGGAGACGGGCGATACGGTCGCGGACGGTGCCGAGCGGACCGCCGAGGACATCGAGGGGATCGCGACGGAGCTCGAATCGCTACGCGACGGCGCGGAGACGCTCGTCGCCGAACTGGACCGGTTCGAACTGCGTGAGGACGATGGCGCGTTCGTCTTCGACGCCGCGGAGGCGAGCAGCTGAGGCTGAATCGCCACTGGCCGGGTATAGATCAGGGCACGGAGAACGAGGATAGACGCCGTGAAAACGGGTCACACGGCACCTCCCGAATACGATGGGTTTAAACGACGCAAGGCTGAACTTCTCCCAATGGCTACCATCTACGACGTGCCGGCGGACGCCCTCATCGAGGAGGTCGCCGCACGACTTGAGGACCGGATCGACGAGCCCGACTGGGTCGCCTTCGCGAAAAGCGGCGAGGGTCGTGAACTCCCCCCCGAACAGGACGACTTCTGGTACGTCCGATCGGCGAGTCTCCTCCGCAAGGTCGCAAAGAGCGAGCCGATCGGCATCGAGCGGCTCGCGACCGAGTACGGGACGAAAAAGCGCGGCTCCAACCGCTACTCCGTCCGCCCAGGCGAGCACTCCGCGGGCTCGCGGAAGCTCATCCGCGCCTCGCTGCAGGCGTTGGAGGAGGACGGCCTCGTCTCGACCGCCTCCGGCGAGGGCCGCCGCCTCACCCCCGAGGGCGAGTCGTTCCTCTCGACGGTCGCCGCCGAGGTCCTTGAGGACCTCGACCGCCCTGAGCTCGAACGCTACGCCTAAACCGGCCGTCATCCCCGCTTTTTCGACGTTTCGACCCGTGTAGCCCTCCGGCCGACCATCGGATGTGCCTCGCTTCCGAACCCGAACTCGACGGTTCCATCCCATAGAACCCATCCCGTAGAACCCATCCCGTAGAACCCATCCCGTAGAACCCATCTCGAAGATCCCGCCGCCCACGTCGGACGATTCATACCCCGCGGGACCGAGGTTCCGAGCATGGTTTCGGAGATCTTCGACCCCGACGCGTGGGAACCCGTCACCGAGGAGTTCGACGACATCACCTATCACCGCGCGGTCGACGTGCCCGCGGTCCGGATCGCCTTCGACCGGCCCGCCGTGCGCAACGCGTTCCGGCCGGGAACGGTCGACGAACTCTACGCCGCCCTCGATCACGCCCGCAAGCGGGCCGACGTCGGCTGCGTGCTTCTCACGGGAAACGGACCCTCCCCGAAGGACGGCGGCTGGGCGTTCTGTTCGGGCGGCGACCAGTCGGTGCGCGGCGACTCCGGCTACGAGTACCGCGACGGCGACGAGGCGGGCTCCGAGGACGACGACCTCGTCCGTGAGGCGCGCGCCGGTCGGCTCCACATCCTCGAGGTCCAGCGGCTGATCCGGTTCATGCCGAAGCCGGTCGTCGCCGTCGTCCCGGGCTGGGCCGTCGGCGGGGGACACTCGTTGCACGTCGTCTGTGACTTAACGCTCGCGAGCGCCGATCACGCGAAGTTCCTCCAGACGGACCCGGACGTGGCCTCCTTCGACGGCGGGTTCGGGTCCGCATACCTCGCCCGACAGGTCGGACAAAAAAAGGCGCGCGAGGTGTTCTTCAGGGGAAAGACCTACACGGCGGCGGAGGCGGAGGAGATGGGGATGGTCAACGAGTCGATCCCCCACGAGAAGTTGGAGTCCGTCGCGCTTGAGTGGGCCGACGAGATGACCCGCAAGTCGCCGACCGCGATGCGGATGTTGAAGTACGCGTTCAACCTCGCCGATGACGGCATGGTCGGCCAGCAGGTGTTCGCCGGCGAGGCGACCCGGCTCGCGTACATGACCGAGGAGGCCGCCGAGGGGCGCGACGCCTTCCTCGAAAAGCGCGAGCCGGCGTTCAGGGAGTATCCGTGGCACTACTGAGCCGCCGACGCTGTCCGGTTCGGTGCCGAGCGCGCCGCCCCGCGCGGCGCTCGCTCGAAAAAACGAGGGTTTACCCGGAATCGACCTGTACGCCCGATAATGACTGATCGCTCGGGAGGAGGCGCTCGTGGGAACGGAGTCCGGTACGGGAACCGGGATCCGGACGCGTTGGCCCGCCGCGCGGGGACGCGGGCGAACCCCACCCATGACCAGCACTTCCTCGTCGACGACCGGGTGCTCGACCGCATCCCGACGTATCTCCCCGAGGGAACCGACTGCACCCACCTCCTCGAGATCGGCGGCGGCGCGGGGGCGCTCACCGATCGGCTGCTCGCGACCATCGCGGACACACCGGGGTCCGATCCGGCCACCCCGAATCGGCTCTCGGTCGTCGAGCGCGACCCCGACTTCGCGGCGTTCCTTCGCGATGAGTTCGCCGAGGCGGTCGCGGACGGCTCCTTGGAGGTGATCGAAGGCGACGCGCTGTCGGTGGACCTGCCGCCGTTTACCGCCTGTGTCGCCAACCTCCCATACGGCGTCTCCTCGGGGATCGCCTTCCGGCTGCTGCCGGCCGGTAAGCCGCTCGTGTTGATGTTCCAGCGGGAGTTCGCCGAACGGATGGTTGCCGACCCGGGAACGAGCGAGTACGGTCGGCTCTCGGTTTCGGCGGGGCATTACGCCGACGTCGAACTCGTCGAGCACGTCCCGAAGGAGGCGTTCGACCCCCAGCCGGCCGTCGAGAGCGCCATCGTCCGCTGTACGCCCCGGACGCCCGACTACGAGGTCGGCGACGAGGCGTTCTTCCTCCGGTTCGTGAAGGCGCTTTTTACCCAGCGACGAAAGACGGTCCGAAACGCGATCCGAAACACCGGCCACATCTCCGGGCTCGCCGACCCGGACGCCGTCGTCGACGTTGCCGAGGAAGCGCTGCTCGGGCAACGGCCCGGCGATCTCGATCCGGCGGCGTTCGCGGCGCTCGCGGAACTGGCCCGGGCGCACGGCTCGCCGGAGGGATGAGATGACCGTGGCAGCACTTCCGAGCGCGGCAGCGGCCCCCCTTATCACGGACACCCTCGTTGCAATCGAGCAGCTAGCGAGCGGGAACCTACAGCGGATCGCCCTCTCGCTCGTGGCGCTGGCGGTCATGATCGCGGTTCGACTCGTGAGCGGCCGGCTCAAAGCCCGAAGCGAGGATCTGTCGTCCAAACGGCGGCTGTTGCTGTCGACGACGGTCGCGGGAACGACGGCGCTCGCGGTGCTCGCGGTGCTTGCCGTCTGGGGGATGGGCGGGGCGCTCGTAAACGCCTTGGAGAACGCTGCGATCGCCGATCAGCTCTCGAACGTCGTCCTGGCGGTCGTGTTGCTCGCCAGCGCGTACGCGGTGACGGACTTCCTCGGTGGGGTCATCCGCGAGTTGTCGATGGAGAGCACGGCGATCTCCGAACATCAGGAGGAGATCCTGTTGCGTACCCTGCAGGTGAGCGTCTACACGCTCGTCGTGCTCGTCATCATCGGCCTCTTTACCGACAACGTCGGCAGCCTCCTCGTCGGGGCCGGGTTCCTCGGGATCGTGGTCGGGATGGCCGCGAGACAGACGCTCGGCGCGGTGCTTGCGGGGTTCGTGCTGATGTTCTCCCGACCCTTCGAGGTCGGCGACTGGGTCTCGATCGGCGACCACGAGGGGACGGTGACGGAGATCTCGGTGATCAACACGCGGCTTCGCTCCTTCGACGGCGAGGTCGTCACGATCCCGAACGACGAGGTGCGCGCGCGGCCGGTCATCGACCGCTCCAAGCGGAACCGTTTGCGCGTCGAGATCGAGGTCGGCGTGGATTACGACGCCGACATCAACCGTGCGGGCGCGACGATCCGCGATTCGGTCCGTGAAATCGACGGGATCGCCCGGATGCCTGAGCCCGACGTGGTGACGAAACGGTTCGCGGACTCCGCGGTCGTTCTCGGCGTTCGCTACTGGATCACCGAACCGAGCATGCGAAAGCGCTGGCGGACACAGACGGCCGCGATGAGCGCGATCAAATCCGGGCTGGAGGAGGCCGACATCACCATCCCCTTCCCACAACAGACGCTGTCGGCGCGCGAATCGGAGTTCGGCGTGCAACTCGACTCCTCGGTGGGCCGTGATCCGACGCGGGCCAAACGGGCCGGGGAGCCACCCCGCGGCGACGGTGGAACCGATGGCTCGGGCGGGAACGACGGGGGCGACGGAGGACGCCGATGACCGATCTCGCCGAGCGACGCGGGCTCGACGTCGACGTCTACCAGCCGGCTGAGGATTCCGGGTTGCTCGCGGAGGCCGCCGTCGAGGTGGTCCGCGAGCGCGCGGGCGGGGAAGCGGTAAGCCCCGACCGAGTGCTGGAGGTCGGCACGGGCTCAGGATGGGTCGCCGCCAGGATCCGCGAGCGGTGCGGCGTCCGGGCCGTCGGCAGCGACGTCAACCCCCATGCGGCACGGGAGGCTCGGGGGCGGGGTGTCGAGGCCGTGCTCGGGAACCTGCTCGACCCTTTCCGCGATGACGCCTTCGACGTCGTCTGTTTCAACCCCCCGTACCTGCCGACCGACCCGGACAACGAGTGGGACGATTGGATGGAGCGCGCGCTCTCGGGCGGCGAATCCGGGCGGGAGCTCATCGAACCGTTCCTCGCCGATGCCGGCCGGGTGCTCGCACCCGGCGGGAGCGTCGTCCTGCTCGTCTCCTCGCTCACCGGCTACGAGGAGGTGATCGGACTCGCGGCGGACGCGGGGTTCTCCCACGAAGTCATCCTCGAGGAGTCGTTCCCGTTCGAGACGTTAAGCGTCGTCCGGTTCGATCGGGCCGTAGAATAACCTACACGCATCAATACGGTTCGCAAATATTATACAACAGCATACCGAAGCGTCGGTGATGACTGAACGAGTCGCGACCACGCCGGGACTATATCCACTCCCGGACTGGGCGAAACGGACGCTTTCGGACCTCAAAGGCCACCAGAAGGGAGACCTCCTGAGCGGCGATGAGGGGTCAGAGATCACGGAGACGTACGACGAGGTTCGCGGTGAGCTGATCGACCACCAACTCGACGCCGGCCTCGACCGCGTCGTTGAGGGCCAGGGCCGCTGGGACGACATGATCGCCCACCCGCTGACGATCCACGACAACGTCGAGACGGGCGGGATCGTCCGCTACTACGACAACAACAACTTCTACCGCGACCCCCGTGTCGTCGGCGAGTTGACCCACTCGGGCGACGTCGCCGCCGACCTCGAGGCGGCCACCGACGTCCTCGCGGGCGACGCCCCGCTGCAGGCGGTGTTGCCCGGGCCCTACTCGCTCGCGGACCTCGCGAGCGACGAATACTACGGCGACGAGGGCGAGTTCCTCGCCGCGGTCGCCGAGTTCCTCGCCGCGGAGGTCGAGGCGTTCCCCGCACACGAGACGCTCTTTTTACTCGAACCGTCGCTCATCGAGAACCCGCCGGAGACCGACACCGAGGAGCGGGCCACGGAGGCGATCCGGACGGTCGCGGAGGCGACCGACGCCGAGGTCGTCGTGCACACCTACTGGGGCGCACTGGACGAGAAGCTCTACGCGCACCTCGTCGACGAGGCGGGCGCGGACGCACTTGGGCTCGACCTCGTCGCCGGCGACCGCGACGCGACCGTATATAACGTCCAGGAGTACGGTTCGACCGACTCGCTGGCGCTCGGGCTCGTCGACGGGCAGAACACGCTCGTCGAGGAGCCGGGAACGATCGCCGAACGCGTCGAGTGGTTCGAAGCGCAGGTCCCCGTCGAGTCCTTCGAGACGACGTATCTCACGGCGAACACCGAACTGTTCCATCTGCCCTCGAACAAGGCGACCGAGAAGCTCGCCGCGCTCGCCGCGGCGACGGAGGTGATCGACTAATGGCCCGAAATCCCGAGAAGAACCGCGAGCAGTTCCGCCCGAACGACCACCCGAACGACTCGTTCCTGTTGACGACCGTCGTCGGCTCCTACCCGAAGCCGAAGTGGCTGAACCGTGCCGACGAACTCGTCGACGATCCGGAATCGAAGTTCGACGAGGCCCACCTCGGCGAGGCGCACGACGACGCCTGCCGGATCATCACCGACGAACACGAGCGCGCGGGCCTCGACACGGTCGTCGACGGCGAGATGCGCCGCAACGAGATGGTCGAGTTCTTCGCCGAGCGCATCCCCGGCTACGACTTCAACGGCCCGGTGAAGGTGTGGGGACACAACTACTTCGACAAACCGAGCGTCGTCGAGGAGGTCACCTACGACGAACCGTGGCTCGTCGACGAGTTCGAGTTCACCTCGAACGTCGCCTCCCGTCCGGTGAAGGTACCCATCACGGGGCCGTACACCCTCGGCTTCTGGGCGTTCAACGAGGCGTATCCCTCGACGGAGGAGTTGGTCTATGACCTCGCGGACCTCGTGAACGAGGAGGTCGAAAAGCTCGTCGAGGCCGGCGCACGCTACATCCAAATCGATGAGCCCGCGCTGGCGACGACGCCGGAGGACCACGCCATCGTCGGCGAGGCGCTCGAACGGATCGTCTCGGGGATCCCCGAGGAGATCCGCATCGGCCTGCACGTCTGTTATGGGGACTACTCGCGGATCTACCCCGAGATCAACGACTACCCGATCGACGAGTTCGACGTGGAACTCTGTAACGGCGATTACGAGCAGGTCCCGGTCTTCGAAGATCCCGAGTTCGAGCCCGACCTCGCGCTCGGCGTCACCGACGCGCACACCGCCGAGGTGGAGAGCGTCGAGGAGATCAAGGAAAACATCCTGCAGGGCCTCCGTATCGTGCCGCCCGAGAAACTCACCGTCTCGCCCGACTGCGGGCTGAAGCTCCTTCCGCGGGAGGTCGCTTACGGCAAGACGAAGAACATGGTCACCGCCGCCCGCGAGGTCGAGGCCGCGATCGACGCCGGCGAGATCGATTTGGACGACCCGCTCGCGGGCTACTGAGCGCCCGTTCGGCCGCGTCCAACAGCCGCGACCCGGTCCCCACGACCGCTTTTATACGGTGCCGACAAAAGAGCCTCCATGACACGCATCGGCGACCTCATCGCGTATCCCGTGAAGTCGCTCGACGGGATGTCGCTCAGGCGGGCGATGGTCGGGACGAACGGGGCGCTCCAGGGCGACCGGACGTACGCGTTCGTCCGCGCCGGGGTCGACCCCGCCGAGGCGTCCGTCTCCGGCGGTGGCGGTTACGTCAACGGCAAGAGTGAGCCCGCGATCCACCGTCTTCGGGCGAGCTACGAACTCGCCGGGCCGGGCGATGCGACCCCGACGGCTCTCACCCTCCGACGCCCCGCACGCGACGGGGTTCCGGCCGACGAGCGACGGTTCGAACTCCC
>PWGU01000178.1 GCA_003554605.1 Halorubrum sp.
CAGCCCTGCAGCGGGTCCGTCAGCCCTGCAGCGGGTCCGTCAGCCCTGCAGCGGGTCCGTCAGCCCTGCAGCAGGTCCGTCACGGCGCTCTCGATCAGCCCCTGAATCTCGGCGGAGAAGAACCCGAGCGTGAGTCCGAGGGCTGCACCGATACCGACGGCGATGAGCATTCCCTTCGTGATCGCCGCCGGATCGACGTCCTCCCCCGCGAACGGGTGGAAGTAGATCCGGTTGATGAACGGCAGGATGTAGCCCGCAGAGAGCAGGGTGGAAGCGAGCACCAATCCGGCGACGAGCGCGTGGCCCGCCTCGAATGCGCCGAGCGCGATGTACCACTTGCCGACGAAGCCGACCGTCGGCGGGAGGCCGATCATCGAGATGCCTAAGACGGCGAACATCCCCGCCATCACCGGGGCGCGCTTGGCGAGGCCGGCATACTCGTCGACGGTCCGGATCCCGCCGAAGCGAAGCGCGAACATCCCGGCCAGGATGAACAGCGAGGCCTTCACGACGCCGTGACCGAAGATCTGCAACATCGATCCGAATACCGCCGTCTCGTTCGCGACGGCGATCCCGATGAATATCAGCCCGAACTGTGAGACTGTCGAGTACGCCAACACGAGTTTGATGTGCTCCTGTAACAATGCGAAGAGGCTCGCGGCGAAGAGGCTCGCGAGCGCGCCGACGAGCAGGATCTCCGCGATGATCGGGTTCGCGTCGAGGAACCCCGGCGTGAACGCCGTAAACAGGATGCGCGCGAATGCGTACACCGCGACCGCGGGCATGAGCGAGGAGATCACCGCGCTGATCCCGTCCGGCGCGGAGGCGTGGGCGTCCGCCAGCCAGGTGTGGACCGGGAACAGCGCGATTTTCACCGCCAGCCCGACGGCCATGAGCGCGAACGCCGTGATGACGACCGGGTCGGTGTAGCCGGCGGCTTCGATCTGGATCGCCAGGTCCTGCATGTTGAGCGTCCCCGTCGCCGCGAAGATGAGCGCGACGCCGAGGAGATAAAAGGACGCCCCGACCGTCCCCACGAGAAGGTATTTAAACGCCGCGTAGGTCGACCAGCGGTACTTCGAGGAGGAGACGAGCGCGTACGAGGAGATCGCCATGATCTCCAAGAAGACGTACAGGTTGAACACGTCGCCCGTGAAGACGACGCCGAGCATCCCCCCGACGAGCAGCAGGAACCCCGCATAAAAGAAGTTCCCACGGGGGCCGCCGATGCGGGTGTAGACGAGGACGCCAAGACTGATGAGCAGCGTGAGCAACACGACGAGCATCGAGAACTCGTCGACGTAGAACTCGATCCCGAACGAGCGCTCGCCGATGCCGGCGATGACGTACGCGATGGTTCCGTGTTCGTGAACGATCCGTGCGACCGCCAGCGCGAGTCCGAGCGTCGCCGCCGTCGTGATGGCCGCGAGCGACCAGCCGACCTGTTTCCACTTCAGGCTGGCAGCCACCGGCAACACCGACGCTAAAAGCGGCAGGAGGACGACCGCGCCGACGAGCCATTCGAACTCGCTCATACGCGGGTCACCTCCGGGGTGTCGCGGGTGTCACGGCCCACCGAAACGGGGCCGTGTCCGTCGATGCTCGTCGGCGGGAACGCCCCGCCACGTCCGTCCGTCCGGTGATAAGAGATACTACCCGTCATTGTTAGAGGAACAGCGCAAGGGCCAACACGAGCGCTAATACGCCCGCGGTCACGTAGATCGTATAGCCGATACCCAGTTTCGCCCCGGTCTTTCCGGGGATCGCCCGGAGCCGATCGTCGTATCGCTCATGGAGCGATTCGGGCAGGGCCCCCCTGATCGTCTTCGAGGGCGTCGCCGCCGCCGCGACCAGCGACCACCCGCCCGAGACGACCCGACGGTCAACGGCGTTGTAGACGCCGCCGATGCCGCCGGACACGGCTCGGGTGCCGTAGAAGGCGACCGGGTCGTGGGCGCGGTTCACGTCGATGCCCCCGTGAAGGCGACCGAGGATCGGCTTCCCGAGGAAGAAGACGGCGGCTCCCCCGCCCGCGAGCGCCGCGGTCTGGATGAACTTCTGTGTCGTGTAGGGATCGTATCCTCCCCCGGACGGCAGGATGGCATACAGCGGCTGATAGAACAGCCCGAGCGCCACACAGGAGGCGGCCACCGCGCCGCCAACCACGGCATGCCCGAGGTCCGCATCGGGCATCTCGAAGGAGTCGCCGTCTACGAACGCGAAGTAGCCAAATTTGATGAACGACGCGAACGTTCCGACGCTGCCGATATAGAGGATCCATTCGAGCGTGGTCAGTCCCTCCCGGATCACCGCCTCGGTGAGCAGCCCCTTGCTGACGAAGCCGTTGAAGCCGGGGACGCCCGAAATGGAGAGCGCCCCGACGAGGAACAGCACCAACGCGATCGGAGCGGAGGTGCCCGCCGCGCCGAACTTGTCGAGGCTCTGTTTGCCGACCTTGATGATGATGATGCCGGCGGCCATGAACAACAGTCCCTTATACAGGATATGGTTGAACAGGTGGGCGAACGCGCCGTCGATAGCGAGCGAGGTGCCGACCCCGATGCCGGCCAGCATGAAGCCGACCTGTCCCTGGATGTGATACGAGAGCAGCCGGCGCATGTCCTTCTGGGCGAGCGCGTAGGCGGCCCCGTAGATCGCCATCGCGCCGCCCATGTACGCGAGCACGATGTTGCCCTCGGGGAAGGCACGGTAGGCGGCGTAGACGGCGGTTTTGGTCGTATAACACGCCAAAAAGACCGACGTCGCCACGTGCGGTGCCGGATAGGTGTCCGGCAGCCAGCTGTGGAAGCCGATGATCGCGGCGTTCAGCCCGATGCCGACGCCGACCAGCAGGGCGGCGAGCGAGACCGACATCCCGCCGAGGGCGACCTCGAAGCCGTGGACGTTCGTCCCGGCGAAATGAAGCGCCGTCGCGCTTGGCCCGACCGAAACGAGATAGAGCACGAGCCCACCGAGCAGCAGGCTACCGCCGATGGCGTGTGCGAGCGCGTAGCGGTAGCCGGCACGCACGGCCGCCCCGCCCGAGTACCAGATGAAGACCGTGGCGGTGATCGCCATCGCCTCCCAGCCGACGATCAGCGCGAGCCAGTCGCCGACCATCACGGTATATAAGGAGGCGGTGACGTAGCCGAGCCCCCACAGCAGGTGCCGCGAGGAGGCCCCGGCGAAGTAGGCGTACGCGACCGCTGACGCGCCGAACCCGCCGAAGATGATCGCCATCAGGCGGGTGAACTGGTCGACCTGTAAGAGGAGCACCTCGAACCCGAGGAACGTCGCCGTCGGCCCCGTCCCCTCGGGAACGAGGATCGCCCAGCCGACGACCGCCGAGAGCAACACGACGGCCGCCGCGTGGCCCTCACGTCGTGGAAGGACGAGCGTCGCCACGAACGCCGCTGCCGCAAGGAGCGCTGGCGGGATCGCGAGTAGTTCGTTCATCGCCCGACCACCCCCTCGGCACCGGACGCCTCGACGACGTCACGGATCAGATCGAAGAAGATCATCGAGTCAGGGACCGTCCCGAAGAGCAGCATGAGCGTCGCCGTCGTCATGAGCGGGACGAGCATGAGCGGCGTCGTCTCACGGAACCGGCCCGCCGGCCGCTCCCAGCCGTCCGCCGGGGGAAGCTCGACGTGGTGGCCGTGTCCGTGGCCGTCGTGCTCGCCGTCATGATCGTTGTGGCTCTCCTCGTCGTTATCGTGGGTGTCATCGGTGTCGTGAGCGTCGTTGGTGTCGTTGGCGTCGTGGTCATCATCGCCAGCATCGTGGTCGGTTTCCTCCATGTCGTCAGCCTCGTTAGCCTCGTCATCCTCGCCGCCGACGCGACCCCCGTCGGGTCGGATCTCGTCTGCGACCGCCGGAGCGTCCCGTCCGCCGAACGGACTCAACAGGACGGGTTTCCCGCCGTGTTCGTCGGCCGTCTCGAAGAAGGCCGTGAAGATGATCGGCCAGAAGTACGCCACGTTGAGCGCGCCGGAGGTGACCAACACGGCGACGACCAGCAGGTTGCCGCCGTCGACGCCGCCCCAGAGGAGGGGCCACTTGCTGACGAAGCCGGCGAGTATCGGGATCCCGGCCATGCTGAAGCTGCCGAGCGCGAACGCCGTCATCGTCACCGGCATGCGCCTCGCGATCCCGGGCATCTCGCTGATGTATTTCACCTCCAGTTGGACGTACAGCGCGCCCGCACAGAGGAACAGCGTGAGCTTCGCGAACGCGTGTGCGGGGATGTGAAGGAGCCCACCCATGAGCGCCTCGGGCGCGAGCAGCGCCATCCCGAGGACGATGTATGAGAGCTGGGCGATGGTGGAGTACGCCAACCGCGCCTTGAGGTTGTCCTGTCGCAAGGCGAAGAGACTGGAGACGATGATCGTCGTTCCGGCAAGTATCGCGAGCGGAACGCCCATGCCGATCGCCGCGACCGTCTCGGGACCGAACACGTCGATCACGGTGCGGGCGACGCCGAACGCGCCCGCCTTGACGACCGCGACCGCGTGCAGGAGTCCGGAAACGGGCGTCGGTGCGACCATCGCGCTCGGGAGCCACGCGTGCACCGGCATCACGCCGGCTTTCACCGCGAAGCCGCCCGCCATCAGCGCGAAGGCCGCACGGGCGATCCATGGGTCCTCGGCGGCGAGCGTCGAGAGCCCCTCGATGCCGCCGCGGGTGAACTCGATGCTCCCGGTCAACACGAAGACGACGACCATCCCACCGAAGACGGCGAGCCCGCCCGAGAGCGCATAGGCGAGGTATTTATACCCCGACGTCCGCGCCTCCTTCGACTCGTCGTGTGCGACGAGTGGGTACGTCGCGAGCGTCAGGATTTCATAGAAGACGAGCAGCACGAAGACGTTCGCCGCGAACGCGACGCCGAGGGCCGCGCCGACGCTGGCGAGCAGCATCGCGAAAAAGCGCGTCTGGAACGGCTCGTCGTGGCCGCGCATGTAGCCGATGCTGTAGAGGCCGGTCACGACGTAGAGCCCGCTCGCGACCAACGCGAAGATCATCCCGAGCGAGTCCGCGCGAAGCGCCATGTCGATGCCGAGCACGAACTCGCCGAAGTTCGCCTCGTAGACTTGCCCCTCCAGCACGCCGGGCACCATGCTGGCGACGACGCCGAACATCGCCACCGCCGACAGCAACGTCCACGCCTCCCGGACGTTCGGGCGGTCCTTCGAGAGGAAGATGAGCGCCATGCCGACGAGCGGCACGAGCAACACGAGCGCCGGGCGCCATGAGTCGACGGTCGCCTGTGCGAGCGCGACGTCAGTCATCGCCCCCACCCCCGGTCTCGTCGGCCGCGATGGCGGCCTCTATTTCGCGGGCATCCAGCGTGCCGAACTCCTTATACAGCCGGATCGTGAGCGCCAGCGCCAACGCCGTGAGCGCGACCCCGACCACAATGGCGGTGAGCACGAGCACGTGTAACAGCGGGTTGGCGTGTGGCTCCTCGAACCCTGGACTCAGGATCGGCGGTGAGGCCCCGTCGACGTAGCCGACGGTGACCAACATCAGGTAGACCGCCACCTGTGAGAGGTTGAGCCCGATGATCTTCCGGATCAGGTTCGGGTTCTCGATCATCATGTACATGCCGACCAAAAACAGCGTGAACGACGCGAAGTAGTAGTGATAGGCTTCGATCATGTGGATTTCCCCCCGTGAACGCCGTCAGCCAGCCAGACGAACAGGCCGATGACGACACCGGTCACCAGCGCGGCGATGGCGACCTCGACTAGTTTCACCATGTTCTCGACCGACAGCGGGAAGACGAACAGCTCCAACACGTCCCCGCCGAGTGCGACCGCCCCGAACGCGACCGCCCCGAAGATGGCGGCCCCGAGCACGAACAGCCCGGCGAGCGCGCGCTCGTCGAGCCACGCCTGTGTCGGGGTGAACCCGAACGCCATCGCGACGAGGACGACCACGGTGGCCATCACCACGCCGCCCTGGAACGCCCCGCCCGGGAGGCTCGTCCCGAACAGGGTGAGGTACACCCCGAACGCGATGACGAACGGCGTCACCGTGCGTGAGGCGGTTCGAACGACCGGGCTCCCGGAAACGTCCGATCGCTCACGTGAAGGGGCCTCGACGGGTTTCCCGTCGCTCATAGCAGGTCCTCCCGTCCGAGGACGATCAGAATGCTCACCGCCGCGGCGAAGGCAACGATCAGCTCACCGAGCGTGTCGAGCCCACGATAGACGACGAGCACGGCCACCACGGCGTTCGGGAAGCCGGTCTGTTCGAGCGACTCCTCGATGTAGAACGCATACGGCGTCCGCTCGCCGGTCGGGAACGTCCCCGAGACCGCCGGCGCGTCCGCCGCCCCGACCGGATCGAGCGCGAGGAACGCGTATCCGAGCGGGACCGCGAGCGCGCCGACGAGCGCCAACGTCGGCAGGCTTATCGGGCGGAACCGCCTGTCGGATTCGATCTCGTCGTCCGCGTCCCTGAATCCGGTCGTTTTCACCACCGTGATGACGAACAGCACGGAGATGACCCCCGCGCCGACGGCGGCCTCGATGAGCGCCACGTCGGGGGCCGCGAGCAACACCCAGATGACGGCCGTCCCGAGCGTCAACACCGCGAACGTGACGATGGCTCCGACGAGGTCGCGGGTGAGCGGGAGCACGAGCGCGCCGGTGATCACGAACGCAACCAGGGCGATCTCAAGCGGATTCATCGGTCACCCCCATCCTTCTCATCGCCTGTCGTCCAGACGGGCACACCCTGGCTGTAGGCGGCGCGGGTGATCGCGTGGGCCGCCGTGGGGTTCGTGTAATATACGAACGCCACGAGCACCGCCGCACGGAACACCTCCCCCGCCGTGCCGAAATACAGCGCCGCGGCGGCGATCGAAAAGCCCGCCCCGAGGGTGTCGGCCTTGGTCGCCGCGTGTGAACGCGAGTACACGTCCGGGAGGCGGATCACGCCGACGGCCGCGACGAGCGTGAAGAACACCCCGATGGCGGCGAACAGGATGACGAGCGGCGTGGTGAGTCCACTCAGGACCATCGCCAACTCACCCCCTCGGCGTCATAGGTCGCCCGGCCGACGACCAGACTCAACACGAAGTTGAGAAGCGCGTACACGATGGCGATGTCGAGATACTCCGGTCGATCCAGGCCGGCCGAAAGCAGCGCGAGTACCATCACGATGGTCGTTCCGACCACGTTGACCGCGACGACGCGGTCCTGGGTGGTCGGCCCGACGACGACCCGGTAGAGCACGACCAGCCCGAGCAGGACGGTGACGACCGCCGCCGCGAGCAGCGCGGTGTTCGCGAGGTCGGTCATTGGCTCACCTCCGAGTCGGCACCGGAGACCGGGCTCTCCCGCTCGTTCGTCGCCCCATCGTCGAGCGACTCGCCGCCGTCGGTCACCGCTGCCGGGCCGGCGATCGGGTGGTAATCTCCACGTTCGCCGGGCCCGGGAAGGTCACCCTCCGCGGAGCCATAAAACAGGTTCCGGACGGCACCTTCGTGTAACCCGTCCAGCAGGTCCTCACGCGCCGTCCCGTTAAGCGAGTGAACGAGCAGGTGATGCCCGTCTGCGTCGACGGTGAGCGTCCCCGGCGTCAGGGTGATAGCGTTGGCGACGGCGGTAACGGACAGTCCGCTCCCGACCGCCATCTCGACCTCGTCGAGGTGGGGCTCGATCGGGAGCGACGGATGGAGAACCACGTAGGCGAACAGGACGTTGGCCTTCGCGATCTCCCACAGGAGGAACGGCACGAAAACGACCCCACGCGCGGCGATCCGAACCCCCGAACCGATATCCGGCGTGGACTCGAACGTGACGTTTCGGAGCACGACCGCGGCGATGAGCCCCGTGACGAGGCCGGTCGCCAGCGCGAACGGGTAGGTCGGCCCGCCGAGCGCGATATAAAACAGGAAGGCGACGGCACCGATGAGCCCGCCGCGGATGAGTTCCCCACGGCTGGGGATCCGACCCGGGGAGTCAACGAGCGCATGTTCGTAGGCGATCGGGAGCCCCCGAAACACGCGTTCGATGGAGTAGAGTTCCGGTGCCGTCGCATCGGGCGAGTAGGAGGGATCGACGATGACGCGGTCGGCCCCGTTCGCTTCCGCATACTCGATGAGCAGTTCGGCGTGTTCATCCGGGCCGGAGACGTAGACATCGACACCGAGCGGCGCGGTGTGGACGACCAGATCTTCGACTTCATTCTCGGCGATCGCGGCCGACTCCTCCAAGTGAGCGAGCACCTCCGCCGGCGCAGCCCCGGTGACGTAATAGCCGGGGGCCGTCCGGACGAGGTGAAGTTCGCCGTCCGTCGCGGCCGCCTCGCGGGCGGCGTAGGCGATCGTGTCCGACAGCGTCCGGGATGGATTTACCGGGACGACGATGCCGGTCACACGGACCACCCCCTGGCGTCGTGCCCAGCCCCCTGGATCGAACCGTTCGGTCCGGGTCCCGGATCGAGGCCGCACCGATCGGGAACACGGCGTGCTGTGGGGCGGATCCCTCCCCCACGACGACGGTGAATCTCGGTCATAATTGTCTCTCGTTGTCCCGAGTATGCGTTACCCGTAGGAAAGCTATTTCGTATTCGGCTGGATTTGGATCCTAACGATCGGTCGATTAGGTCGAATTAAGCAACCCGAACTAGAACCTTTTAGCGGAAAATAAAAACAACCGTCCGATTAACCCGTGGCGGTACCCCTCCGCGAATCACGCACCCTCAACGCTGCGACAGGAGCGGCAATCGGGGCACAACGGTGGCCGCATTCACGTCACGTCCTCCCGATATCGGTTCGTGGCTTCGGCCGGTCACGCCGCGTCCGCCACCGCCTCGACGACGGCGTCGTAGTCGGGCTCCTTTCCGGGGTGTTCGGCCAGCCACCGGTATCGGATGACCCCGTCGCTGTCGATAACGAAGACCGCCCGTCGGGCGACCACCTCCACGCCACGCGGCTCGAACGCATCGTCGACGACGTCGTACGCCTCGATCGCGTGGTGATCCGGGTCGGCGATAAGGCCGAACGGGAGGTCGTGTTTCGCGCGGAAGACGTCCTGTGCGTGCGGCAGATCGGTGCTCACGCCGAAAACCGTCGCGTCGACGTCCTCGAACCGGCCGAGCCCGTCCCGAAGCGTACAGACCTCCGTAGTACAGGTGTTCGAGAACGCGGCCGGGTAGAACGCGAGGACGATCGGGCCGTCCCCGAGGTGTGACTCCAGATCGAACGGTTCGATCCCGTCGTGTGCGAGCGAGGCGGTGAATCGTGGGGCGTCGTCGCCGACATCGACCATACCAACGCCACCACACGAGAGAACATTTTGGTTACGGAAGCGGCTCAACGGGGGATCGAGCCCGATGTAGGCGGCTATGGCGGTGAGATTCGCCGCGAAAGGCAAAAAGACTATAATTGCCACAAGGGTACGACGGAGTAGAGATGGCAAGCGCGATTCCACTGATCGGCGGCATTCCGGCGGGCCCCGAACTCCTCATCATCCTACTCGTATTGGTGTTGCTCTTCGGCGCAAACAAGATCCCGAAACTCGCCCGGTCGACCGGGCAGGCGATGGGCGAGTTCAAGAAGGGCCGCGAGGAGGTCGAGGACGAACTGAAGAACATGCAGAAGGACAACGACGATGACGATGCGGCCGACGATGAGGACGTCGCCGACGCCGCGGACGAGGAGGCGGACGCTGAGACCGAGACCGAAAAGAACGCCTGATCGGCTGGCGGCGCGGTCGATCGTGACCGACTGCCACCTGTGAGGACCGAACACGATTTTCTCCCTCGAGGGCGCGTGGCCTAGTGGACAGGGCGAGAGGTTCCTAACCTCTCGATCGCGGGTTCGAATCCCGTCGCGC
>PWGU01000233.1 GCA_003554605.1 Halorubrum sp.
CCGTATCACGAGGATCACCTGGGCGTGATCGCGACGCCCCGATAAGCGGACGTGACGGCGGTCATCCGACTACCGACATGGGCGGCCGGCTTCACACCTTATAAGACCGCCGGGGGTCAACGGGGCGGTAATGGAACTCGGTTCGCGGGACGCATTCGACCGGATGGGAACGCTCGGCATCGAGGAGGAGTTCTTCATCGTCGACGCCGAGGGCCGCCCGACGTCCGGAACCGACGAGCTCGTCTACGGGAGCGAACCGCCTGCGGCCATTCCGGGCGGGCTCGACCACGAGCTATTTAAATGCACTATCGAGGCACAGACGCCCTTGCTCGACGACTTTACTGACGCGGAAGGAGCGCTTACGACGGTCCGGGAAGCGCTCGTCTCGCATGCGGCGGAACACGGCTACCGGATCGCGAGCGCCGGGCTCCACCCCGATGCGAGATGGCGTCAACTCGATCATGCACAAAAGCCGCGGTACCGGTCACAGCTCGATCGCATCCAGTATCCACAGCATCGAAACACGACGGCCGGGCTCCACGTCCACGTCGGCGTCGACGACGCGGACAAGGCGGTGTGGATCGCCAACGAGCTCCGCTGGGAGTGTCAGGTGCTGTTGGCGCTGTCGGCGAACTCGCCGTTCTGGAACGGCTTCGACACCGGCCTCGCCTCCGCCCGGGCGAAGATCTTCGAGAACCTCCCGAACACTGGTGTCCCGTCGGCCTTCGAGGATTTCGCGGCGTTCGAACGCTACGAGCGCCGCATGGTCGAATACGGCTCGATCGAGGACCGTGGCGAGCTCTGGTTCGACGTGCGACCGCATACCGGCCACGGGACCGTCGAGGTGCGCGCGCCCGACGCCCAGCGGGACCCGGAACGTACCCTGGCGTTTGCGGAGTGCGTCCACGCGCTCGTCATCGATCTCGCCGAGCGCTTTGAGGACGGCGAGTCATCGACGACGTTGCGGCGGGAGATCCTCGATGAGAACAAGTGGCGGGCGATCCGCCGCGGCCACGAGGCCTCGTTCATTACCCGTGACGGGGAGGGGACCGTCCCGTTGGCGGAGGCCGTCGACCGACTGTGTGACCGGCTCGACCTCTCTGGTCTGGGAACGATCCTCGATGGGGAAAGCGGGGCCGATCGGCAGCGACGGATCCACGCCGCCGAGGGCGCGACAGCCCTCCGTGAGGACTTGATCGTTCGGCCCTAACGGTCGACCGGCGCTTCCCGCGCAACTCCCGGTTCCGTCGCCACAAAAGCGACGGGAAACCCTTTTGACCGCGCGCGCATCACCTTCGATCATGACCACGGACGAGTCGGATGACGAGGGCTCCCGGCGGGAGCGGACGCGTGAGGAACTTCGTCGGACACGCGAGCGGATCGGTGAGGGGGCCGACCGGGCCGTCAAAGGGTTCGATGACAACGTCGTCGACCTCCTCTCGTGGGTGCTCGACACGGAGACGCGGGCGCGGATCTACGTCTTCCTGCGGGAACACCCGGACAGCACGAGCGACGAGGTGGCCGACGGCACCGGCCTCTACCCGAGCACGGTCCGTGAGGCGCTCGCGGAGCTGCACGACGAGGGGAAGGTGACCCGCCGCAAGCGGGAGTCGAGCGGGGCCGGTAACAACCCCTACGAGTACGAGGCGATCGCCCCGAGCGAACTCGTCCAGGGCGTCGTGGGCGACGTACAACGGGAGCTCAACACCGTGTTCAACCTTGACCGCCGTCTCGGTGGGGAATCGCGTGATGGCGACACCTCCCCGGTCCGGATCTCCGTCGATGGGGTCGGCGACGGAGAAGATGGAGAGGGTGGAGAAGGCGGAGAAGATAGGGATGATGGAAAAGACGAAGAAGAAGACGGCGACGCGGATGCTGAGAATGACGGTGTTGACGACGGCGAGGACGACGACCGCCCGAGCTGATCGGCTCACTTCGGGACGTTTTAAGGTGCGGCCACGCGAGTGGCTGGTATGAACGTCGCGCTCGGTGGCACGTTCGATCCGATTCATGACGGCCACCGAAGGCTCTTCGAACGGGCCTTCGAACTCGGCGACGTGACGATCGGGCTCACCTCCGACGAGCTCGCCCCTCGAACCCGTCACGTCGAGCGCTACGTCCGGCCGTACGACGAACGCGAGCGCGACCTCCGAGCCGAGCTCCCGCGGTTCGCCGCCGAACACGATCGGACGTTTACGATCCGGGAGCTTAGCGAACCGACCGGCATCGCCGTCGAACCGCAGTTCGACGCCCTCATTGTCTCCCCCGAGACCCGCGATGGCGGCGAGCGGATAAACGAGATACGTGCCGAGCGGGGCCACGACCCGCTCGAGATCGTTGTCGTCGATCACGTCCCGGCCGAGGACGGCGAGCGCATCTCCTCGACACGGATCGTCACCGGCGAGATAGACGAACACGGTTCGCTCACGCCCGACCGGGAGGGGCGCGGGGCGACGAATCCGAAATGAGCGGCGACGCCACGACGATGACGGCAGACGACTCACCCCGCGGATCGACGCTGCGATCGGCGTTATTCGGGGCTCACGGTTTCGAGCGGGCGACCGTTTGGGCCGCCGTCGGGTTCGCGCTCACCTACGTCGCCTTCGAGGCCGAGTCGACCCTTGGCGGCGATGCCGCGGCGTGGCTCGCCGGCGGCGCGGTCGCCGTCGCCGCGATCGGGGCGATCGGGCTCGCCCGGGACGGAACCGGGGCGATTCCCTGTACGGTACTTATTTATGGCCCGGCGGCCGCCGTCGGGCTTCGGGCGATCGAGCCGCGGTATGTCGAGGTGCTGCCGGCGGCGGCGACGGTCGAACCGCTCGGCGTGGCGGCCGCCGTGGCGCTCGCCGTCGGACCGGCGAGTTTCATCGTTGGGCGGGTGCTCAGTCCCTCCGAGTAGACTGCCGTTGGAGGTGCCGGTCGCCGGGGCGACGATCCGTCGTCAGTGTTCGACGAACTCGACGAGCACGCCGCCCGTCGACCCCGGGTGGAGGAACGCGACCTCATGGCCCCACGCCCCCGGCCGGGGCTCCTCGTCAACGAGTTCGATGTCGAGCGCACGGGCCCGCGAGAGCGCCCCTGTGATATCGTCGGTCGCGAGCGCAACGTGGTGTATTCCCGGGCCGTGACGATCCAGGTATCGATCGATCGTTCCACCCTCGACCGGTTCCAACAGCTCGAAGTAGCCCCCGTCGTCGAGTTCTATGAAGACAACGCGGAGGTCCTCGAACCGTTCCTCGTGGGCGATGGGGGCATCGAGGAGCCCCTCGAACGTCGCGGCGGCCCTCGCGGCGTCGCGGGTCGCGATGCCGATGTGGTCGAATTTCATATCAGTCCCTCGTCCCGCTCGCCGTATATAGGGTCCGCCCGTCGGCGTCCGTTGGCCCGCGCTCGCACGGCTGCGGTCGATCGGACGGCGTCGATCATTTATCTACTGCCCCGTAGAAGTTGGGGTATGCAGCTCTCCAACACCGATACCGTCGCCGGCCACGAGGTCGTCGAGACGCTGGGGGTCGTCCGGGGCAACACCGTCCGCGCACGCAACGTCGGCCGCGACATCACGCAGGGGCTTCGGAACCTCGCAGGCGGCGAACTGAAGGGGTACACCGAACTGATGACCGACGCCCGCGACGAGGCACAGGCGCGGATGGTACAGGAGGCCGAAGCGCTCGGGGCGGACGCCGTCGTCAACGTCCGCTTTACCACCTCCTCGATCGCCGAAAGCGGTGCTGAGATACTCGCGTACGGCACGGCGGTTCGACTCGGATAGTCCGCGGAACGACGCCAGTTATCGCGTCTCCGGACGCTCGTCCTCGTCGGCCTCCAATACGGGGGCGTCAGATCCGTCCGCCACCGTCGGCTCATCGTCCGCCACCATCGAGTCGGC
The DNA here is from genome assembly GCA_003554605.1 of Halorubrum sp. Taxonomy (GTDB): domain Archaea; phylum Halobacteriota; class Halobacteria; order Halobacteriales; family Haloferacaceae; genus Halorubrum. Next base: position 3,887 of record PWGU01000233.1, read on the forward strand.
GTCCTCCGCCGCGGCCCGCCGACGTGCCACGTGGTCGGCCGTATCGGCCATCGTCTCGGTCTCGAGGAGGTCCTCGAGTTTCGCCTCGAACTCCTCGTAGCCGATCTCGCCGGCGGCATAGCGGGAGCGGACGGCGTCGAGGGCGTCCTCGCGTCCGTCGTCGTTCTCGGCGAGCACGGGGTTCTCCTCCTCGAAGAGTATCGCCGTGATGGGCACGACTACGATGTAGCCGAACAGGAGGGCGGCGAGCCACCAGTCATACCCGAGCATGAGCGCGGGAAGCCACGTGCCGGTCACCAACAGGGCGGCGATGCCGCTCGCGTTCTGCTTCGCGCGGTCGATGACGGAGGGCGATGATCGGGCGGCCGATGACATACACGGCGGGTCACGCGCGAGCGATATAAGCCCTCGTTCCGCATGGCGTGCCGCGGCCCGGGTCCCGTTCCGGGCCGCCGTGGCGACTCGATCGGCCCGTTAGAGGTCCGCCCACGCCCCACGGAACCGCTGGAGGGCGGTGAGATGCCCGACGAGGGCGAGCAGTACGAGCAGCAACTCGACGATATTGAGGTCGGCGACGAGCGGGGCCGTGGTGATGGCGGCGAGCGCACCGACGATCCCCATAAGCGCGAGACGATCCGCCCGGCCGAGGAGCCCACCGTACTCACGGCCGATTCCGACCGCCTGTATCTGCGTGCCGAGATAGGAGGTCATGAGCACGCCGGTCACGGCGAGAAAACCGAGCGCGTACGCGCCGACGCCGGCGGTGAACCCGCCGATGATCACGATGTCGGCATACCGGTCGAGGACGTGATCGAGGAAATCGCCGCCGTCCGAGGCGATCCCCTCCTCCCTCGCGAGCGCGCCGTCGACGAGATCAAGCCAGCCGTTCAACAGGACACAGAGCGCGCCGAAGAGATACAACAACGGGTCGGCAACCGCGAACGCTCCGGCGGCGACGACGGCGACGCCGAAGGCGAGGACGCTCACCTGATCCGGCGAGAGCCCGAGCCGCTGGGCCGCGCTCACCCACGGGCCGAGCAGCCGATTGGCCACCGGTCGGAACTGATCGAGGGTCATCCACGTACCACCTCGGCGCTCATTATCGTCCAAAGGGTCGCCCGGCGAATATATAAACCGTCGGTCCGCAGGCCGCCACGGCCTTGGTGTTATCAGGGAGGGTTCGGGGTCGTCCGGTATCACCGGATCTTGTCCGATACCGACCGGGAGCGACGGACCGACCGGATCCGTTTAATGGGTGGCGTTACGCCGGTGGACGCCACCTCCAGCGGCCGCCATGTCGTCCACCTGTTCCGCCTCGACGATCTGTTGTTGGATCACCCGATGGACCGCCTCCGGCTCCTGTACGTCCTTGACCCGGATGTTGTTCGCCGAGCCGAGCCCTCGAATGAGGATATCACCCGTATCGAGGAACTTGTCCCACCGGTCCTGTCTAAACTTCGCGTCCTTTGCACGGTTTATCGGGAGCGATTCGCTCCGCGTCGTCGACGGCGTATCCCGGTATCGAATGAACTGCTCGTCGGTCGCGGCGTACTCGATACGGGTGTTTTTCATGTAGTAGTACTGGTACGCGATGTACCCAGCGGGGGCGACGAGCCCGACGAGTAGGAACGCGAGGAGGCCCCAAATAAAGCCCAGGGCACCCAACGCGACGATCGCGGCGACGATTCCGGCAGCGAACAGGACGACGAGCGTCTTGATTTTATGAAGTATCAGGTTCAGCCACGCCGTCCGAAGGTCCCGCTCCGCGACCCACTCGAGTTCCTGATCCGGCGGAACCTGATTCCGAAGCTCGTGTGAGGGCTCCGCGTTTCGGATCTCCGTTTCAGCCTCCTGAATTTCCGCCTGTGAAACCATGTCGGGGGCACTGGCTGAATTGTTATATCACTAACGTAATATAGAATACATTAACTCATTGAAATTTACGTTCGAGCGTCGCTTACAGGTAGTCCGTGAAATCCACCGTACCGGCGCTCGGCGGGCGACGACCCTCGACGACGTCGGCGATCGCGCCGGCGACGGCCTCCGGAGTCATCCCGGTGGCGTCGACCTCATAAACCCGGTCGAGCCCGTGTTCGGCGACGGCCTCCGAGAGGACCACGTCCAGCACCTCCGCCTCGGCGTTCTCCGCCGCCTTTTCGCGCGACTCACCCCGCTCCCGGAGCCGATCTTCGAGCACCCCGGGTGCACACCGCAACACGACCACGCGGTCGACGGTAAAAAGGTGTGAGAGGTGTGAATCGAGGATCCCCGACCAATCGCCGAGGTGTGCCGCGATCGCCTCGATATCCGCGACGAGGCTCCCTCGCTCGGGGTCCCGTGTCGTCCAAAACTTTTCGTCCGATTTGATCAAGTCGTTGAGGTGGATGACCTCGTACTCGTCGGCGAGCAGCCCCGTTGCGGTCGACTTTCCGGTTCCGGGGGTGCCGGGGACCGCGACACGCAACGGGCGCTCAGACATGGGTCCCTCCGGTCCCCGTCGTTCGTTCCGTGCTCACGCGTGTGCCCCGAGTTCGAGCGTCGCGAGCACGTCGTTGAGCGTGTCGACCGCCGTCCGCGTCTCCTCGCGAGTTCCCGTCGAGATCCGCACACAACCGGGCAGCCCGAAGGAGGTGCAATCCCGAACGATCACGCCCTCCCGTTGGGCGGCCTCGGCGACGGCCGCGGCGTCGCCCACCGCCGCGAGCACGAAGTTGCCGGCGGACTCGAACGTCGGCGCGTCGAGTTCGGCGGCGAGATACTCCCGCGCCCACCGGGCGGTCTCGACCGAGCGCTCGACGTGGTCGGTGTCCGCAAGGGCCGCGAGCGCGGCACGACAGGCGGGCTCGCTCGCCGCGAACGGGGTGTTCACCCGCGCGTAGGCGTCACCCCACGCCGCCGGAACGACCGCGTACCCGATCCGCAGCCCAGCCAGCCCGTAGGCCTTCGAGAACGTCCGAAGTACGGCGATATTATCGTGTGCGTCGAGAAGCGACACCGCGCTTTCCTCGTCGGCGAACTCGCCGTAGGCCTCGTCGACGACGACGAGCGTCCCCGAGTCGACGGCCTCCGCGAGCGTAGTCACCTCCGCGAGCGACATCACCGACCCGGACGGGTTGTGCGGGGAGGTGACATAGACCATTCGCTCGCCGTCGTAGGCGTCGAGGACGCCCGCCGCCGTCTGTTCGAAGTCGTCCTCACGCGTGAGCGGGTACGTGTTGACCTCGCCGTGGTGATATCGTGCCGACATCGCGTAGTAGGCGAAGCCCGGGTCGGAGACGAGAATTCGATCCTCGGGCTCCAACATGGCCCGCGAGAGGTAGTCGATCGACCCGTCAGCGCCCGGCGAGAGCCAGACCTGCTCGTCGTCTACGTCCCACTTCTCGGCGATCCGGGCGGTCAAGTCCGTGTGGGCGGCCTTCGGATAAACGTGGACGCCCGATGCGTGTCGTCGGATCGCCTCGACGGCGTCAGGGCTCGCCCCGTGCGGGTTCTCGTTCGAGGAGAGCTTTATCAGGTCGTTCGGGTCGAGGCCGAGGTCGCGGGCGACCTCCTCAACACCCCGACCGGGTACGTACGGCGAGTGCGCGGAGAGATCCCGTGGTTGCATACCCATCCGTCAGCCGGCACCAACCTTAAGGCTGGCCGATGAGGGTCGGAATCGGGGGTCGAAACCGGTCATGGCAACCGCCGAAGGTTTCACCGGAAACGTGGTGTGGACCGTGTCCTCAATCCTCGCGGTCGGCGAGCAATTCGGAGGCGGTAAGCAGCGATTCCAGTTCGATCCCGTGATCGGCGAGCAGCTCGCGCGCGCCCTCCTCGCGGTCGACGACGACGAACACGCGGTCGACGACGGCGCCGGCCTCGCGTAACGCCTCAACCGCGTCGACCGCGGAGCGGCCGGTCGTCGCGATGTCCTCCAAGACGATGACCGACTCGCCCTCACGAAGCCGCCCCTCGATACGGTTCGCCGTGCCGTACTCCTTCGTCTTCTTTCGAGCGATGACGTACGGTCGTCCGAGACGGTCCGCCGTGACCGCGACGAGCGGTACGGCCCCGAGCGCGACGCCGGCGAGCGTGTCGTCGGTGTCCGCGAGTCGGGCGGCGAAGGCGTCCCCGATGGTCGCGAGCGCGGTCGGGTCGGTCTCGAAGAGATACTTGTCGACGTAATACTCGCTTGTCCCGCCGTGGGACAGCTCGAACTCCCCGAACCGCACGGCGTCGGCCGCACGCAGCGCCGCCACCAACTCCGCCCGTGTCGGCCCCGAATCGGCGTCCCCGCCGTCGGTACGGGCCCGTACATCCGGTTCGGCGTCGATCGATGCCCCCGAGTTCACCTCGTCGTCTGCCATATCTAGTAGGGGTTATTGAACCGGGATAAACGGGTCGGAACCGCAGTCGACCCCGGTGGTTAAGTGCCGCTCATTCCGCGGCAGGGCGGTTCCGCTCCGCTCACTCCGCCGTCGGGAGTCGGATCGTCGCGGCCGTCCCCGACCCATCCGGACCGGGACCGAACGTGAGGTCGCCCCCGAATCCCTCGATGATCCATGCGACGAGCCACAGCCCGATACCGGAGTTGTGCTGCAACTGCGTTATCTCGCCCTCGCCGGTCACCACCGCGGCGACCGAATCCGGGATACCGGGGCCGTCGTCGGCGACGACGAGCGTCAGGGTCGGACGATGACCCGGGTCCGTACTCGGCTCCTCGACCGTCCCGGTGATCACCACCCTGGGAGAATCACCGCCGTGTTCGAGCGCGTTCTCGACGAGCTCTTCGAGAGCGGTGTCGAGGTCGTCGTTCGCCCGCACCGTCGCTGACGCCGGAACGTCGACGACGATCGTCGCCGATGGATGTCGGTCGCGGGCCGTCTCGGCGATCCGATCGACGATCGGCGCGACCTCGACCGGAGCAAGGTCGGTGGCCGGCCCGCGGTCGATGAACCGCTTGATCTCGGCAGCACCCTCCGCCAGTCCGGCGAGGTTGCGTCCGGTCGTCTCGATGCGTCTCGCATAGTCGACGATCGCCTCGTCCTCGGCGATCCGGGCGATCTCGCTCGCGAAGCCGAAGACCACGTTCAGCTCGTTTCGCAGGTTGTGCCTGAGGATCCGGTTCGTCACCTGGAGATACCGCCCGCGGTGTTTTTGCTCGGTGATGTCGGTGTAGATCCCGAACGCACGGGTCGTCGAGGCTGATTCGTAGACGAACCCACGGAACAGGAACTCCCGGGGGCCGTCAACGGTCCGGCGGCGGAGCTGATCGATGACCACACCTTCCTCGCGGACGCGTTCGTCGATAGATGGCTCGCCGCGCTCGTCGGGGGTCCCATATCGGAGGTCCAGTTGGCGTATCGATTCATCCTCTATCGCGGCCGGCTCGTACCCGAACTGTTCGGTGAACGCCTCGTTGATCGAACGCACCACCGTGTCGTCTTCGAGGTGTTCGACCTCCATGATGGGGTCGGGGATCTGCTCGAACAGCCGGTGGAACCGATCGCGTTCGTGATCGAGTGCCGTTCGGGTCCGGGTGAGTTCGGTGATATCGTCGATCGTCGCGACCACCTGTCCCGGCTGGGATGGGAGCGGCGAGAGCCGAATACGTCCCCGACGAGGGGAACCGTTCGACCGGCCCACGGTGATCTCGATGGTCTCCTCGCCGTCGTCTTCGAGCGCGTCGAGCCCATCCGAAACGCGTGCGGCCGCCGGCGGCGGAAGCTGCGCCGTGATGGGTGTTCCGATGAGGTCGGATCGCGACGAGTCGAGCCACGCCGTGAGTGGCTGGGTCGCATACACGACATCCTCGCCATCGAGGACACAGACCATGTCGTCGACCGTCTCGAGCACCCGTTCGTAGGTGTGAAGGCGGTTCTCCCGGTCGATCCGGTCCATCGCGGCGGCCGCGTTCGTCGCCAGCAACTGAACCACCGAGACGTCCCACTCGTCGAAG
>PWGU01000206.1 GCA_003554605.1 Halorubrum sp.
TCGCGGTCGAGTTCGGCCCCCTCGAAGAGTCGGTCGAGGAAGACGGCGAGCCCCGCGACCTCCGAATGGGGTTGGTTGGTCACGCCGACGTTGAAATCCGCCCGCTCGTACAGCGCCCACGGCACTTTCTCGCCGCCGACGACGACGAGGAGGTCGTCGGCCGGCCGCCGAAACGCCTCACGGATCGACGACTCGACGGTCTGGATCGGCTCGCCGTACATCGTTAGGTGCACGACGGTTCCCTCGAACTTTCGGACGATCGCCTTCTGATCCGCGCGTAACTCGACCTCGAACGGCCCGCCGAAGCGGTCGGTGATGTCACGGATCGTCTCGGCGGGACCGCTTGCGTTCTCGGGGAGGATCACGCGGTCGGCTCCGAGCGCCCGGGCGGTCAACCCGACGTGTGTCGTCATGCGGTCGTCGCGTCCCGGTCGGTGGCCGTACCGGAGGACGACGACCTCGCTTCCCTCGTGCATACCCGCCGTGCGTGAGCGAAGCGGGTGGACCTTTCGGTCCGGCGGGCAGGTGTGGTTCGAGACGTGGAAGCGATCGGGCCGGCCCGATTCAGGCGGTCGCCATCTCCTTTTCGAGCTCGCGGAGTCGCTCGATGCGCTTCTCGGTGGAGGGGTGCGTCGAGGCGAGCTTGCCGATGAACCCCGAGCGGATCGGGATGATGAAGAAGGCGTTCATCTCGGCCTCCTCACGGAGGTCCTCCTTCGGGACCTTGTCCATCCGGCCGCTGATGCTGACCAGCGCGGAGGCGAGCGCGCCGGGCTTGCCCGTGATGAGCGCCGCGCCGCGGTCCGCGGAGTATTCGCGGTACCGCGAGAGCGCGCGGATCAACAGGAACGAGACGATCCAGACGACGAGCGAGACCGCGATGGCGACCCACACCGGGGGCGCGTTGCGGTCGTTGCCCGCGAAGAGCCAGCCCCAGCGGACGATGAAGAAGGCGATCGTCGAGAGGAACGAGGCGATGGTCATCACCATCACGTCGCGGTTTTTGATGTGTGCGAGCTCGTGTGCGAGCACGCCCTCGAGCTCCTCGGTGTTGAGCGTGCGGAGGATCCCGGTCGTCACGGCGACGGTCGCGTTCTTCTGGTTGCGGCCGGTCGCGAAGGCGTTCGGGACCTGCGAGTCGGCGACGGCGACCTTCGGCTTCGGGAGGTCGGCCTGCTGGCTCAGCCGTTCGATCTGTCGGTGTAGCTCGGGGTACTCGTCGGCGGTGACCTCACGGGCACCCATGCTGCGGAGCGCGAGCTTGTCGCTGAAGAAGTACTGGACGAGCGAGAACCCACCGAGCATGATCAACACGGTGAGCATTCCCGCATCGAACATCTGGATCAGGATCCCGACGAACACGAGGTAGAGGGCGAACAACAGGAACATCGTGAACGCCATGCGCCCACGCAGTCCCCAATCCGTGTTCCATTGCATACACCGAAGTAGCCGGTGAGCGGGTTAAAGGCTGCCGGAGACGGTCGAGTCGGCGACGTATATATTCGTTCGGCGGGTCGACGATTTATATATTCGTTCGGCGGAGGCCTCGACGCCGGCCTCGTGGGATCAGTACCGGTACTCGTTGAACCAGACGGCGTGTCCCTCGAGGATCGGCACCCGGCCGTCATCGTCGCCGTCGCCGTTATCGGCGTCGTCGCCGGCACCATCGGGCTCGCCAGGCACGTCGCCGCCGGTGACCAGTCCGCGCGACGCCGCATCATGATTGTCAACGCCTCTCATGGCAGGGTAGAGGAAACGATTGCTTATAAATCTTGATGCTCCCCGCTCGTCGGGTGGCTTCGTCGGTCTCGGCCCTCCCCAGCCTCGGGCGGCGACGGCCGCTGTCCTCCCTGATCGAGTCGTCGTCGGCCTCGGTCCTCCCCAGCCTCGGGCGGCGACGGCCGCGGGCCCGGGCCGCGGCCGTCCCCACCCTCCCTCGCGCGTGCTCCTCACGCCCTTCGGGCGCTCGGAGGCGCGCGCCGACCGCGTTCGTTTGGCTATCATCCCCTTCCGCGATTTATATATCGTTCCCCGCAGGCTGCGAGGCTCCCCCTCGAATCATCTCCCCTCCGGCCCATCCGGGGGTCGCTCCCGGCTCACCCGATCACCCGATCGATCTCGCCGAGGTGCTTAAGGACGTGATCGGGCTGAATCTCGCTTGTTTCCAGGGTCGCATCGTCGGTGATCCCCGACCGAACGAGCACCGTGGTCATGCCCGCACGCTCGCCGAACGCGATGTCGGTGTCGAGCCGGTCGCCGACGACGAGACAGGCCTCGGGCGGGCACGCGAGTCGTTCGCGGACGAACTCGATCGCCGGTTCGGAGGGCTTTCCGAGGACGATATCGGGGTCGCGTTCGGCGACGGCCGCCACAGCCCGGATCATCGCTCCGGAGCCGGGGACGTCGCCCTCGGGTGCGGGAATGATGAGGTCCCGGTCGGTGCCGATGAAGGGGATCCCCCGGTCGAGCGCCCACCGCGCCGTTCGAAGGTCCTCGTAGCCGAACCCGCGGTCGATGGAGACGACGAGCGCGTCGGCGTCGTCGTGGGCGTCGGTGATCGAGAGGTCGGCCGCCACGAGCTGATCCACCAGTCCCTCCTCGCCGATCACGAACAGGTCGGCGGCGGCGTGGTGCTCGGTGAGGTACTTCGTCGTGAGCGTCCCCGCGGTGAACACGCGGTCGGCGTCGACGTCGTACCCGGCGCGACCGAGCCGCTGTACGTACGCCGACGCCGGCTTCGTCGGGTTGTTCGAGACGAAAAGCGGGTCGATTCCCGCCCGTCGTAGCCGATCGAATCCCTCGGGTGCACCCGGGATCGGTTCGTCCCCGCGGACGACCGTGCCGTCCACGTCGAGGACCGCGCCACGGAATTCCATGTCCCTTTTGAGTGCGGATCCGACCTGAGGGTTCCGGCTTCGGCGGTCGGTGGGTCCCACCGCCCGAGACGGCTCGATTTAAAAGTCGCCGAGCCCGGCTTGTTCGCTCGCCGCGAGCACGTCCGCACAGGTCGACCACGACCGCCGGGCACAGTCGGGCACGTCGCCGTGGTCTTCCACGTACGCCTCCAGAAACCGGCGCGTCGTGGGATCGCTCGGATAGCCGCTTCCGACCCCGTCGTAGGACGGGTACGTCGCGTCGATGGCGGCCATCCGGGCGTCCCGGGCGACCTTCGCGACGATGCTGGCGGCGGCGACCACGGGATCGTCGGCGTCCGCGCCGTGTCGGGCCGTCACGTTGACCGCCGCCTTCGGCCCCCCGACCACGTCGCGGTCGCCATCGGCTTCCAACATCGACACGAACCGCCGGAGCGTCTCCGTGGCGTCAGCTGTCCCCACGACATCCCCCTCGTCGGCATCGACCACGTGGTCGTGTAGCCGCCGGGCGAACCGAGCCTCGCTCGTGTCGCCCGCGTCGGCGACGACGCGGTCACCGGGGTCCGCGACCGCCCGCACGGCGGCCGCCTGCGCGAGGACGGTGAGCGTGTTCATGTCGGTCTCCGGCGAGTCGATGGCGCTCGGTTCGACGGATGCGACGGCGACCCGGACGCTCGACCGATCGCGAAGCGCGGCGTCGATCGCCTCGCGTCTCGCGGGCGCGACGCGTTTCGAATCGTCCACGTCGTTCGGAAGCCCCTCCGGGTCCGCGCGAACGGCGGCAGCGATCATCGGCCCGAGCACCGGCCCCTTTCCGGCCTCGTCGACTCCGATATACACGTCTCCCGGGTGGGTGCCGTCGGATATATACGTTCAGGTGGTCGGTCGGCATCCGTCGGTATCGGATCCCCCCGTGCCCGTCCGAGGCTCCGTCGATCACCGCTGCCCGCCCGCGGACGCCGGACGCAACGCCCTTCAGTTCGGCCGGCGAACGCCGGGGTATGACCACACGCGAGTTCGGCGGGATCCGACTGGAGCGGGTACGCGAGCACGTCTGGGAGATCCCCCGCGAGGGGGGGATGAACGTGCCCGCACGCGTGCTTGCCAGCGAGGCGCTTTTGGAGGCGATCGCGGACGACAAGACGCTCCAACAGCTCAAAAACGCGACCCACCTCCCCGGTATCGTCGAGCCGGCCATCTGTATGCCGGACGGCCACCAGGGCTACGGCTTCCCGGTCGGCGGGGTCGGGGCGATAGACGCCGAGGTCGGCTGTCTCTCGCCCGGCGCGATCGGTTACGACATCAACTGCGGCGTCCGCATGGTCCGGACGAACCTGACCTACGACGACGTCCGGGGACGCGAGGACGAGCTGGTCGAGGCGCTCTTCGAGGCGGTTCCCTCCGGGCTCGGCGGCGGTGGCGTGATAACGGGCACGGCGGACGCGATGGAGGGCGCGCTCGAACGCGGCGTCGAGTGGGCCGTGGAGGCCGGCTACGGGATCGAATCCGACTGCACCAACTGCGAGGACGGCGGCCGCCGCCCGGACGCCCGCCCCGAGTTCGTCTCCCAAAAGGCGAAAGACCGCGGGCGCAACCAGATGGGGTCGCTCGGATCGGGCAATCACTTCCTGGAGGTCCAGCGCGTCACCGACGTCTTCCGCCCCGACGTCGCCGAGACGTACGGGCTCGCCGCGGACGGGATCGTCGTCCTGATCCACTGTGGCAGCCGGGGGCTCGGACATCAGACCTGTAACGACTACCTGCGGCGGATCGAGCAGGCCCACGGCGACCTGCTCGCGGAGCTTCCGGACAAGGAACTCGCGGCTGCGCCCGCGGGCTCGGCACTCGCCGAGGAGTACTACGGCGCGATGGGCGCGTGTATCAACTTCGCGTGGGTGAACCGACAGCTGATAACCCATCGCACCCGCGAGGTCTTCGGCGAGGTCTTCGACGCCGACCCGATCGACGACCTCGAGATGACGCTGCTCTATGACGTCGCCCACAACATCGGCAAAAAGGAGACCCACGAGGTCGGCGTCGGTCCCGACGGGCTCCCCGCCGTCGGCAACGCGGCCGTCGACCGGGCCGACCGTGAACTCTACGTCCACCGGAAGGGAGCGACGCGGGCGTTCCCGGCGGGCCACGAGGACGTCCCCGCCGCCTATCGCGAGGTCGGCCAGCCCGTCATCATTCCGGGCAGCATGGGGGCGGGCTCGTACGTGCTGCGCGGCGGCGCGGCGTCGATGGACGTCTCGTTCGGGTCGACCGCCCACGGTGCCGGCCGGCTGATGAGCCGGACGCAGGCGAAACGGGAGTTCCAGGGCGGGGAGGTCCGCAGGAACCTCAGGGACGGACAGGCGATATACGTCAAAGCGCAGTCCGGTGCGACTATCGCCGAGGAGGCACCCGGCGTCTACAAGGACGTCGACGAGGTCGTCCGCGTCAGCGACGACCTCGGTATCGGCGACAAGGTCGTCCGGACGTTCCCGGTCTGTAACATCAAGGGCTGAGCGGCCGGTCGGCCGGGTGATATTTTATATCCGATTCCGCAGCCACTCCTGCCCGTCATGTCCCGCACGACCGCCAGTTCGCCGGATACGACGGTCCCGACAGCCATCGAAACGCCCTCACGTCGCAGCGTTCTCGTCACGGGTGCGACCCTTCTCGGTCTCGGGGCCGCAGGGGTGGCGACGCTTGCCACCGCACCGAACCCCGCGGTCGCCGTCGAGGGCGACCCGGCGGCGTTCGAGGTCGGGGAGGAACCGACGGTCACGAGCAACGAGGGACGGATCTCCTCGGTGTACCTCTCCCCCGAGATCGCCGTCACGTGGACGGACTTCGGCGACGGCGTGGAGGCGATCGAGGTGACACTCGCCGCCGGCAGCGACGAGGGTGTCGACGTCATTTATGAGGAGACCATCCATGCGGAACGGCTGGACGCGACGCCCGACGACCTCGATTCGGTCTCCCCGCTGGAGGACGCCTTCGGGGCTCCCGACGATCCGGCCACCCCTGAGCTCTCCGCGGCGTTCGACGCGGTCGACGGCGGCCTCGTCGTCGCCCTCGAACGCGCGGATATCACCGAACGGGGGGAGGCGGTCACGAGCGAGGCGCTGAGCGACACCGACCTCGCGAGCGGGGAGTCGTCGTCAACCGAGATCGACATCGTGCTTCGCGTGACCGTCCGGGGCGGCGAGGACGAAGCGAGCATCGTGGAAAACTCGACGGTCGAGGTCAGTGTGACCAATCCCGCGGGCGACGTCGCCGCCGGCGGGACGGTGGCGGTGGATGCGTCCTGATGGTGGACGCCTCCTAACCCGAGGCGCGCCCCGGCCACTCACTCGCGCTCAGGGGATCTCTCGCCCTTTACCACTCACTCGCTACCCAACCCGCTTCGAGCCTCCCGACCGAGGTGTTCCTCGACGGCAGCGACCTTGTCCGCGGCGGTCGTCTCGGCGGTCCGTTTGTCGTCGACTTTGAGATATGTCGAGACGCGATCGCCGTCGACCGCCTTGTGTGCGGCACCCACCGCCGCGAGAAGGGTATCGATGTCGTCGGCCTCGATCACGGTTCCCATCGGGTTCGTCTCGTAGTCGACCTCGAAGTCGTCGAGGGCCGCCACCGCCTTGGCGACCTCGCCGGACATACTCCCCTCGATAACCGGTGCAACGCTCAACAGGGCCACGACGGTCATGTCGAGACCGAGAACCCGCGGGCGTAAAACCGTTGTCGGCGCGGCTACGTGACGGCTATGTCGCCGACGGCCACGGTCGACGTGACGCGGTTCACTCGCGATCGAAGACGTCCCGCAGGAACGAGAGCTGGTGGCCGATCGCCGGCTCGAAATCCGACCCGAACGCCGAAAAGTGGTCCATCGGCATCGAGACGAACGTCCCGCGGTCGAGTTGTTCGGCCGCCTCGGCGACCCGCTCGGCCGGTACGACCGGGTCGTCGGTCCCGGCGAGAAGCAGCGTCGGGACCGTCACCTCCTCGATCCGCTCGATCGGCCGGTGTCCGAGGAGGCCGACAACCGACCTCGCGGGGGTCTCGTTCCGCCAGCGAGACTTCCGATCGACGAGGTCGAGATACCCGCGCTGTGTCCCGGGCTCCGTGAGGAGCGCGAACTCCTCGCTTCCGCCGACCACGGGGACCGATCGGCCGCGGCCGATCCGTCGCCCGAGTCGGTCACGGATCCCGATGAGAGCTCCACCGACCACGTACCGGCCTCCCCGCGAGCGGCACAATCGTCGGCCGTCGAGCAACGGTGCGACCCCGATGGCGGCGTCGACATCGTGTCGCTCGGCGGCGAGCGAAAGGGCGGTTCCGCCCGACAGCGACGTCCCCCAGAGTATCCGCCGGGACCCCAGCGCGTCGACGCGGGAGAGGCGATCCAGTGCGGCCGCCGCATCGGCACGCTGGCGCGTCGGGGAGACGGCTTGGTCGTCGCCGTCGGACGCCCCGAAGCCACGGTGGTCGAAACAGAACGCGGCGTAGCCGGCGTCGGCAAACCGTTCGGCGGCGGCCGGGTAGCCGAAGCTCCGCTCGGCGGCGAGCCCCGGTGCCATCACGATCGCGGGCGGATCGTCGGTTCCGGGCGGGAGATACAGCGTCCCGCGCGCCGTCTCGCCGTCGACGTCGTACGCGAGCGATCGGGTGGCGAACCGTTCACGCGGCGGCCGCTCCACCCGCCGTTGCGCGCGGTTCACCGGGTTCCGTCGGGTCACGCCTCGGATCCCTCCCCATCGACGTGGGTCAGCGTCTCCAACACCCGCGCCGAGAACTCCACCTCGCTCAACTCGCCGTCGATCAGTCCCTCGAACCACTCGGGCTCCGCAGCCCACTCGCCGAGTACGTCACCGGGCGCGCGGACGACCGTCGCTTCCACACGAACCGGGTCCCAGGCGTCCGCCTCCGCGCGATCGATGAGTGCGTTGAGCGCGCGACCCACCTCACGTCTGTGGACCTCCCCGCCCGGAAACGCGGTCATGTAGGTCAGCTGCAGCGGTTCGCCGCCATCGATAGACTCGACGCTGATCCCGTAGCTTCGGAGGGTCGGTTCGACGTCGGTCGCGGTCTCGTCGGCGGTCATACCGATCGGTCGTCGGGGTGGGATAAATCGATACCGGCGTGGCTACCCAAACTACAGCACGTGCCAAAAGCCGCGGGCGGGAGACCGCCTAACGGCAGCGAGGATCGGTTCTGTCAGAGGCACACGATCCCCCCGCGCGGCCAATTATCTCAATACGACGCATATAAATAAAGAATCGGTGAAGCGGATTTCACTCGGATATCCAACATGACCTGTGACTGAGGATGGTCGTCGCGTGGTATGGTCCGTCCGGTCGGTGCCCTCACGGCCGTCCCTTGGCGACCGTCCCGCCCGGCCACGTGTGCCCCTCGCCCGTTCGTCGAACGCGTGCACCACGTGTGTCCAGGCGGGTCATCAACCTCCGGGATCATTTTACCCTCGGGGTCGCAGGTCACCGTATGGACCTCGTTCAGGCCCTTCACGCGACCGATGGGGCGGTCGCGGTCGTCGGCGCCGGCGGCAAGAAGACGACGTTGTACGCGCTCGCCGACCGACTCGATCGGGCGGTCGTCACCGCCACGGTCCGGATCCCGATCTTCGACCACGCCGTCGACGCCGTTCGGGTCACCTCCGACCCCGTCGCTGCCGTTCGGGAGGAACGCGCCGACGGATCCCTCGGCCTCATCCCGGAACGTGAGCGATCGGATCGCTATCGCGGCTACGACCCGGCGACCGTCGACGACCTGATAGCCGCTCACGACGGGCCGGTATGTATCAAGGCCGATGGGGCCCGTCTTCGGGAGTTCAAGGCCCCGAACGACCGCGAGCCGCAGATCCCCACGCGGACGGACGTGGTCGTGCCCATCGTCTCCGCGAGCGTCGTCGGCGAGCCGCTCGATGAGGGGCTCGTCCACCGGCCGGAGCGGGTGGTCGCGGTCGCGCGCGCCGCCGGGCTCGACGTCTCGATCGGGGATCCGATCACGGCCGAACTCGTCGGGACGGTGCTCGCCAGCCCCGACGGGGGGCTCCGCGGCGTCCCCGAAGGCGCGGTCGCCATCCCGCTCTGTAACAAGGTCGATGACGCCGAACGGGAGGGATCGGCGCGGGCGATCGCGGCGGCGTTCCGGCGTCGCCACGAGGAACGCGACGACGGCCGCACCGACGACCGACCGCACGTTTCGGTACCGCACGTCGTGCTCGGTCGGCTGATCGATGGGGTCGTCGTCGACGTGGTGCCGGTTGACGCCCCCGAGTAACCCGGACGGATCGGTCGAATCCGTGCGCTTCGCGGGCTCCGTCCCGAGTCGAACGGTTCAAGTATTCGCTGGCTGTCCGTTAGGATATGAAAGATCAGGGACGCTCCACGCGCAAGCGAACCGGCGGTCGATTGAAACACGCCTCGAACAAGAAGCGACACCAGCTCGGTCGCGAGCCAGCGGAGACGACCGTTGGCGAGCCGCGCATTCAGTACATCGACTCCCGCGGCAACGATAAGAAGGTCCGTGCGCTCTCGACGAACGTCGCACAGGTCGCCGACGGCGGCGAGGTCGTCGAGGCGACGATCGAGGACGTCGTCGAGAACCCCTCGAACGTCAACTACGTCCGGCGGAACATCATCACGAAGGGTGCCATCATCGAGACCTCCGAGGGTCGTGCCCGCGTCACCTCCCGTCCGGGACAGACCGGCGGCGTCAACGCCGTCCTCCTCGATTAGACGACGTCGTCCGCCCACGATCGCGTATCACCATTCTCACACGTCGAAGACGACGTAGGCGTACCACCCACCGTCGCGGCGTTCGAGGGTCATCTCCGAGTAGGTCACGGCCTTGATCTCCCTCGCATCCACGTCCGCGAGAGGGACGCCCCGGGCCGTCGCGGTCACCGCCCACCCGTGTTCGGTGTCCTCAACGGCCACCTCGTGGTCGACCGGTAGCACGAGCCGTACGTCCCGCTCGTAGATCAGTTCGTCGAGATACTCGAAGAGGGCGGCCTCCCGGCTTTCGGCGTCGACGGACAGCTTGAACCGCTCGCCGGTCCCCGGAACGGCCTCACAGCTCGCGGCCGTGAACCCCTCGGCGACGGCCGCAAAGACGGCGGGGAGCGTCGGCGCGGTCGCTTCGACGGCGACGTCCGCCGTGTGATCCCGCAACTGGTAGCTCACGGCGGTAGTTACGTCGGTACGGTCTTCGCGTTTTCCATCCGCATCCGACGGATGCAACGAGGGGTTTCCAGCGCCTCGGCATGGCGGTGGAGTTATATTCAGCGCGCGTGTTATCTCATCTCAGTGAGTATCAACGTGCGGAAACGGACGGATCCGCCCGGTCACGCGGACCACGTCACGGCCGCGTGGGAGCTAAAGGAGCGGATCCGACGGGAAGAGGGGGTCCTCCGACAGCGGCGTGGGTTCTTCACCGATGCGTATCGACGGTCGACCACCCACCTCCTCTTCGAGAACGGTGATCTCGTCGCCTTCGCGTCCGTCCGTCGGGACGGCTACGTCCTCTTTCTCGCGGTCGCACCCGAGTGCCGCGGCCGTGGGTACGCGGCAAGTCTCATCGCCGACGTCGCCGACGAACACCGGGCGGTGACGTGTCACGCACGGGTGTCGAACGAGCCCGCACTCGGCTTTTACGACCATCTTGGCTTCGAGGTAAAACGACGGATCGACTCATACTACGAGGACGGCGGCGACGCCTTCTATCTCGTGCTCGGCTCCGACGGCCTCCGTGAGCGCCTTTCGGCGTTCGTTCGGCGGTGAGCGGGCGTCCGCGCCTCCACAGCCGCGGTCGAGGAACACGAAGGGATCCGCCCACATTCCGTTACCGTCCAAACCGACAGCCATTAGCGCCCGCCGCGAGGAGTCGGGCGCATGACCGAGCCCAGCGCTGAGACGCTCGCAGACCGGGTTCGTGCCGGCGACCTCCGCCTCCACGAACTCGAAGAACACGCCGATGCCGACGTGGCCGCGACGGCCCGTCGGCTGCTCGTCGCCGAGGTGGCCGACGCCGACGTCGACGTCCTCGGCGAGTACGCCTTCGACGCCGCGGACGCCGACGCAAACATCGAGAACATGATCGGGGCGGTGCAGGTTCCGCTCGGCGTCGCCGGGCCCGTCGCGATCGACGGCGACGCGCTCTCCGGGGAGCGGTACCTCCCGCTCGCGACGACGGAGGGGGCGCTCGTCGCCTCGCTCAACCGTGGCTGTTCGGTGCTCAACGACGCCGGCGGGGCGACCGCCCGGGTGACGAAACGGGGGATGACCCGCGCTCCGGTGTTCCGCGTCGCCGACGTCGCGGGGGCGGCCACCCTTGTCGAGTGGGTCGAGGACAACATTTCGGAGCTCCGGGCGGCCGCCGAGGCGACGACGAGTCACGGTGAGCTGCTCGACGTGACACCCTACGTCGTCGGCAACAACGTCTACCTTCGGTTCCGCTACGACACGAAAGACGCGATGGGGATGAATATGGCTACCATCGCCACCGGCGAGGCCTGTGAACTGATCGAAGCCGAGACCGACGCCTCGCTCGTCGCGCTCTCGGGGAACCTCTGTTCGGACAAAAAGCCCGCCGCGGTCAACGCGGTCGAGGGCCGTGGCCGGTCGGTTTCGGCTGACGTCACGATCCCCCGCGAGATCGTCGAGGAACGTCTCCATACGACGCCGGAGGCGATCGCCGAGATCAACACGCGAAAGAACCTCGTCGGCTCCGCGAAGGCCGGCTCGCTCGGGTTCAACGCCCACGTCGCCAACGCGGTCGCCGCGATGTTCCTCGCGACCGGGCAGGACGAGGCGCAGGTTGTCGAGGGGGCGAACGCGATCACGACCGCGGAGACGACCCCCGAGGGCGACCTCTACTGTTCGGTTTCGCTCGCGAGCCTGGAGGTTGGGACCGTCGGCGGCGGCACGCGGCTGCCGACGCAGGCGGCCGGCCTGGAGATCCTCGGCGTTCGCGGCGGCGGCGACCCGGCCGGCGGCAACGCCGATGCGCTCGCGGAGGCGATCGCCGTCGGCGCGCTGGCGGGCGAGCTCTCGCTGTTGGCGGCACTCGGCTCCCGGCACCTCTCCTCGGCACACGCCGACCTCGGGCGCTAACGGGTCGAAACCGTCGTCAACCGTTTATACCGACGATCGACCGCAGTCGACCCGCCGGTTCGTGTGGTATATCACCCAGAGCGCGCCGGTGCCGGCGAGGGCGACGCCGACCCAGACGGCGGCCCCGTCGCCGGCGACCGCGGCGGTGGAGAGCCCGATGCCGGCGATCCCGTGCCCCAACGAGATCCCACCCCGCCCTCGGATCCCGTATGCGACGGTGAGGGGAAGCAGGGCGAGCCCACAGCATAAAACCAGAAGTCGAATCCCCTCGACCCCGGTGGGTTGCCGGACCACCGCGGCGCCGACGCTCGCGATGAACACCCCCGCAAGGATCATCGCGACGAGCCCCACGGCGAACGGTCCACCCGTGGTCGGCGACCGATACCTGCTGGCGTTGCTCATTGGTACCAATACACATCTGCGCATGGGCACAAAAATATCAGTCAGACGACCGTCCGATTCACGTCGGACATCGCCGCGGAGGGTTGGCGGCCCCCTCACCGGGCGTCGCGTCGATCGGCGATGGGGATACGGTCGGCAGCACGACGCGGTTAGCCGTTGCCGAGGGCTTCGCGTCCGAGTCGGGTGATCCGGTAGATGACCTCACCGCTCACCGGCTCGACGAGCCCCGAGGTGGACAGCGTCTCGATCCGCCGTTCGACGTAGCCGACGTGCAACCCGGTGTTGCCCGCGATGAGGGCCGGATAGTCGGCCGTCGAGCCGTCAAGATAGCGCAGGATCCGTCGATCGGAGACGTTGAGCGCCACCGACTCGCTGTCGTCACTCGTCGGCCGGCTGCGGTCATCCCCGTCCCCCGACGGGTTCGAGGCATCCGTTCCGGGTGGGTCGGGCCCATCACCTCCGACGGCTTCGTCCGATGTCGACATACATCGTGTTAACGTAACACATGGTTAAGAACACATCGGCAATTCCGAGTGTTTGAGAACGGAGTCGTTTCCCGTCCGTTGGTGATCCCGATCCATGGGTGATCGCGCGTCTAATCGTCCGCGCGAGCGGACCGCTGCCCCTCCACGTCGGGCGTGGCCGCGAGCATCGGTGTTCCGTCGGCACGGGGTCCCAAACGCGGTCCGTGGGGTCCCTCATCGGGGTCGATCCGTCGCTGGATGCGGTAGTCCGTCGAGCGCTCCATCGGGACCCGGCCGATGGCGGTGATCATCTCGACGTAGTCGTCGAATGACCGATACTCCCCGTACTCGCCGCCGGCCCGGCTGGTTATCTCCTCCGAAAGGATCGTCCCCATGAAGTCGTCCGCGCCGCAGTTGAGCAGTTTCAGTCCGTGTGCATCGCCGGATTTGACCCACGACGCCTGGATGTGATCGACGTTGTCGAGGAAGAGGCGGGCGACGGCGACGACCAGTTCGTCCTCGTCGTGTGAGGGCCCCCCATCGACGATCCCGCGTCGATAAAGCGGCGTGTTCCGGTGGATAAACGAGAGCGGGACGAACTCGGTAATTCCGCCGGTACGGTCCTGGAGGTCGCGGATCACGCCCAGATGTTCGGCTCGATGGGCGACCGTCTCGACGTGCCCGTACATCATCGTCGAGGTGACATCGAGGCCGGCGGCGACCGCCCCCTCGATCGCGGCGACCCAGTCGTCCGTCCGGATCTTCCCCGGACAGATCACGTCCCGAACCTCGTCGACGAGGATCTCGGCGGCCGTCCCGGGTGCGGAATCGAGCCCGGCGGCGGCGAGTTCGCGATAGACCCGTTCGTAGCTCCAGTCGGTTCCACGCCGGGCGTGATAGGCCTCTTCCGGCGTCATCGAGTGGAGATGGACGCCGCCGACGGACATCGCGCGCATCTGTTCGAGATAGGTCCCCGGATCGGTCACGTAGCGCTCGGGCGGCTTGTAGTTCACCTCGCGTGCGGGATCCTCGTGGGCGGCGAGGATCTCGTGGTGTTCGGCGTTCAACGCGAAGGCGGGATGGAGTCCGGAGACCGAACAGACCTCGTAGATGCCGAACTCGAGCGCTTCCTCGACGATCGCCCGCGACTCGGCGGGCGTTTTCGTGAACCCCGGATGGTCGACGTCGGCGTCGACCTCGAAGGCGTGTGCGCTGTCTTTGAAGTTACAGAAGAGACAGCCCGTGTTGCAGGCGGTCGTCACGTTGTTGTTGAGGTTGGCGACGAAGGTGACTCCCTCCCCCACGGTTTCGGCGCGGCGGCGGTCGGCGGCCTCCAAGACGGCCTCCTTTCGTTCGGGGTCGATCCCGTCGACGTCGGTGCCGGTCGCGAGCAGCTCCGTGGCGTCCGCGACGCTGAGCCGGTGGCCGTCACGCGCCTTCGCGAGCGCGTTCTCGAAGGACTGATCGGTGCCGGGCTCCTCGAAGCCGAACCCGTCCCGATCGGGATCACGCGCCGCGGTCATGATCCGTGATTCCCCGCCCTACGCTTAAAAGCAAGGCGGTCACGTCAGACGTGACCGGTGATCGGTCGATCCCCACCGTTTAGCCCCTCGCGTGCGGAGCTATCGACATGTATCTCTCACATCCGATTCGTCGGATCCGTGAGGATCCGGACCCGGACGCGACCGTCGCACTCGTGATCGAACTCGAAGGAGGCGACGATACACCGACCGCGGATGATGTCGACGCCGACGAGGACACACCGACTGCGGATGACGTCGCCGCCGACGGGGACACACCGAACGCGGGCGATCCGCTAACTGCCGTGTCCGCGACCGCAACCGCCGCCGGCGGCCGGGTCGTCCGCGATCTCGGGTTCGATTGCCACCTCGTCGTCGTTCCCGAGGCTGCAGTCGAGCGATTTTGCGAGCTCGATGGGATCGTCCGGATCGAGACCGACGCCACGGTCTCGCTGTCGCTCGATCCGCCCGAGGAGGGCGACAGGATGGACGCGCGAACGACGGAGGCAACCCTCAGGGAGCATCTGGACGGGGAGGTCGAGTGAGCCGGACACGAGGCACCGACACCGGGGGCCAGACGGATCTTACCCGTCCACGTGGGCACCCACGGGGGCCGACTCGGTGATCCAGGCGGTCGCCGGGTCGGTCCCGTTGAACGTCTCCACGTCGATACCCGCGACGTCGACGCTGCGTTCGAGATAGCGACGTTTCGGGGGCTCACCGACGAGCGCCCACCGGGTGACCTCGTGGGCCATGCCGAGTTGGACCGCCCGTCGGAGCGTCTCACGCCCCGCGTCCGAACACGCCCGGCTCGTGTGGACGACCATGACCACGCCGTCGATCTCCCGCTCGGTAAACGTCCCACGGAGCCGATCGACGAGGGCGGCTCCCGACGCCGGGCTGATCGCCGTCCCACGCGCGAACTCGACGACGAGAACGGCACGCTCCGCCCGAACCGACCATCCGTACTCGTCGTTCATACATCGACCTCGCCCAAGCAAGTGATAAGCCTTCTCACTATTTTATCAACTGTGAGAATATCTCCCGGAACGCTTGCGTGTCGGTGAATCTTGATCTCTCGCCGGTTGCAACTCCGTCCCGCCGATCACTCCAGGACGACGAGGACGTCGCCCATGTCAACGCTGTCGCCCTCGGCGACGTGGACGCCGGTTACGGTGCCACCGCGTTCGGTCACGATGTCGTTCTCCATCTTCATCGCCTCCAGCACGCAGACCCCCCCGCCGGCGTCGACCTCGTCGCCCTCGGCGACCGACACCGAGAGGATGGTTCCCTGCATCTCCGCTTCGACGGCCTCGCCGCCCTCGGCGACGTCGACCCCGTCGTCACCGCCATCGTCGCCGTCGCCCGCGGAACCGGCGGACGGTCGCCGACGCGTGGGCCCCGACTGGCCGCCAGCCCCGGCCGCGGCGATCGGTGGGGCACCTCGCTCCTCGAGGTCGACCTCGAACCGCTTTCCGTTCACCTCGACGGTGAAGGTGCGTTCCGTGACCGGCTCGTCGTCCTCGTCGGCGTCGGTCTCGCTCCCCCACTTTGCCTGTGCGTCGGCGACCCGGTCGGCGTCGAGCTCCTCGTCGAGGTACTTCGTCGTGTGTAACCCGTCGACGAAGCGGTCGTCCGTACACATCAGCCGGTGGAAGGGGATGATCGTGACGACGCCCTCGAGGTCATACTCCGCGAGCGCGCGCTGTGACCGGGCGAGACACGCCTCGCGGTCCGGCCCCCACACGATCAGCTTCGCGATCATCGAGTCGTAGTCGGTGACGAGGTCGTCGCCCTGCCGGAGCGCGTCGTCGACGCGGACGCCGATGCCGCCCGGCGGGTCGTACGTGTTCAGCCGTCCGCCGGTCGCGGGACGGAAGCCCTCCGCGGCGTTCTCGGCGTTGATTCGGAACTCGATGGCGTGGCCGTCGAGGTCGACGTCCTCCTGGCTCACGGTGAGCCCCTCGCCGGCGGCGATTCGGAGCTGTTCTTTGACGATGTCGATCCCGGTCAGCCCCTCGGTGACGGTGTGTTCGACCTGGATCCGGGTGTTGACTTCGAGGAAGTAGAAGGGCGTCTCGGGGCCGAGCGGCTCCGCCGGGTCGCGCTCAGGGTCCTCCTCGACGAGGAACTCGACGGTGCCCGCGTTCCGATAGTCGGCGGCCGCAACGCCGCGGCGGGCCGCCTCGCCGATCCGCTCGCGCAGTTCGTCCGCGAGCGCCGGGGAGGGTCCCTCCTCTATCACCTTCTGGTGGCGTCGCTGCAGCGAACAGTCACGTTCGCCGAGGTGGACCACCTCCTCGTCGTCGGCGAGGATCTGCACCTCGACGTGGCGTGGGGTTTCGAGGTAGCGTTCGAGATAGACGGAGTCGTTCGAGAAGTACGCCTCGCCCTCCCGTTTCGCCGTGGCCAGTTTCTCTTCGGCCTCCTCGGCGGACTCGACGACTTTCATCCCGCGGCCACCGCCGCCGCCCTCGGCTTTGATCGCGACCGGATAGCCGTACTCCTCGCCGAAGGCGACGACCTCCTCGGGTTCGGTCACGGGCTCCGTTGTCCCCGGGACGATGGGAACGTCGGCGTCGGCCATCACGCGGCGGGCGTGGGTCTTCTCGCCGAGCCGCTCCATCGATTCGCTCGACGGGCCGACCCAGGTGATCCCCTCGGCGGCTTCGACCTGTGCGGCGAACTCCGCGTTCTCCGCGAGGAAGCCGTACCCCGGGTGGATCGCGTCCGCACCCGCCTTCCGTGCCGTCTCGATGATCGTCTCGCCGTCGAGGTAGGAGTCGGCCGCGCGGGCCGGGCCGACGTTGTACGCCTCGTCGGCGTATCGAACGTGGCCGCCGTGTTTGTCGGCCTCGCTGTAGACGGCGACGGTGTCGATTCCGAGCTCCTCGCAGGCGCGCATCACCCGCACCGCGATCTCGCCGCGGTTGGCGACAAGGACCTTCTCGAACATTCTTGATCGTCGTTCACACAAGAGCTACCTCATTCTGTCGGTCCGACCCGATAGGCGGGTTCCTGTTCGACCCGATAGGCGGGTTCCTGTTCGACCCGATAGGCGGGTTCCTATTCGACCCGATAGGCGGGCTCCGGTCCGACCCGACCGTCGGATACCGGATCGTTCCGCTCCGGTGGGGACGCTTCGTGAGTATTTAAGAGGAGACGGCGACCAGTTCCGTCCATGCTCTCGGCAGGCAACCCGTACGTCCTGCCCGCCGTGCTCGTCGCGGCGGCGGCGTATCTCGGATTGACGGTGCTGACCGACCTCTCGATCCTCGTCCGCCTCGGCGTGTTGGTCGGCGTGGGGATCGTGTTCCCGATCGTCCTCAATCGGCTGTTCGGTGGGGAAGAGGACCCTACCGACGACGAAGCGGACGGTGACGGGACGGACAAGGAAACGGCGGATGATGACGACTCGGAGGCGTCAGCGTCGACGAACCCCTGACGCCAGTTCCGCTCCCCAAGTCGCCTGCGTCACTTGGGCCACACCGAACGCGGCCCTTTTAAGCGACATCGACGAACCCGCACCCATGGAGATCGAGGAGGGCGGCGTCGAGATTACGGTCCCCGAAGCGCGCGACGGCGCGAGCGAGGGGACCGGCGGCGGGGTCTTTTTCAACCCGACACAGGAGCTGAACCGGGACGTCACCGTCGCCACGTTGCGCGCGTATCGCGAGCGGGAGCCGCGCGTCGACACCTACCTCGACGCCATGGCGGCCTCGGGGATCCGTGGCGTCCGTGCCGCCGCGGAGGGGTACACCGTCACCTGTGCCGACGTCGATCCCGACGCGGTCGCGCTCGCGGAGGCGAACCTCGAGGCCAACGACCTCCCCGGCAAGGCGGTCAATCGCGACGTCAACGCCCTCCTGTATGACGCCGGCCCGTTCGACGTCGTCGACCTCGACCCGTACGGCACGCCGATGCCCTTCGCGGACCCCGCGTTCGCGAACGCGCGCAACCTCGTCTGTGTCACCGCCACCGACACCGCCCCGCTCTGTGGCGCGCACCTCAAAAGCGGGATCCGGAAGTACGGCGCGGTGCCGCGCAACACGGACTTTCACCCCGAGATGGGGCTTCGGACGCTGATCTCCGCGCTCGTCCGATCGGCCGCCCGGTACGACAAGGCCGCCCGCCCGATCCTCTCACACGTCACGCGCCACTACGCGCGCACGTACCTCGAACTCGACTCCGGCGCGCGCACCGCGGATCGCTGTATCGACGAACTCGGCTACGTCGACGCCTGCGAGGACTGTCTCTGGCGGAAGGCGACCCACGGGTTGATCGC
This sequence comes from Halorubrum sp., assembly GCA_003554605.1. Classification (GTDB taxonomy): domain Archaea; phylum Halobacteriota; class Halobacteria; order Halobacteriales; family Haloferacaceae; genus Halorubrum. Next base: position 18,664 of record PWGU01000206.1, read on the forward strand.
GGATCCGGTCGGGACCTGTCCCGAGTGCGGTGGCGAGCGCGTCCTCACCGCCGGACCGATCTGGCTCGGCCGTATCGCCGACCCCGACTTCACTCGCGCGGTCCACGACCGCGTCACCGACGATATGGGGCGCGCGGACCGCGCCCGGCGGCTGCTCTCGACGGTCGCCGAGGAACTCGACGAACCGACCCACTACGACCAACATCGGGTTTATAAAGGCTGGAGCGAGCCGGCGATCGGGATGGACGAGTTCATCGGGCTGCTTCGTGACGCCGGCCACGAGGCGAGCCGAGCGCACTACCGCGGGACGGCCGTGAAGACGACGGCGTCGATCCCGGAGATGCGGGCGGCCGTCCTCGACGACTGAACGCGGCAGCGATCGGTGTGTTTGTTGCTGCAGGCGGGCCGCCGGCGCGGCCCACCGCGGCCGCAAGGGTTTCGGTCCGAAGCCACGAGAGGGACTAACGAGCTATGGACTCTCAAAACGCGGTTCTTCAGGCGATCGACGCCGACCGGCCTGCCTTCGGCGCGGCCGCCGAGACCCGATCCCCTATCGCCATCGAGATGTTGGGGGCCGTCGGCTTCGATTTCGTATGGATCGACCTCGAACACGGGGGACCAAGCCCGCTCGATGCGCCCGCGCTCGATGCGTTCGTACGGGCGGCCGCGCTCGCTGATACGGAACCCTTCGTTCGGCTCCCCTCCGGGGAACCACACGTCATCCGGAAGGCGCTCGACGCCGGCGTTCGAACGTTGCTCATTCCCCGGATCGAGACTGCCGCAGAGGTCGAACGCGCCGCCCGAGCGACACGGTACGTCTACGACGGCGAACCGGGCGATCGTGGGGTCGGTGACGGGCGCGACACCCGGTGGGGGGCCGATCTCTCGGGAGCCACCGCCGACGATCAGGTCTGTCTCGGCGTGATGGTCGAGACTGCCGGAGCCGTCGAGAACCTCGAATCGATCTGTGCGGTTCCCGAACTCGACTTCGTCTTTCTCGGGCCCGCGGACCTCTCGGTGTCGCTCGGGCATCCGCTGGAAACCGATCATCCCGAAGTCCGTGCGGCCGTCTCCGAGGTCGAGACGACCGTGGCCGCCTCCGACGTTGCACTCGGCGGCATCAGAAACGATCCCGCGGCCGCCACTGCGGCGATCGACGACGGCTATCGCGTGCTCCGCGTCGGGGGGCAACTCGCGGCCGCACGCGAGGCGCTGGCCGGTCGCCTCGACGCCCTTCGTGGGGAGTGAGCGTCGTTATCGACACCTTTCGTCGGGAGCCATCGACCGCCTCGACGCGCGCTCCCGGATCCTTTTTTCCCCCTCGAACGAAGCGTTCCGCGTGACCGCCAAAGCCACCTCGCCGGTTGCCGTCGCCCGCAGCGTCGTCACCGCCGCACAGGACCAACAGGTGACGTTCCTCTCCGCGAGCGTCGCCTATTACGCGTTCGTCTCGCTCATTCCCGCCCTACTCCTGCTCGTCGTCGCCGCCAGCACCGTCCTCGGCGATGCGGTCGCCGAGCGGCTGCTCGCGGCCACCGGGGAGTTCCTCACGCCCGCCGGTGAGGAGGCGATCACGGCTGCGGTCGAGTCCGCACAGGGCCGGGCCGGCGCGACGCTGCTCGGGGTCGGCTTCCTCCTCTGGTCGACGCTGAAGGTCTTCCGTGGGCTCGACACGGCGTTTCTCCAGGTGTACGGCGTCGAGGAGTCCGTTTCGTTTCTCGATCAGATCGTCGACGCGTTCTCGGTCGTCGTCGCCATCGGCGTGGGTATTGTCGCCATGGTCGCGGTCGGCGCGGTCGTCGGCACGCTCGATGTCATTCCGCTCGTGAGTACGCTGAGCGTACTGTTGCTCCCGGCGCTTCTCACGCTGGTCTTTTTCCCGATGTACTACCTGCTCCCGTATCCGCAGGTGACGGTCCGTGAGGCGCTTCCGGGTGCGGCCTTCGCCGCCACCGGCTGGACCGTGTTGCAGGCGGGGTTTCAGGTGTACGCCGCAAGCGCCGGCCAGTATCAGGTCTACGGCGTCATCGGCGGGGTGTTGCTGCTCGTCACGTGGCTCTACATCGCCGCCATCATCGTTGTCCTCGGCGCGGTGATCAACGTCGTTCTCGCGGAGGGTCGTGAGCCGGAGTTTTTGGAGGGCAGCGTGGGCTTCGGAACGGTCGCCGCCGGAACCGGATCGATCGACGGGTCGGACCGGCAGTTACAACACGACCGCGGCCGACTGACCGATATGAACGGAGAGTCGGACCGCCCGGACGCGGCGGGCGATGCGGACCCCCGCGGTGCGCCGGACGTCGCGGCCCTGCAGGCGGAGGTCGAACGGCTCCGCGCGGAGTTCGACGAGTTCGAGGACGACGTCCAGCGGCGAACCGTCGAGCGACCGGCGCTCGAATCGGAGCTGAAATCCTACGTTCGCTCCCGGATGCGCCGCGGCCACGCCCGCGGCTGGGGGCCGTATCTCGTGTTGCTCTACGGGACGATCCTCACGCTCGGGGCGTTCACCTTCCTCGACGGGATCTACGCGATCGCGGCGATGATCATCCTCGGATTGTCGACGCTCGGGCTCTACACCCTCTTTATCCTCGTCGGGATCGGGCTCAACCTGCTTGAGACGCCGGGGAAGGCGCTCGATTACGCGCGGAGCCGTGGCGACGACTGAGCATCCGATCGCACACGAACCGATGACCCGAACGGCCCGCTTTCATCACCTGATTCTCGCCTCCGATGAGACCTGACGTTGGCGAGTTCGCGGTCGTGGACGCCCTTCCGGACGTCCTCATCGTCCTCCTCGCGGCGGTCACCCACCTCGCGGATCCGTGGTTCCTCTTCGGCCTGCTTGCGGCCGTCTACTGGTTCGGCGACGACCGACTGAGCGAGACGCCACGACGGTCCGGCGCGACGGCTATCGCCCTCGTCACCTGTGCGTATGCCGGTGTTGCGCTCGGCAAGGCCGCCTTCGCGCTGCCGCGTCCGCCCGGTGCCGACCCCGCCATGGTGACGGCCGCCGACGTGCCGAGTTGGCTCCCCTCGCTTTTCGTCGCTTGGTTCGAGGGACAGCTCGTGAGCGACGGGTTCGCCTTCCCGAGCGGACACGCCACCGGCGCTGTCGTCGCCTATGGCGGCTTGGCGCTGCTCGCCGAGCGGCTCTGGACGCGACACAGGCGGATCGCCCTCGCGGCGCTCATCGCGGTCCCCGTCGCGCTCTCGCGGGTCGCCATTGAGGTACACTACCTCGCGGACGTCGTCGCGGGCGTGCTGCTCGGGGTGGCCGTGATCGGCGGCGGGTTGTGGCTCGCGGGCGCGACGGGTCGGCTGCGGTCGTCGTGGACCGGCCGTCCGATTTCACCATGGCGAGGCCGCCAGTCGCCCGAGCCACTGCCGATCTTTCTGCTCGGAGGCGGTGTCTCGCTGCTTGCGGCGGGTGTCGCGGTCGCCGGTGGCCATTCCGGGGAGGTGGTCGAGGCGTCGATCGGGATCGGGACGGGCCTGGGCGGGGCGTTGGGCTGGACGCTGGTCTCCGGTGACGAACCGCCCGTTCCGATCCGGGTCGCGCTCGGCGCGTTGACCATCGCCGGCGGCGTCTGGATCGCGGCGTTCGGGTTCGATATCGGGCCGATAGTCGCCGTCGTGGCGGCTGGCGTCGCCGTCGCCATCGTTCTCGCGTTGCCGTCGCTCGCGACGCGGATCGGAGATAAAAATGGACGATTCGGCCCTGGTTGAGGCCGGCTTAGAACGTCTCGAGGTAGCGGTCCTCCTCCCACGCCGAGACCTGGGTGAGGTACTCGCTGAACTCCTGGCTTTTCGCCTCCGCGAACTTCTCGGAGACGTGCGGACCGAGCGCTTCCTGGATGACCTCGTCGGCCTCCAGCTCCTCGACGGCCGCGCCGAGGTTCGGCGGCAGCGTCTCGATGCCGTACTCCTCGCGTTTCGCGTCGTCGAACTCGTAGATGTCCTCACGGACCGGATCGCCGGGGTCGGCTCCCGTCTCGATGCCGTGGAGCCCGGCGGCGATGAGCGAGGCCATGCCGAGGTAGGGGTTACACGATGGGTCGGGGCTGCGGACCTCGAAGCGCGCGGAGACGCCCGCGGCGTCGGGGACGCGGACGAGCGCCGAGCGGTTCGTGTCGGACCACGCGACGTAGATCGGGGCCTCGTAGCCCGGCACCAGCCGCTTGTAGGAGTTCACCGTCGGGTTCGTGACGGCCGTGAACGCGGGCGCGTGGTTCAGGATGCCGCCCATGAACTGGTAGGCCGTCTCGCTCAGGTTGAACTCGTCGGAGTCGTCGGCGAACGCGTTACCGTCCTCGTCGAAAAGCGAGATGTGGCTGTGCATCCCCGAGCCGTTGATCTCCGCGATCGGCTTGGGCATGAACGTCGCGTGCAGGTCGTGTTGGGCGGCAACGGCGCGGACGACGGCGCGGAACGTCGCGATGTTGTCCGCGGTCGTGAGCGCGTCGTCGTATTTGAAGTTGATCTCGTGTTGGCCCTCGGCGACCTCGTGGTGGGAGGCTTCGATCTCGAAGCCCATCTTCTCCAAGGTGAAGATGATCTCCTTGCGCACGTCGCTCGCGAGGTCCTTCGGCGCGAGGTCGAAGTAGCCGCCACTGTCGTGGGGGATCGTCGTCGCGTTGCCGTCCTCGTCGGTCTTAAATAGGAAGAACTCGGGCTCCGGACCGATGGAGACCGTGTAGCCCATCTCCTCGGCCTTCGCGAGGACGCTTTTAAGGACCTGGCGTGGCCCGCCGACGAACGGCTCGCCGTCCGTGTCGACGATATCACAGATCAGCCGGCCGGCGGCGGAGCCGTCCTCGCCGCTGCGCCACGGGAGCACCGCGAACGTCTCGGGGTCGGGTACGAGCCGCATGTCGGACTCCTGAATGCGGACGAACCCCTCGATCGAGGAGCCGTCGAAATAGATCCCCTCGGTGAACGCCTTCTCGGCCTGGTGGGCCGGTACGGAGACGTTCTTTACGACGCCGAGGATGTCGGTAAATTGGAGCCGGAGGAAATCGACGTTGCGCTCGTCGATCTCATCGAGTACCGCCTGCTCTGCCTTGCTGAGTCCGCCGTCAGTCATTGCGTGTTCGTCCGTCATGTTCTGGACAATTAGTTCCTTATCACCCAGTATAAAGGCCTTGTCGCTTGGTGCATGATCCGCCACGTACGGCAAGACGGTGGACGTTCGTAAAATTCTAATCCCCCCACGACGTGGTTGGGTGTAATGACGTACGAAAACCTCGACGCCAAACTCGTAAATTCACTCCTCGGCAACGGCCGCGCCAGCCTCCGCAGCCTCGGCGAGGAGCTCGACGTCTCCGTCACGACGGTCTCCAACCACCTCCGCGACCTCGAAGACGAGGACGTCGTCCGCGGATATACCCCGATCGTCGATTACGACAAACTCGGCTACGACGTGACGGCCGTCCTCCAGTTAAAAGTCGAGGGAAGCGCGCTTCAGGAGGTCACGGAGAAACTCCGCGCGGAAAAACAGATGGTGAGCGTCTACGAGGTCACCGGCGACTACGACGTCATCGCCATCGGGAAGTTCACCGACACCGACGGGATGAACGACCAGATCAAGGCGCTGCTCTCCGACGAGAACATCCGCGAGTCGAACACGAGCGTCGTCTTAAACGCCGTCACCGAGAACGAACAGTTCGAACTCGACATCCACGAATAGGCGCGTTTCCGGCCTCCGGGTGGTCCCACCCCCGTTTCCCCCACCTTCCCGGGCTGATTTAAGCCTCCGGCGGCCGTCGATGTTGCCATGGCAACGGACGTCCGTACGGCCGGTCCGATCGAACGGCGGGATCTGTTCGCGATGGCCGTCGCGGCGGTCGCGGTCAACCTCGTCGGCGCGCTCGGGGTTCCCTTCACCGAGCCGAGCGGCGCGTGGTTCGCCGGGCTGGCGCTCCCCGCGTTTTATCCCCCGAACTGGGCGTTCGGCGTCGTCTGGCCGGTGCTCTACGCGCTCATGGGCGTCGCCGCGGTCCTCGTGTATCGTGAGGGTCGCGCCCGCGACGCGGTTCGCCCGTCGAGCACGGATCGCCTCCTCCCGGCGAACCGCGCGGCCCGCATCGCGCTCGGGCTGTTCGCCGTCCAACTCGCCGTCAACGTCGCGTGGTCGCCAATCTTTTGGGGGCTCGAACGACCGGATCTCGGCCTCCTCGTCCTTCTCGCATTGCTGCCGCTCGTCGTGGCGACGATCCTCGCGTTCGACCGGCTCGACCGGCGTGCGGCCGCCTGTCTCGTCCCGTACCTCGCCTGGGTCCTCTTTGCGACCGCGCTTAATTACGGGATCTGGTCGTTGAACTAACGCGGGCGGTCGTCGGCGGTGCCGTCCCCCACCGTCGGCGGCTTCCCTCCCTCCCGCCCGTCGAGAAACGTCCGGACCGTCCCCGTGGGGTCGCGCTCGCGGAATCGGTCGAGCCCGGCTCGGTAGCGCTCGACGTCGCCGTGGAGCGACGACGGCGCGTCGATCGGACGCGACAGCTCCAACTCGGCGATCCCCGTCCGTTCGCCGTCGTACGCGAAGCCCGATTTATAAAGGGCCTCGTAGGCGAACGGGTTGTTGACGGCGATCCGCACCGTCTCATACTCCCGGTCCGCGAGCCGCGGGACGAGTCGGTCGACCACCGTCGGCCCCAATCCCTCGCCGCGGCGGGCCCGGTGGACGGTGACGTATCGAAGCCGACAGCAGGTGGGATCGGTCCGGTCCGGCGAGAACAAGACGGCCGCGAACACGTCCCGATCGAAGGCGCCCGGGTCGACGGTCCTCGGCAGCGGCTCGGCGGGCACCCAATCCGACACCGCCGGCGAGCCGTCTTTCGTCCGCAACACGGCCTTTCCGGGCGCGCCGACGACGAACTTTCCGGCGTACGCGAACGCGCGGTAATCCAGCCGGAGGGCGACTCCCTCGTCCGGCCAGCCGACCACGGCGAACTCCATGGCCGCCGTAGGACCCCGACACATATCAGCACCCCCGTCGAAGTGCCGATATGTTCGGACCCGGTGACCTCGGTTTCTTCGAGCGGGTCGCCCCGCTGTACGATCTCGTGATGCCCCCGGCGAGCGGGGAGGCGCTCGCCGATGGCCTCGCGCTCGCCGAGCGGCCGATCGACCGGCTCCTCGACGTCGGTGGGGGATCCGGCCGGGCCGCCGCGGCGCTCACCGGGCCGGAGATCACCGTCGTCGACGCCTCACTGGGGATGCTCGGCCGCGCCCGTCGCGTCCGTGGGTTGGACGCACTGGCGGGCGATGCGACCCGGCTTCCGGTCCGCGATGGATCCGTCGACGCCGTCATCATCGTCGACGCGCTCCATCACCTGCCAGACGCCGACGCCGCGTTCGCGGAGGTCGCCCGCGTTCTCGCGCCCGGCGGGGCCCTCGTCGTCAGCGAGTTCGATCCGGACCATCCGCTCGGGCGGGCGATCGAACTGGGCGAACGGGCCATCGGGATGCAGTCGACGTTTTTCACGCCCGACGAACTTGCCGAGCGGGTGGCGGCACATGGGCTTCGCCCGTCCGTCCTCAACCGGGGCTTCGGCTACACGGTCGTCGGCGTTCGATAAACCGGCCCGTAAGCGACTCCGAGCGATCAGTCGTCCGCGCTATCCCGTGGGGCCCGTCCCTCGGGTTCGTCCTGGTCGTGGTCCCCGTGGTCGTGGCTATCGTGGTCGTGGCCGCTCCCGCCGCGACCGGTGCCGTTCGTTTCCCCCATGATCTCCGCGCCCTCGCCGTCGATCATATCCATGTTCTTCAGGTTGTCCCGCTCCTCGAAGTCGGCGACGGCCTCCATGACGTCCTCCTGGGTGATCGTCATTCGATCCTCGGTGAGCGCGCCGAGGACGGCCTCACGAAGCACCATCCGAAGGTCCGAGCCGGTCAACCCGCTCGTCCGGTCAGCGACCTCCCCGGGGTCGAAGTCGGCGATCTCCATCTCCTTGGTGACGACCCGGAGGATGTCGGCGCGCATGTCACGGTCGGGCTTGGGGAAGTTGACGATCTCATCGAAGCGCCGCCATGCGGCGGCATCGAGCTGATCGGGATGGTTCGTCGCGCCGATCAACAGCACCTCGTCGCGGACGAGGGACACCTCGTCGATCGATTTAAGCAGTGTGTTCACCGCTCGCTTGAGCGCGGCGTGCTCGTCCGAGCGGCGGGTCTTCGCGACGGAGTCGAACTCGTCGATAAAGAGGATACACGGCGAGAGCCGCTTTGCGACCTCGAAGCTCTTGTCGACGTTTTTGGCCGTCTCACCGAGGTACTGGCTCGTGATCATCGAGAGTTTGACCTCGACGAACGGGAGACCGAGCTCGTGTGCGAGCGCCCGCGAGATGGTCGTTTTTCCGGTACCGGGCGGGCCGACGAAGAGCAGCTTGCCGATCTCGCGGAGCCCGATGTTTGCGAGATGTTCACGGTACTCTATCGCCTTGACGATCTTCTGTATCTCGCGCTCCTGGCCGCCGGTGAGCACGAGGTCGGCGAGCGTCGTCTCGATCTCCTCGGGCGCTTTGACGTTGACGAGGTCGAGCATCTCGGCGTCCTCCTCCTCGTCGAAGTACTGCTCAAGCAGCGCGTCGATCCAGACCCGGTCCGCCTGGACGGGCCGGACGTCCGCGCGCGCCTCCTCGTGGGTGACGGGCGCGTCGAGCCCCTCGGCCGCCTCGAAGGTGGCCACGAGCGTCGGGTTGGAGGCGATCCGGTCGTCCTCGGCGCGTTTCTCGACCCATTCGAGCGCCATCTCGGGCTGGGTGAGGGTGATCTCCCCGGAGAAGTCCGTCCGCTGGGTGAAAAGCAGGTCGGAGACGGCCTCCCACGGGCGCTCCACCCCGGTCGCAGTGGTTGTCACGCCGTCGGTCGCCTTCAGCGGCCGGTCGATGCGGCCGGGGACGTCCTCCCCGGGCGTTTCAGTCCAGAATACCTGTCTGAAACGCGGCGGCAGGTCGTTCTCGTCGAGGTCGCGGTTCTCGGTGTAGAGGTGGGCGGTTAAGACGAACTCGACCACGTCGAGCGCCGGGTCACTCATCCCCGCGGGATAGCGGTGCCGCGCGCTTAAGACCGTCGAAGCCGCGGTCGCAGAGCTGGTCGCCAACCCCCGGCCGCCGAACTTTTGTCCGACGGCCGCCTCGGTCAACGTAGCGAATGCCGAACCACCCCTCGCCCCGGCAGGCCGCACGCGATGGCGTCCCGACGACGTGTATGCGCTGTGCGGTCGGCTGTGGACTTCGCCAGCGGCCACCCGCCGACGGCGACGGGGTTGGTACCGTCAGCGGCGACCCCTCCCACGTCGTCAGCGCCGGGCTGGCCTGTGCGCGGGGGATAAAAGAAACCGCACGCCCCCGCGGCGAGCGACTCACGACCCCGCTCGTGCGACGGGACGGCGAGCTCGTCGAGACGACGTGGGAGGTCGCGCTCGACCACGCTGTTGCGGGGATCGGGTCGGCGATCGGTCTCGCCGACGGGACCTCTTCCCCAACCGACCCCGACGCGCTCGCGGTCCTCGGGAGCGGACAACAGACGAACGAGGCGGCCTACGCGCTCGGGAAGGTCGCCCGCGGCGGCGTCGGCACCCCGCGATACGACGCCAACACTACTCTCTGTATGGCAAGCGCGGTGCGCGCTTACTTCGACGCGTTCGGTAGCGACGCGCCCCCGCCGACCTACGACGACATCCCCGAGGCGGCGGTCCACCTGATCTGGGGGGCGAACCCCGCGGTCGCCCATCCGGTCCTCTTCCGGTGGATCGCCGACGCGGCGGCCGAGGCGGGCCGTGAGCTGATCGTCGTCGATCCGGTCGAGACGGCGACGGCGAGGCGGGCGGACCACCACATTCGGCCGGCCTTTGGCGGCGATCATGCGCTTGCACGCGCGATCCTCGCGCGACTCGTCGAGGACGACCGCGTCGATCGGGAATTCATCGACGCGTACACGAGCGGTTTCGAGGCGGTTCGTGAGTCGCTTTCGGACGCCGAGTCCGCCGCCGCGGCCGCCGGCGTCGACCTCGACACGGTCGACCGACTCGCGGCCGCCTTCGAGCGACGGACGCTCGTCTACTGGGGGATGGGCGTCAACCAAAGCGTGCGGGGGACGGCGACCGCCGGCGCGCTGATCGACTGCTGTCTCGCCACCGGGAACCTCGGCACGGGCTGTGGACCGTTCTCGATCACCGGGCAGGCGAACTCGATGGGCGCGCGCCTCTGTGCATCGACGGGGACGTGGCCCGGTCATCGAGAATTCACCGACCCGGACCACCGCCGTGCGGTCGCGTCGGCGTGGGACGTGCCCGTCTCACGGCTCCCGACCGACTCCGGTCCGGGACCGGTCGGGATCCTCGAGGAGCGACCGGCGGCGCTCTGGACGGTGGCGACGAACCCGGCGGCGGGCCTCCCGGCGGCCAGCGACGCCCGCGAGGTGCTCTCGGAGACGTTTCTCGTCGTGCAGGACGCCTTCCGAACGGAGACGGTCGAATTCGCGGACGTCGTCCTGCCGGCGGCGACGTGGGGGGAGACAGCGGGAACGACGACGAACATGGAGCGCCGCATCTCGCGCGTCCGTGCCGCGACGGACCCTCCGGGGGCGACACGAACCGACCTCGAGATCATCGTCGCCGTCGGCGAACGACTCGCGCCCGGGCTGTTCGCCGGGACCGGTGCCGATCCGGAGGCCGTCTTCGAGGAACTCACCGCCCTGACCGCGGGGACACCGGCGGATTGCTCGGGCATCACGTATTCGCGGCTGGAGGGGGGCGCGGTCCGCTGGCCAGCACCCGGCCCGAACGTGGAGGGTGGGTACCGTTATCTCGTCAGTAGCGGTGCTGTCGAGGGCGAGGATGGCGATGTCGAGGGCGATGCCGACGATGCCGACGCCGAGGGCGATGCCGACGCCGAGGGCGACGCCGCTCACACGTCCGATCGGTTCGTGTTCCCGACCCCGTCGGGTCGGGCCCACTTTTCGACCCACGCGGCGGCGACGCTCCCGGAGCCGACCGGCGACGGATACGACCTCCTGTTGACGACCGCCCGGGAGCCGGACGGGTATAACACGGGCATCCGCTCGCGACCCGGCGACCCGGGTCCGGTAACCGCGCGGGTCGCGCCCGCGACCGTCGCCGACCGCCTGGGAACGACCACGGAGGACGTGGAGGGGATCGACGGTAACCCGGTCGAGATCGTCTCACGACGCGGCCGCGTGCGGGCCGTCATCGAGCCCGACCCCGCCGTCCCCGAGGGCGCGGTGTGGCTCCCCATCCACCACCCCGCGGCGAACGACCTGACGGTCGATGCGACCGACCCGTTCTCGGACGAACCGAACTACAAACAGTGTGCGGTTCGCCTCGAATGGCCGGATCGCTGAGGTTCCTCCCGACAGTCGAAACTCCGCCGGGTCTGGACGGCTCTGGCCGTCGCTCGGTACGTATTGGTGTAAAAAACCGGGCTCGCTCTACAGGCGGCCGACGTTCTCGACGGCGACGGACTCGACGCCGTCGACCTCCGCGAACGCCTCCTCGACGGCCTCCGTGCCGCCCGCCCCGTCGGGGACGATGACGGTCGGCAACAGGGCGACGAGGCCGAAGGCGACGTCCTCCGTTTCGAACCCGCGGATCTTCGCGCCCTCGGGCAACGAGGCTTCGAGGCGGTCTTCAAGCTCGTCGAGGTCGAGTTCTGGGCTGTTCGGCATGACCTTGATCTTGGCGGCGACGTCCCCCATGTTAGGGCCCCCGGAAGCTGCAGTCGGGACACTCATAGAGGTTGCTCTGCTTGCGGCACTTCGAACATCGGTGGATGGTCGTGCCGCAGTCCGGGCAGGCGAACCTCGCGGCGGTCATGCCGGATACCTGAATCCCACAGGAGACACACTTGTTGGCGGCTCCGGAATCGCTTTTGCTCATACCGGATCTCACCCGCGCGTGACTTTTAACGGTTGTTCTTTGCGCGCGGTGCGGGTCTCACGACGGATTCCGTGTGCCCGACTCACCAGAGCATCAGCGGCCCGATGAGCACGCCCATCAGATGGACGCGCCGCGCGCTGAATCGAGGTGGAACGAGACCGAGAAGCGCGGAGACGACGAAGACGCCGACGCCGAAGGCCCCCGCGAAGGCGAACGAGAGCCCGACGAGGAGCAGCAGCACCGTCACGGAGAGTCGCGTGTAGTCCGCGTTGCCGACGATCCGGAGGTACGCGTCGCCGAGCAGCAACACGAGCATGAACCCGCACAGGGCCGCGATGGCGACCGCGACCAGCAGGACCGGCATCGCGAGCGGCACCTCCGCGCGCTCCACCGCGACGGTCACCCCCGTTCTGGGCGTCCCGAGCGCCGCGAGCGCGAACAACGCGAAGACGGTGTTCGCTGTGTTGGCCCCGCTCGTCGCGACGACGAACCCCCGGTCGGCCTCCCGACGCGGCACGGCCGGAAGCGCCGCGATGGCGGCGATCGCCGCCGAGACGCCGGGGATGTAGCCGACTATCGCGCCCGCGATCGACCCGGCTCCCGCGGTCACCCCGAGGTCGCGTTTCCCCATCGTGAGCCGGGCGTCGGACTGCGGCGGGACGCCGTCGCCGCCGATCGCGTCGATCAGCACGGGTGCGCCGAACAGGCCGGTGAAAAGCGGAGCGAGGATCCCCCCGGCATCGAGCGGCGCGTCCGGATCGGTATCGAGCGTCGCCATCCCGAGGGCGGCGCTCGCGAGGAAGGCGAGAACGCCCACGATCGCTCCCTTTCGGGATGACTCCGTGACGACGAGGAAGAGGACGACGCCCGCGAGCAGCCAGGGGAGGTGTGCCCTGACGGTCGGATACCAGCGGACCATCGCCCACGTGATCGGGATCGCGAGCGGGACGGCGAGCGCGACCGCGATCCCCGACCCGACCGCCGAAAGCCGGAGCGCCTCGCGGCCGCGACCGGCGACGACCAGCCGATGGCCGGGAAGCGCCGCCACCGCGGTCGCCGCGTCGGGCACGCCGAGCGCGAGCGCCGGCACGATGTCGAGAAACGAGTGGACCACCCCGGCCGCGAGGATCGCGATCCCGACGAGCAGCGGGTCGGCCGGGATCGACGGGGCAACCCCCGCGAGCAACAGCGCGAAGTTGTTCGCGTGGAGGCCGGGGACCAGCCCGCTTACGGTTCCGAGCGCGGCTCCGGCGGCGAGGAAGGCGAACGCCCGTACGGTGAAGCCCGGATCGATAACGGGGTGGACCAGCGCGTCCATCCCGCCGAGGTGGCCGCGGCTTCACTCATAAGGGTACGGTCCGGAACGTCGACTGTGAGAAACGAACTTACGCCGCCTGGGCCGCCTGCGACGACTTCTTCCGGGTGATGTAGCCGGCGATGCGGTTCCGCACGCCCTTCGATTCGACGGTGGTGAGCGCCGTGACGCTCTCCTTGTTCGTCTCGAAGTCCGTGTTGAACGAGTCGGGATAGCGCTCCAAGAGCACGTTCGCGAGCTGTTTGATGTACTTGGGCTTGATGGCCATACCGAGCGGTACCGTCGGGCCGAACTAAAAGGAATCGTTCCCGTGGCGGGGCTCTCGCGGCCGTCGCTCCGCCGGTGGCGGTGTCTCTACCGTCGCGCCCGCCAGTCGGTCACCTCGTCGATCCGGGCGAAGGCCTCTCGTTCGCGGGGGCCCCCGCAGCGGTCGACGACGTCCGCGAAGTACGCGAGGCGTTCGAGGAGGACGTCGGTCGAATACGTCGGGACGTCGAGCCGCGAGGCCGCCACGGTCGCGTCTATCACCGCGCCGAACCCGCGGTTGATCGTCCGCACGCCGGTTCGCTCGATGGCGGTGTCGACCGGCTCCAGTGCCCACGTTCGGATCGTCGTGTCGCCTTCCGTTCGCGTTTCCAGTTCCTCGACGCGCACCTCGACCCACGCGTCGGCCGACGGGAGCACTGGCTCGTCGACCTCGTGGATCGTCAACGCCGCCTCGACGAACGTCCGCGGGTCGGCGACGAACTGGACGACGCCGCCGCCGCGCTCCGTGAAGTTTCGCCAGGTCCGGGTTCGCCCGTAGGTTCGGGCGGTGACTGGCGGCTCCGTTTCCCCGTCGGCTCCGTTCGGCGGGCCGGCTCCGTTTGCCGCGTCGGTTCCCTTCGGCGCGTGGATCCCGAGTGCGGCGGCGTTCCACCGGCCGTTCGGTCCCAGCGTCGTCACGACTGACTCCGTCACACCCGACAGGTCGACGGGCCAGCGGGCGGGTGATCCGGATGTTCGGTCCGTTCCGTCACCCCCGCTCATGCCCGCACCTCCAACCCGCGGCGAAGCGCGACGAAGAGTCCCGCACAGACGAGATCCGCGGTCGTCCCGGGGTTGACCCCCTCGTCGACGAACGCCTCGGCGAGCGTCGTCGCCGCCGCGAGGTCGACGTGATCGGCCAGTGGGTCGGGAAGCTCGGCCACCTCCTCGCCCGCGGGCGCATCGACCCCCTCGATCACGGCCGTCACGCGCCGGCTGGTCTCCCGTGCCACCTCGGCGTCGTGGTTCGTGGCTACGAGCGTGTCCGGTTCGGCGGCAAGCTGGTGGATAAACGCCCGTGCCGCCCGATCCGTTACCGGCCCCTCGTCCGCGAGGATCCGCTCCGCGATCCGGAAGGTCCGCGGGAAGCCCTCCACCCACTCTTGGGCGTTGCGGTCGGGGATGCCGTCGACCTCCGCCCCGAGTTCCATCACCCCCCGAAGGGTCATGCCGCGCGCTCGGAGCGTGGGGGCGGCGTCGCCCCCGCGTCGAACGTCGAGCGCGTCGGCCTCCGCCGGTGGGTCGTCGACGGCGACGTCGACGTGCTCGAGGGCGGTGTAAAAGGCGACCGCGTCGTCGACGGTCGTCCGTCGCGCCACCCGATCGGCCGCTTCCGGGGTGACGGTCCCGGCCGATACGACGGCGTCGTCGACGGTCGCGGCAAGCAGTGGGATGAGCAACAACAGGCAGCCGAACTGGGTGTTCGTTCCCGCACGGTCGGCCATCCCGCGGACCGCCCGTTCGAAGGCGGGACCGAATGGATCCCCGCGAGCGGCCGATTCGAGCCCGGCCCGTGCGCCGACCGCCCCGCCGAGGAAGGATTCGAATCGGAGGTCGGCGAGGTCGCGCTCGCGATCGACGTTCCCCGGCTTCGGGGTCCCCGAGACCTCCAGCAGGAGCGCGAGCGTCGCGTCGTCCACGGGGTCGCGGCCGTCGTGGTCGCTGTTCAACCGCCCCGTCATCGCGTTCCCCTCGGCGCGTCGGCCTCGCCCGGGAGCCGGTCAGTCCGCCAGTCGGCGACGGCGTCGGCGACCGCACGGATCGCCTCCGGGTCGGCCGGGCGGAACGACCGCCCGATCCCCGCCGGACGGGTCGGGCGGGCGATACTCACCGCGTCGGCCCCGTAGGCCGCGTACTCGGCGACGGTTCGGCGGTCACGGACCCCGTTGTTGGCGACGAGGGCGAGCCCGAGGTCCTCGCCGCCGATCGCCTTCCGCAACTCGGCGATGGCGGGCTCGGAGTCCATCGCGTCGACGTGGATCCAGTCGCCCCCGGCCCGCGCTATCGTCCGCGCGACGGCGACGAGGTCGACGCCGGGCACCTCCGCGCGAACCTTGACGCTCGTCGTCGCGCCCGTTTCGGCGGCCGCCTTGACGTGTTCGTGAAGCCGTTCGTCGTCCCGGAGGAGGGACTCGCCGCA
>PWGU01000218.1 GCA_003554605.1 Halorubrum sp.
GGTGGCAGCGATCGCCGCCGGTGTCCTGATCAACACCGCCGGCTTCCTCCAAACGCAGGCAGAGGCAACGGGCGAGGAGAGTACATCACAGGTGAGTGACCGGCTGCAGGTGGTGAGTCAGGCCGGCAACGTCGAGGATCAGAATGTAACCGAGCTCGACGTCATCGTCGCACAGGCACCGGGTGCCGATAGCATCGACCTCAATCAAACGAGCGTCGAGATAATCGGTGATAACGGCCAAGAGTCGTTCACCATTGAAGAAGAGGAGCATGCGGAGATCGATATGTTCGCCGGTGACGGTGAACACGTCCTAACCGACAGCAGCGACCGTGCTGAGATTAATTTCGTGCTCGGTGAGGGCGGCGAAGATTCGATCGACTACGAGGTCCTCGAACCGGGCGACAGTGCGACGCTGACGTTCACCACTGCATCGGGCGCAACGACGACCACTGAGATCAGCGTCCCGACGACGCTTACCGCGGATCAAGATTCAGTGAGGCTCTAATAATGTTCGAATTCATCACTAACAACGAAGACCGCGGTCAGGTGGGTATCGGCACCCTCATCGTCTTCATCGCGATGGTGCTTGTGGCCGCGATCGCCGCCGGCGTCCTGATCAACACCGCCGGCTTCCTGCAATCGCAGGCAGAGGCAACGGGTGAAGAGAGTACCGACCTCGTCTCCGAGCGTATCGACGTCACCAGCACCGTCGGTATCGTCGGTGACGCGGACGTTGGGAACCTGAGTGAAATCCGCGTTGGCGTCTCCGGAGCGGCTGGAGCTGACCAGATCGACTTGAGTGAGACGACCATCCAAGCCGTCGGACCAAACGGACAGGAGAACCTCGTGTTCACCTCGAACAGTACCATCCTTATCGATGAAAATGAGCCAGATGATGGTAATGAAAGCCTGGTCGATGAAGGTGATGCGACAGACATCCCCAGCAATAGCTTCGCCGTGCAAAACTCCAGCGGCGACTTCGTTGAGGGAGGCGATGCGGTCCTCAACGACGACGATAGCTTCACCATCGTCCTCAACCCCGAAACTGCGCCGTTCGGGGAGGGTGAAGGAGAGGACGCATTCGGTGAGAGCGACACCTCGTCGCTAGAGATCGTCTCGCCGTCCTCGGCGACGACCTCGACGGAACTCCGCTCGCCCGACCTCTACCAGGAGGACGGCCAAGCGGTCCGGCTGTAACGGTTCGCGTATCGGCGATCGATTACGATTTTCCTTTGTTTTCACGCGTCAAAGAGCGACGCGTCACGATACCATACTGACGGTATAGTTATATTTTCTATCGTGCTTTTATGCCCTGATTATCTCATATCATATCGGGTAATTTGGACGAACTATATATCAATACCCCCAGCCTCCCTCGATATAGAACCCGCGGACGGATGGCGGGTGCAAACCAACAATGTTCGAATTCGCAACAACCGAAGACAGAGGGCAGGTGGGCATTGGGACGCTCATCGTGTTCATCGCGATGGTGCTGGTGGCGGCGATCGCCGCCGGCGTCCTGATCAACACCGCCGGCTTCCTGCAGACGCAGGCAGAGGCGACGGGTGAAGAGAGTACGAGCCAGGTGTCCGACCGACTCCAGATCGTGAGCCAGGCGGGCAATGTCACCGACCAGGAGGTGGACGAGCTTGACATCGTGCTCGCGAAGGCACCCGGTGCGGGGACCATCGACTTAAACGAGACGAGCGTCGAACTCATCGGCGATGATGGACAGGAAACGTTCAACATCGGTGACGAGGGCAACGCGAGCGTCGATATGTTCGCCGCAAGCACCGATCAAGCGGTGCTCATCGACAGCAGCGACCGCGCGGAGCTGACCATTACCCTGGACAGCGACATCGACTACAACCGTCTCCAGCCCGGCGACCAGCTGTCCCTGACGTTCACGACGGCCTCGGGCGCGACGACGAGCAGCGAGATCCGCGTCCCGACGACGCTAACCAGTGATCAGACTTCAGTGAGACTCTAACAATGTTCGAATTCATCACTAACAACGAAGACCGCGGTCAGGTGGGTATTGGCACCCTCATCGTCTTCATCGCGATGGTGCTTGTGGCCGCGATCGCCGCCGGCGTCCTGATCAACACCGCCGGCTTCCTGCAATCGCAGGCCGAAGCCACAGGTGAAGAGAGTACCGACCTCGTCTCCGAACGCATCGACGTGACCAGCACGGTCGGTATCGTCGGTGACGCGGATGAAGGAACGCTGGAGGAGATCCGCGTCGGCGTCTCCGGTGCGGCCGGTTCCGACCAGATCGACTTGAGTGCGACGACCATCCAAGCTGTCGGGCCAAACGGACAGGAAAACCTCGTGTTTAACGAGAGTGGGATTCACCCAGACGGTACGACTGGTGAAGTGGACCTATTCGATGAGCCCGACGCGAATGCCAGCTTCATTACTGAAGGTCATTTCGCCGTCCAGAATTCCAGCGGCGACTTCGTTGACGCTGGCGACGCTGTCCTCAACGACGACGAGAGGTTCACCATCATCTTCAACCCCGAAACCGAGCCATTCGGTGAGGAAGGTGACGCCTTCGGTGAGGGTGAAACGTCCTCATTAGAGATCGTCTCGCCGTCCTCGGCGACGACCTCCACCGAACTCCGCGCACCCGACCTCTTCAACAACGAGGGCGAAGCGGTCCGCCTCTAAGCACCGACCGATAACCACCCCGGAACACATTTCTTTTGGCGCGCGCTACCGTATCTCATGAGTGACGACGACGAGTCGGCGACGACGCCGGACGACCTCGATTTTACCGACGACGAGCGCGTCGCGGAGATCGACGAGGGCCGCTACGTCGTCGGCACGAGCGGCCGCCCGAACGTCGACGGCGCGCCCCCACCGGACCCACTTAAAAAGGAGTCCGACTTCGAGACCCCCGCCGAACCGAAACGCGCCAGCGAACGCGAACCCACGGGGGTCGATCCACGCGCGAGCACTGCGGGCGGAAGCGGCGGAGGGGCCCAAGGGACCCGCGGGGGCCACGGTGCGAGCGCGGGAGCCGGGCGCAGGGCGTGGGCCGCGGACGGTGAGATCGATCGCCAGGCGGTGAGCCGGTGGCTCGCGAACTCCTTCGAGGACGACGGCTTCGCGTACGGCTTCGACGCAACGTTACACGCCCGCGGGGAGACCAGCCGCAACCGCATGGTCTCGAACGACGTCACCGACACCTTCGACGCGCTCGTCTCGTGGTTCGCCGCCAACGCCGGCGCGGACTCCCCGCCGCCGGAGGCGCTCGGGCTGCTGCTCGTCGCCGCCGACACCCCCGTCGAGATCCCGACGGTCGCGCTCAAACGCTTCGCCGCCCGCGAGGGACTCTCACCGGACGACACGATCGCCGACCTGATCCGCGCCGCTGAGCAGCGCGGCGGGTTCAACCTCGAATAGAACGGGGCCGCCGCGGTACCTAGAACTTCTCCAGCAGGTCGCCGTAGAAGTCGTCGCCACGCTCCTCGGCGAGCTTCTCGACGATGAGTTCCGGCGTCGACCGCGCGAGGTGGTCCTTCTTCGGCGAGCGGTTCACCCGCAACTCGCCGTCTTCGAGTCCCGTCGCCTCGATGCCGTCGACGGCGACGGGCGCGGTCGCCGCCTCACGGATCTCCCGGGCGAGGTGCGAGACGAAGACCGCCGTGGCGTCCTGCCCGTCGAGCGCCTCCAGGATACCCGCGATGATCTTCGCGGACGCGCCCGGCTCCGTGATCGACTCCAGCTCGTCGACGAGCACTAACCGGCCGGTCGCGCCGGCGACGAGGTCCCCGAAGTCACGGAGCGTCGCCTCGAACGCACCCGCATCGAGCGTTCCCTGTGATTTCGCGTAGTAGTGTACCTCCGAGAAACGCTCGACGGTCGCGGTGCGGGCGGGCACGGGCATCCCCATGTGCGCGAGGATGACCACGAGCGCGACGAGATCGAGGAGCGACGTCTTTCCGCCGGAGTTCACCCCCGAAAGCAGCGTGACGCCGCACACCTCGTACTCGACGGGATCGACCGCCTCGAACTCGACGTCCAACAGGGGCGAGCGGCCGCCCTCGATACGGAAGCCGCGGGTCGGCTCGGCGGATGCGGTGTCGGCTTCGCCATCACGCTCATCGTCGCCGCCCGGGTCGGTCACCGTCGGCATGACGCAGTCGTAGTCGCGGGCGAATCGAGCGATCGCGAGTTCGACGTCGAGTTCGAGCGCGTCCGCGACGAGCGTCTCGACGGGACCACGGAGTTCGCCGAGGTCGCTCGCCAGCGCCGCCTTCAGACGCGCAGCTCGCCGATCGCGGGCGACGGAGAGTTCGGTTCGGAGCTGGGAAACGGCGGCATCGTCGGCGGCGACGGGGAACGTCGGGTCGCCTTCCGGGAACGCTCGGGCGGCGAGTTCTGCCTCGTCGGGGTCGAGCCGAAGCGCGTCCACGAGATGGTCGCGGGCCGCCTGAAGCGCCGCGTCGTACTCGTCGGCCAGCTCGCGGTCGAGCAACGAGTCCACCCGGGCACCCTGCTCAACGAGCGAGAGGAAGTCCGTCCCCTCGATGGTCACGTCACGTTCGCGGATCGCCTCCCGAAGCCGGTCGTCGGCGACGGACTCCGCGGTGGCGACGGCCGCATCGAGGTCGGAGACGGCGTCGGAGAGCCGGCCCAGTTCGTCGTCGCCGACGATCGTCGCGTCGTCGGTGAGCCGCGAGAGCGCGTCACGGAGGCGGTCGGGGTCCGCCGCGGGCTCCAACCCGGCCGTCTCATGAACCCGTGCAGCCGCAAGTAACCGCTCACGGTTCGCCGCGAAAAACGAGAGGAGCCGCTCCGGAACCGTTTCCGCAGGGGTCGAAAGCGCGTCAGGTCGGACGTGGACGTCGCCGTCGACGTCGAGCCCCGCGAACGACTCGTCTAAAACGATCACCGTCGCGTACGACCGGGCGAGTTCGGAGACATCGCGCGGGTTCTCGACCGTCTCGACGGAGAGTTCCGGCATCGCGGCTGCCGCTTCGGCGTAGGTCTCCGCGTCCGCGGTCGCGAGACAGCGGTCGCGGACACGGACGGTCGGGGGCGTGGTTAGGGGCTCGACATCGGCAAGGGCATCAAGGACGGCGTCCGTCGGTTCCCGTTCCATCGCCGCGTTCACGAACGTCTGTACCTCCGCGATCCGCGAGGCGGAGCCGCTCGGGTAGAACGTCTCCAGCCGCTTTGCGGCGTAATCGGTGACCGTCCGGTCCTGCAGGAGGCCGATCGCATCGCGGTAGATCTCCCGGGCGCGGTCGGTCGCGAGGAGCCGCCCATGGTCATCGTGTCGTCGGCGGATCGCCCCGCGGGCGATGCGCACCGCCCGGGCTTCGTTCACGCCGGGTGCGCGGGCGATCGCCGCGACGTCGCCGGATTCGACGATCGCCTCCGGGTCATCCAGCGTCCGCAGCGCCGACGCCGTCTTCGCGCCGACGCCCGGAATCGCCTCGAGGTCCATCTATCCCCGGATATCGTGGGAAGGTGCAAAAGGATACGGGTCGACGTCGTCGGCGGCTTTCATCGCTCGGTGTCGGCAAGTTCCATGACTCGGTGTCGAGTCACCGAGCGAAACGAGACGACCGATCGACCCCCGTCATCGGCTATCCGTCCGGCCGACGCCCTTTTTATGCCATCCGTCGGAATCGACCCCATGGACGAACACGGGGACGCCCTCGCCGACGCGAACGACCTCGATCCGGGGACGGAAGCGAAGGCCGCGGCCGCCCGCGAGCGACTTGCGGAGTACGACGGGGTCCTCGTCGCCTTCTCCGGCGGCGTCGACTCCGCGGTCGTCGCCGCGCTCGCACACGACGCGGTCGGGGCGGATGCCGTCGCCTGCACGGCCCGCTCGGAGACGTTGCCGGCGGCGGAACTCGCGGACGCTCGCCGCGTCGCCGGCGAGATCGGGATCCGCCACGAGGTCGTCTCGTTCTCGGAACTCGACGACCCGAACTTCGTCGTCAACGACCAGGAGCGCTGTTATCACTGCCGGACGATGCGGCTCGGCCGGATGTACGAGACGGCCCGTGAACTCGGCATCGAGGTCGTCTGTGACGGGACGAACGCCGACGACCCGGGCGAGGGCCATCGTCCCGGGCTCCGAGCCGTCGAGGAGCTGTCGGTCGTCTCGCCGCTGCTTGCTGCCGGGATCACCAAATCGGAAGTGCGCGCGGTCGCCGAGGCCTATGACCTCTCCGTCGCGGACAAGCCGGCGATGGCGTGTCTCTCCTCGCGGATCCCGACCGGGCTCGCCGTGACCGAGGAACGGCTCACACGGGTCGAGCGCGCCGAGCGGGTGCTCCGCGAGTGGGGATTCGAGGGGTTCCGCGTCCGCGATCACGACGGGCTCGCCCGGATCGAGGTCGCCCCCGACGAGTTGGCCCGGGCGCTCGATCCGGCCTTCGCCGCGGCCGCACGGGAGCGGTTGAGGGCGCTCGGGTTCGAGTACGTCACCCTCGATCTGGCCGGCTATCGGACCGGCAGCGTCAGCCCCGCGACCGACACCGGGTCGCGCTCGGAGGAGGACGGGAAGGTCGACGGCGACGACGCCAACGAGGCCGCCGTCGACCTCGGGCGGGAGTACCCTCGCTGAGTGGGGGTATATAAATGAATTATCAGCCCGGAGAACCCGGTACAAACCGTTATCAACCGGGACGGGCGAGATTTATGGGATGGACGACGCGAAGACGCTCGCGGTGATCGCGGGTGGCGTCGGCGGATCGGTCGGGGCGTTCGTCGGCATCACCGTCGGAAGCGACCCGATGAGCACCACGCTCGCCACCCTCGTCGTCGCGCTCGTCGTGGGGACGGCGGTGATCTTGAGCGCCGTGATCGCGGGCGACGTGGAGTTCGTCGTCGACGCGGACGCCGAGTGATCCCGAACTCACGAGGCCCACGCCACGGACGACCGGTTGCGTTCGGTGAGTGTGCGGATGTGCAATGGACCGAAAGTGGGAGCCACGCCGGCTATCTGACGCCCAATCCGTCGATACGACCGACCTCACACGATCGGTCCGACCGACCTCACACGATCGGTCCGACCGACTGTCGTGAGGCCTATTATTTGCGGGAACGGATCTGCCGACAGGGCGACAGCATGGTCGATGAAGACACGAAAATAACGGAGACGGCCGAGGTGAACCCGTTGTGAGCGACGACCCGATCACCGTCAGCATATACACCCGCGAGGACTGCGCGCTCTGTGCGGTCGCCCACGGGACGGTCGTGCGCGTCGTGGACGGGCTCGACGTGCCGGTGGAGGTCGACCTCGTCGACGTCGATGATGATCCGGAACTCGCCGCGGAGTACGGCGAACGGGTGCCGTACGTGTTCGTCGACGGCCGTCCGGCGTTTAAATACGAAGTCGACGAGCGCGAGCTACGGTTGAAGCTGCTCGCGGCGGCGTGAGGACGGCTATTCGTCGTCTCCGGCGTCGGATCCCGCCTCGTCGTCCTCGTTGTCACCGTCCGCCTCGTCGTCCTCGTTGTCACCGTCCGCCTCGTCGTCCTCGCCCGCGGTGAGCCCCTCGCCGTCCGGTCGATCGAGCGCCTTCGGCACGTCGTGGTGGCTGGAGTAGCCGTCGAACCAGCGGGCGATCCGCTCGATCCGGTCGACGATGTGCCCCGGTTCACCAGAACGTGATAGCTCGTGGCCCTCACGCGGGTACCGGACGAACCGCGTCTCGACGCCCTCCTTGCGGAGCAGCCGGTGGTAGAGTTCGGCCGTGCAGATGGGCGTCCGGGTGTCGTCCTCGGCGTGGATGAGGAGCGTCGGGGTGTCGACGTCCGCGGCGTGGCCCGTCGGCGATTGCTCCCAGAGCCAGGCCGGCTCCTCGCTCGGGGTCGTATCGAAGTCCCCCTCCAACAGCTTGTACGCGTCGTCCGTCGAACCGTAAAAACCGGTGAGGTCGTAGACGCCGCGCTGGGCGACGGCCGCACGGAACCGGTCGCTGTTGCCGACCGCCCACGCGGTCATGAACCCACCGAAGGAGCCGCCGGTGAGGAAGACGTTCTCCTCGTCAACGTCCTCGCGCTCGGTGACGACGTCGACGCCGGCCATGACATCGGAGAGCGTCACCTCGCCCCAGTCGCGCTCGATGGCGGCCATGAAGTCGGCACCGTAGCCGGCCGATCCTCGTGGGTTCGACCAGAAGACGGCGTAGCCGCGGGCCGCGAGCGTCTGGAACTCGTGCCACATCGTCCCCGACGGCGACCACATCGCGTGCGGCCCCCCGTGAACCTCGACGACGAGCGGATGCGTTTCTCGATCGGGATCCGCGCCGTCACCCGGCGGCGTCAACACCCATCCCTGGATCTCCGTACCGTCCGACTCGAACCGGATCTCCTCGGGCTCGCCGACGTGCCGCGCGTCGAGGAACTCGGCGTTTAGCCCCGTCAGCCGGTCCGTCTCCCCGGCTGCGGCGTCGTACACGAAGACGTCGCCCGGGTGATCCCACTCGCTCGTCGCGAAGGCGACGGTCACGTCCTCCGGTCCGGCGTCCGTGGGTCCGGCGACCGTTGCACCCGAAATCATCCCCTTTCGGACGACCCGCTCGGGGGCGGCCGACCCATCGCCCGGGGCGGCCCAGACCGCGCCCGCGCCCTCGTCCGCGGTGGCGAAATAGAGGGTCTCGTCATCGGGGCCCCACGCCGGGTCCGCCGCGTAGCCGAGGCCCCGGTCGAGGTCAGCCGTGACGTTCACGACCGCCTCGGCGTCGCGGTCGAGGACGTGGAGATCGGTCTGTCTGAGCGAGGCCTGATCGGGTTCGACGTGGGCGAACGCGACCCGACCGTCCGCGGTCGCCGCGAGCGTCGTCCCCCAGCCGAAGGTGGTGTGGATCCGCTCGACGGCGTCGTCCTCGGTCACGGTCCCTTGCTCGTCGTCGGCCCCGAAGGCGACGTTCGAGAGATCGTGTGCGTGGATCGCGATATCGTAGGAGTCGTCGGGGTCCTCGCCGACCGACTCGGTATAATAGAGGGTGTCGGCGTCGCCGAACGTCGGCGAGCCGAAGTCGGCCTCGCGGTCGGTGAGCCGGGTGACCGCGGGGTCGTCGTCCGCCCGCGCCCCCTCGACCGTGGCGTCCGCCTCGACGAGGTAGATCCCGGGGCGTCGACCGTCGAAGTGCCGCTGGGCGGTTCGGTAGACCGTCCGGTCGATCACGCGCGGGTCGGGGTGGTCGGCCGGTTCGTAGTCTTCCGGGACCGACAGGTCACGGCCCTCCTCGCGGTCCTCGGGGGTGACCGACTGGACGAACGCGAGGCGCTCGCCGTCGGGCGACCACGCGATGGCGGAGACGCCGCCGACCACGTTCGTCACCCGGCGGGCCTCGCCGCCGTCCATCGGGAGGATCCACAGTTGCGTGCGGTCGTCCTCGCCACGCGTCGAGGTGAACGCGAGGCGGTCACCCGAGGGGCTCCAGCGCGGTTCGGCGTCGACCCCCTCCGCGAGGGTGAGCCGCCGTGGCTGGCCCGAACCGTCGACGTCCGTGAGGTAGACCGTCGACTCGGTTCGTTCGTCATCGAGCGCCTGTTGACGGAGGAACGCGACCTGTTCGCCGTCGGGCGAGAGTCGGGGATCCGCCGGCTTCGCGA
>PWGU01000202.1 GCA_003554605.1 Halorubrum sp.
CGAACAGGGCAAGCTACTTGCGTTCGGAGCCGCCAGATCGGGCATGGCGTGGAAAAAGGCCCTCTACTACGGCGCGATCGCGGTCGCGATCCTGATCGCCGTCAGCATCATCGTCTCCATCGTCTCCGCGCTGTTGAGCCTCGCGTGGACGGTGCTCTCGGCGGCCGTCTCGTTGGCGATCCTCGCCGCGCTGGCGTACGGCCTATATAAGATCGGCTCGTGGTTCCTCGGCGGTGACGGCGGGTCGTCGGCCGGCGAGTTCGGTACGTCGCGGACAAGCAGCGTGGACAACGTGTCGAGTGACCCCCAGGAGAAGCTCCGACGCGACTACGTCGAGGGACGCATCAGCGAGGAGGAGTTCGAGCGACGGATCGGCGAGGAACTGGAGACGGAATCGCTGAGTCGGGATCTCAACCTCGAACGCGAGAAGTGAACGGGACGGCGATCTTTTATATATGCAGGGAGTCGTTCACCCGCGAACGGCCCGGACGATGAGGTAGACGAACGGCGTGTCGACGACGGCGATGCCGAGTTTTAACAGGTACTGTCCGACGATCAAAAGCGCCGCCTCGCCGACCGACATGGGCATCCCGATCCCGAGAACCGCGGGCGCGACGACGAACGCGACGGCGACGAAGATGACGGTGTCGATAGCCTGGCTCGTCGCCGTGGAGGCGACGTTGCGCAGCCAGAGGAGTCCCTCGCCGGTGCGGTCACGGATCGCATGGAAGAGCACGACGTCGACGTTCTGACTCACGACGTACGCGAGCAGGCTCCCGATCACGATGTTCGTCGCCGGGCCCAGGGCGGTGTCGAAGGCGGCGGCAACCTCGGGGTCGATGCCTGGCGCGACGAGCGTCGACCAGACGAGCGCGAGGACGACGAAGTTCATCGCGAAGGCGACGTTGACGACCACCTGTGCCGCCCGGCGGCCGTATAGCTCGGCGTAGCAGTCGGACGCGAGGAACGTGACCGCGTAGGCGAGCGCCGCACCGGGCAGCAGGATCCGTGCGCCGATCGCCGGAAGTTCGAACGGGAGCGGGAGCGCGAGCACCTTCGCGGCCGTCACCTGGGCGGTGACGAGCGCGGTGACGAAGAGCGCGACGAGCCCCACCTGTCCCACCGCCTCGCGATCGAGCGGGTCGCCGGCGAAGGGATCCTCACTCATCCGTCGTCGCCTCCGAACCGCTCGCACCGCCCGCACCGCTTGCACCGTCCGCGTCGTCTTCCAACCGACCGTGTCGCTCGTCGATCTCATCGAGCAGATCGAGGGTCTTGCGGATCGAGGCACGGACCGCGTCGCTACGATTCACGAACTTCCCGTCGTCACCGACGTGCTCGTCGAGATCGTTGAGCAACTCCTGTGGGATCTCGACGCTGATC
The DNA here is from genome assembly GCA_003554605.1 of Halorubrum sp. Lineage (GTDB taxonomy): Archaea > Halobacteriota > Halobacteria > Halobacteriales > Haloferacaceae > Halorubrum. The sequence goes on from PWGU01000202.1 coordinate 1,384, forward strand.
TTTGGCATATTCGCTGGATAATACTCCGAGCATATAGGCGAGTCGATCGGGTCGTGACCGCAACGGCAGCGGCGTGTCGTGAACGTTATGTGTAGGATGTGCTCACATCCCACGATTCAAAACATTCAAATAGAACCGCAAACATAGATCAAAATGGAACGAGGGGTTCAGTAATGGCGCTGCCACGAACCGCACCAAGCTCCTGGATGAGCGGCATCGACTTCCCAACCAAGCTCTTCGAGACGAGGAGCGACGACTTCGAGCTGTACGAGGAGGACGACGAGTTCGTCCTCGCGGTGGAGCTTCCCGGCTTCGACCCCGAGGAGATAACCGCCTCGTGGGACGACGGCATGCTGAACGTCGCCGCCCGACGTGAGGACGATACACGCGGCGAGCGACGGACCTACCCCCGACGGTTCCGCTTCCCGAAGGAGGTGGACGACGACGAGATCTACGCGGAATACGTGAACGGCGTCCTCGAAGTCCATCTCCCGATCGATACGAACGGGGTCGTCACTGGCCGAGAGATTCCGATAGAGGCCTGATCCCACTCGAGGCTCGGTCGGATCGATCAACGTTTTTATCGATCGATTGACCGACGCCGAACTCCGAACCTCCGTGTCCGATTTTTGCGTCGTCTCGATCGGATAGCTCGACGTGATCATCCCTCGCTCCCTGTGAGCAGCACTCATGGGCTGCGACGGAGCGAAGCCCTTACAACCGAACGCGCGGTATGGCCGATAACTCGCTGGGACGGACGTCCAGCGGGCACTCGCCGCCGGGAAGTGGCGTGGGTCGACACGGGGTCGATCCGTCCGCCCCCGGGACGAGACGAAATGTGGCCGCATGCGCGGCTGAATCGCAAACGTCCGTGGACAACACCCATGGCACGAAGCTTCTACTCGCACATCAAGGAGGCATGGCAGTCCCCGAAGGAGGGGAAACTCGCGGAGCTACAGTGGCAGCGAAAACAGGACTGGCGGAAACAGGGCGCGATCGAGCGGATCGACCGCCCGACGCGGCTCGATAAGGCCCGCGAACTCGGCTACAAGGCGAAACAGGGGATCGTCGTCGCCCGCGTGAGCGTCCGCAAGGGCGGCTCGCGAAAACAGCGGCACAAGGCCGGCCGACGCTCGAAGCGGCAGGGTGTCAACCGGCTCTCGCGCCGCAAGTCGATCCAGCGGATCGCCGAGGAGCGCGCCTCGCGGAAGTTCCGGAACCTCCGCGTGCTCAACTCCTACTGGGTCGGCGAGGACGGCTCCCAGAAGTGGCACGAGGTCATCCTCGTGGACCCGAACCACCCGGCGATCGAGAACGATTCCGACCTCAACTGGATCTGCTCGGACGACCACAAGGGTCGGGCGTTCCGCGGGCTCACCTCCGCCGGCACCAAGGGCCGCGGGCAGCGCAAACGCGGCAAGGGTACCGAACACACCCGTCCCTCGATCGGCGGCGACCGGCGACGCGGCAACTGAGACGGTCGAGACGAGTCGATCGCCCGAAGAACCGGGACGGACAACCGATCACAAACGGGTCACGTTCGTGGCCCCGGCTTTTTATTCATCGACGGGGTACGCCCCGGTATGACGCTCTCGCTCGACGCGACGCAACTCGACCGGTACTCCAGACACATCATCATGGAGGAGGTCGGGCCGGAGGGGCAGGCTCGGCTCCTCGAGGGGAGCGCGCTCGTCCTCGGCGCTGGCGGGCTCGGCTCGCCGGCGATCCAGTACCTCGCCGCGGCCGGCGTGGGGACGATCGGGATCGTCGACGACGACGTCGTCGAGCGGTCGAACCTCCAGCGGCAGATCATCCACGGCGACGCCGACGTCGGCGACCCGAAGGTCGAATCGGCGCGAGGTTACGTCGAGGCGCTCAACCCGGACGTGACCGTCGAGACGCATCAAACGCGGCTCGATGAGACGAACGTCCACGAGTTGATCGGCGATCACGACGTGATCGTCGACTGTGCGGACAACTTCCGAACCCGGTACGTCATCAACGACGCCGCCCGCATCGAGTCGATCCCGGTCGTCCACGGGGCGATCTATAAGTTCGAGGGGCAGGCGACGACGCTCGTCCCCGACGGCCCGTGTTATCGCTGTCTGTTCCCGGAGCCGCCGGAGCCGGGGACCGTCCCCGACTGCGCAACCACTGGCGTCCTCGGGGTCCTCCCGGGGACGATGGGTTGTATTCAGGCGACCGAGGCGGTGAAAGTGCTCCTCGACGTCGGCGAGACGCTCACCGGTCGGCTGCTCTTTTATGACGCGATGGAGATGAGCGTCGAGACGGTGCCGTATACACAAAAGACGGACTGTCCAGTCTGTGGCGAGGACGGTATCGAGTCGATCGACGGGATCGACTACGCCGGCGGCTGTCGGATCGACGCCGACTGAGTCGGCGACCGGGTATATATGAAGGGCCCTGTTGGACGTTTCGAGAAACCGGACCATGGTGGTCGGCGCGCTCCGGTGAGCGCCCAGAGGGCGCGAAACCGAGCGCGAGGGAGCCCACGGCTGGCGGCTCCGCCAGCCGTGGCGAGGCTGGGGAGGCGTGAGGCTGTGGTTCGGATGCGGCACGGGTGCGGTCAGTGTCTGGCGTGCGGGAGCGGCGGCGGGGGCGATGGTCGCTCCTCGCTCCACCGACGGTCCCGGAACACCGTTCTCCAATATAAACACCCACACGACCCCTCAGCGCCGTTGATACACAAACCGAGCAAAGGACCGCTCAATTCGCACGCTTCGGCGACCGGCTGTTTCAGACGATGATAGATGTCGATAAATGGATTTCAGCGGGCACTTACACGAGGATCGCGGACAGAAACGGCTTGGTGCGCCGAGTTACGCGCCGTAGGTCTCCTCTAAATACGCGACGATGTCGTCGCTTTCGGCCATGCCCTCGATGTCGTGGTCCGGGTCGACGAGCACCGGAACGCCGGTCTGGCCGCTTACCTCTTTCACCTCGGTGCGCTCGCCGTGTGAGCGTGGGACCTCTATCGACTCGTACTCCAGCTCGAGGGCGGCGAGCGTCTCTTTGACCTTCGCACAGTAGGGACAGCCCGGGAGTTCATACAGGGTCAGGTTCGTCATCGATCCCCAATACGGGCGCTCGGCATAAAGAACGCCGTGGTCGGAGGCGAGCGAACGGGTCGTTCACCCGACCCGAACCGTCCCACCATCGGGCTCCGTCCCGGTCGGCGGTCGGGTTCGCTCCCGGGGGATCCGGTCGATCCGATAGTCGTGGATGTCGCGGTGGCAGTCCGAACAGAGCGTGAGCAGGTTCGAGAGGTCATTTGAGCCGCCGTTCGCACGTGGCACGACGTGATGGACGTCGAGGTGGCGGGCGGCCGCATCCTGGATCGATGCACCGGGCGGGCGTTTCAGCGAGCGACCGTCGCGGGCGCGCCATCGGGTCGCCCCGTCCAGCGTGTCGAGACGGCCCGCCGGACAGAGCGAACAGCGGAACAGATCGCGGAGCCGAACCCGGGCTTTGGTCTCCCACCGCGGCTGGGGCGTTCGGTAGCCGTTCGGGCCGGTTTCCGAAAGCTTCGAGCACAGTTCGCTCACCGTGAGCGACGGCCGGTCGGGAAGCTCACGGAGTTTCCACGCGCGAACCGCCTCCCACCGTTCCATACGGGACGGTGGCGGTGAACGGAGAAAAGCGGCCCGTCAGGGAGCGAACGGAATCAAAAAAGCAGGACGTACGCGGACGACCCGATCAGAGGATGAATCCGCCCGTCTGCAGGACGTAGTAGGCGATGATCAACACCGCAAGCACCCACTGGCCGAGGTGGACGTCGTCGTTCTCGCCCATCGCCGCCTTGATGATCGGGAACGCGACGATCCCGGCGGCGAGCCCGTCGGCGATCGAGTACGTGAGCGGCATCACGAGGATCGTGAGCGTCGCGGAGATCGCCCACGCCGGGTGGTCCCACTTGATGTCGACGACGCCCTGGAACATCATCACGCCGACAACGACGAGCGCGAGGAACGAGGCGTACTCGGGCAACAGCGGCACGAGCGCGAGGAAGGGGATCGCGAGCAGGAAACACCCCGCCACGACGAGCGCGGTCAGCCCGGTTCGGCCACCCTCCTCGACACCGGTCGAGGACTCGATGTAGGTCGTCACCGTCGAGGTGCCGAGCATCGCCCCGACCGTGGTACCCACCGCGTCGGCCATCAACGGCTTGTCCATTTCGGGGAGCTCACCCTCCTCATCGAGGAAGTCGCCGAACTGGGAGACGCCGATGAGCGTCCCCGCGGTGTCGAAGAAGTCGACGAAGAGGAAGGTGAAGACGACGAACGTGAACGTGAGGGGATCGATATCCGCGAACCCGTCGATGAACGCGCCCGCGAGCGGCGTGAAGTCGAACTGGACGGTCGTGATCAGTTGGAGAAGGCCGCCAGCGATTCCCTCCTCGACGAAGGTGAAATAGAGGCCGTCGTCGACGACGTTTTCGGGAGCGGTGAGCCCGGCGATGGCGGCGACCCAGCCGGCGACCGCCGTCGTGAGGATCCCGATGACGATGGACCCGGTGACCCCGCGGGCCCAGAGGATCAGCGTGAACAACACACCGAGGACCCCGAGGAGCGCGCCGGGCGTCGCGGCCACGTCGCCGAGCGTCACGAGCGTCCCGTCGTAGCCGACGATCACCTGCATTTCCTGGAGGCCGATAAAGAGCAAGAACGCACCGATACCCGCCCCGACGGCGTACTTCACCGGCTTCGGGAAGAGGTTGATGATGTACTCACGCGCGCCGACGGCGGTGAGCAGGATGAAGAGGATCCCTTCCACGAAGACGGCCGCGAGCGCCGTCTGCCACGGGATACCGAGCGCGATGACGACGGTGAACGCGAAGAAGGCGTTGAGCCCCATCCCCGGGGCGAGCCCGAACGGTCGGTTCGCGTAGAACGCCATCACCACGGTGGCGACGACCGACGCGAGGATCGTCGCCATCGCGATCATCTGGAAGACCTGTATCTCATCGAAGCCGTCGATCTGGATCGCCGCCGAGAGGATCGCCGGATTGACCACGATGATGTATGCCATCGCAAGGAACGTCGTGATCCCGGCGATCGCCTCCGTCCGTACGTCGGAGCCGTGTCCGTCGGGATCGAACCGGTCTGTAAAGGCCATTGAACGACTGTGGCTACTTGTGGATTACCACATAAGCGTTGCTTTCCGTGAGAAATATATATCCACACATATGGATCATAATCTGGTTAGAGAGGTGGTTACACCGGAAACATACTCGCAAATATGGATACCAGCGGGGACTGTGGACCGGAATATTACTCAAACGTCTGAAGCGCGCCGACCGGCGCGTCGGCACGCTCGCGGGCTCGCGCCATCCCCTCGTCGCCGACGGCAATAAGCGCGAAGACCCCGGTCACGTCGGCGTCCGCCTGGAGCGCGATATCGAGGAGGAGCTCCTGGGTCTCGCCCGACCGGATAAGGTCGTCGACGACGAGCACCGAGTCACCGGCGTTGACGGCGCGGGCGGGGAGGTAGTAGGTGAGTTCGATCCCCGAAGCGAGCCGTTGGCGGGACTCGATGAACTCCTCGACGGCCGTCTCCTTCGACTTCTTCGCGTAGGCGAGTCGGGCGTCGAAAAACGACGCCATCGCCGCCCCGAGCGTGATCCCATCCGTCGCCGCCGTCAACACCACGTCCGGGGTCTCGAACCCGAACGTCTCGGCAGCGACCGGCGCGACGAGGTCGAGAAACGACTGATCGAAAACGACCCCCGAGTTGTCGACGTAGCCCTCCGCGTCGAACTCGACACGGGCGACGAGCTCGTCGGCCAACGCCTCGCGGCCGGTTTCACGGACGAGTTCGCGGGCCCGCTCGGTCCCCGGCAACACGTGCCCGTTCACGTAGCGGTTGAGGTCGCCCGCCGGTAGCCCAGTCAGCGCCGACAGCTCGTCGTAGGTTCGTGTCTGTTTTAACACCCGCAACACGGCGACCGCCTGCAGCTGGAGGGCCGCCTTCTCGGCTCGGTTCATGTCGTTGATCGAGATTACACAAGTATGAACATATCGAAGTGTGTTGGCGTGCAAGTGACCACGAAAGTGGTTTTTCCATCGTCCGTGGGCCGGACACGGCCGTTCGAAACGGCTCACTCGATCTTGAGGAAGCGGGACGCATAGCCCGGTTCGCCCTGGCGAGGCGTGACGATGATGAACGAGTGTGGCGGGAGATCGACGAGGGTTCGCGGAAGCGTCGCGAGGTGGCGGTCCCACCCGACGCTGCCCTGTCGGGGCGAGACGGGGACGACGAGGTCCTCCTCATCGACACGCTCACGAAGCATCGACTCGAGCGTCCGCCAGTTCGGGACACCCACGAACGTGCCCTCGACCTCCGGGTCGACCATCGCGAAGAGCCGCTCGTACTGTTGTGGGTTGTCGCCGACGACGAGGACGGTGAACTCCGTACCCAGCTTCTCGGCGAGCCGTTTCACCACGTGAACGCTCTCGTAGAACCCCTCGTGGTGGTCGATGCCGGGGGGCACCACGACGAAGATCCGCTCGGTCGTGTTGAGCGGATGGCCGAGCCGTGAGACAAACACGGGAACCGTCGTCCGACCGAGCACCTGATCGATGATCGTCCCGAACGCGCGGTTGCTGAGCGACTGACGGCCGTCCCAGCCGATGAGGATGGCGTCCGCACGCGTCTCCGTGCTCGCACGGACGATCCCGGAGGCGATGCTGTGGTTCACGCGGGTCTCCGTGCGGACCGGAACCTCCGCCGCGTCCGCGATCTCCGTCGCCGCCTCCAGCCCCGCCTCGGCCTCCGCGACGACCCGCTCTTCACCGCCCGACCCGTCAGGCTGAACGACGGTGAGGAGGTGCACCGGCGCCTCCGCCATCTCGTCTTTCAACGTGAACGCGAGCTCCAACAGCGGCCGCTGCTTGTCGGCATCCATCGAGAGCGGTAACAGGATTCGGGGGTCGAACTCGCCCGTTTCGCCGGGCTCCACGTCGTCGCTCAGCGCGACGCGGGTCGCGTAGCGCTCGGTCAGCCACGGGCTGACGATCGCGGTGACGAGGATCATCAACACGACGGCGTTGAGCACGTCGGAGGTGAACAGCCCGGCGTCGAAACCGACGAGCGTGATCGCGAGCGCGGCCGCCGCCTGCCCGACCGACAGCCCGGTGATCACGCCGAACTCGTTCCGGTTGTACCCCTGTATCAGCGAAACGAGCCCCGCGGCCGCCACCTTCGTCACGAAGAGGATCCCGAGGATCGTCACCGCGATTATCAGCGTTCGCGGGCCCTCCAGGATGACGGCGGGGTCGACGAGCATCCCGACGTATAACAGGAAAAACGGGACGAACAGGGCGTTGCCGACGAACTCGATCCGGTTCAAAAGCGTGCCGCCGCGGGAGACGAGCCGGTTCAACGCGATCCCGGCGACGAACGCACCAAGGATGTCGGAGAGCCCGAGCACCTCGGCGAAGCTCGCGGCCGCGAAGATGGCGGCCGCGACGAAGAGGAACTCGAAGTAGCTCTCCTGGCTCGTGTTCCGGAAGAACCATCGAGCGAGCGGCGGCAACAGGAACCAGATCCCCAAAAAGAGCACGATGAGCGCGCCGAACACCTGCGCGAAGAGCCCGACGGTCAACTCACCGTCCGCCTGTCCCAAGACGATGGCGAGGACGACGAGCGCGATGGTGTCGGTAAAGAGGATCCCGCCGAAGACGGCCGTCACCGCCCGGTTCTTTGTGACGTCAAGCCGGTTGACGACGGGATACGCGAGCAGCGTGTGCGAGGAGAAGACCGCCGCGAGCAGGAACGACGCCCAGAGGTCGAGGCCGAGGACGTAGATACAGACCGCCGTCCCGACGATGAACGGTAAAAAGAAGCTCGTCAACCCGAAGAGGGCGGCGTTCTGCGGGGCAGCGGCGAACCCCCGGAGGTCGAGTTCGAGCCCGACGGTGAAAAGCAGGTAGACCAACCCGACGTTCCCGAGGAGGACGATCGCGTCGGTTTCAGCGAGGATCCCGGCCCCGTTTGGCCCGATCGCCGCCCCGAAGAGGACGATCCCGACGATGCCGGGGAG
>PWGU01000139.1 GCA_003554605.1 Halorubrum sp.
CCGATTCCGCGTCATCGGTCGAGGACCGATCCGCGCGCTTTACCGCACACTCCGACGTCATCGAGCCGATGGGTAACGAGATCTTCGTCTACCTCAAACTCGGCGAGCCCGGTCGGGTCCGTATGGACGAGGAGGCCGCCGCCGACCAGGTGCTCATGAGCGTCGACCCGGACGTCCCCGTCGAGGAGGACCAGGAGATGGACGTGGTCTTCGATCGGTCCCGACTCCACCTCTTCGAGACTGCCTCGGGAGAGGCGATCAGCCACGGGTTCTAACCGACCACCGCCGATCGCCCCACCGGGGATCGGTCGCTTCGGGTGCGGACTGCGGTGCGACGTGTTTTTGTGTCTCCGCACTCCGAAAGGAGGCAAGCAAATGCCACGCGAACAGTACCAGACGAAACTTGAGAACCTCCGTGAGGACGTCCTTTATATGTCGGAGGTCGTCGCCGAGGCGCTTCGGGCTGGACTCGACGCCCTCGAACAGCGCGATGCCGACCTTGGCGAGGAGGTCATCCTGGGCGACGCGGAGATCAACGACCTCTACCTCGACCTCGAAGGGCAGTGCACCGACCTCATCGCGCTCCAACAGCCCGTCGCCGGCGATCTCCGGTTCATCGCCGCCTCCTTCAAGATCATCACCGATCTCGAACGGATCGCCGACCTCGCGACCAACCTCGGCCGCTACGCCCGCGAGGGCAACCGCGAGGTCTATCCGGACGTCGACGTCCAGCGGATCGGCGATATGACCCTCGACATGCTTGAGGCGGCGATGGCCGCCTACGAACGGGACGACGTCGATGGCTGTTATGCCGTCGCCGAGATGGACGACGAACTTGACAGGCTGTGTGAGACCGCAAGCGACGTGGTCGTCCGCGACCTCATCACCCGCGACGAACTCGACGCCGACGAGGATATCGAGATGACCATGCAGAACGTCTCCCGGCTCCTGCTCACGATCCGCGACCTCGAACGCGTCGGCGACCACGCGGTCAACATCGCCGCGCGGTCGCTCTACATGATCGAAAACGACGACGAACTCCTCTACTGAACCGCCGCCTCACGCCTCCGGGAGCGTCACTTCCTCGCCGTCCGCAAACACCGTCGGATCGGTGAGGATACCGTCGAGATGTAACGGCGCGTCGGTCTCCCCGCCGATGCCGGCGTTGTCGCCGATGGCGATGTGGACCGTACCGGCGGCCTTCTCGTCGAGCAGAACGGACCCCACGAGTTTCCGAACGCCCACGTTCGTGCCGATGCCGAGCTCCGCGAGGTTGTAGGCTGCCTCGCCGACGGCCTCCGCGCCCGCCTCGACCTGCGCGCGGATCTCGTCATCGGAGATCTCGGTCACGAAGCCGTCCTCGACCTCGAACCGTAGCGTTTGTCCCGGCTCCAACCGGCCATGCGGGCGCATCGTCCCGTCGACGACGTACGTGCCGGTCGCCGTCTCGGGTGCGACGAACACCTCGCCGGCCGGGAGGTTCGAAAACGAGCCGGGCTCGTGGACGATCCCGGTGTCGGAAAGCCACTCGCGGTCGCCGATCCCGAAGGTGATGTCTGTGCCCGCCGGAGCGGTCACGCGGATCTCCTCGGCGTCCGCGACCTGTTCAAGGACCGCCGCGCTGTGTCTCGCGATCGCCTCGTAGTCGGCGTCCAACCCCGCGATGAACACCTCCTCCGTGATCCCCGGCAACGTCGACCCCCGAGCGCCGCCGTCGCAGGCGGCCCCCCGCGCTCGGGTGTGACTCAGGCTTTTGCTCGTCGGCGCGAGGAACACGTCCCCGGCGGCCATCGCGGCCGCAACTGGCGCGGGCGGCTCCGCGCCGTGTTGTTCACCCGGCGGATACTGGATCAGGCTCACGTCGTCGGTCGCCGCCCGGGCCGCCCCATACAGCGCCTCGCCGATCGGCCGCCGTTTGTCGTCCGTGATCACGGTGACGGTTTCCTCGGGGCCGACCGACAGACACTGTTCGATCGCCGTCCGGGCCGCCGTTGCCAGCTGGTCGCTCATATGCCATGGTGAGGGATCCAACGCGTTAGCCCTTGCCATCCCGGCGACCCGCTCGACGGGCCGGTATCTCTCCCCTGTAGGGTGTAATTACCCAATTACGGATCTCAGTTACGACTCGCCATCGGTCGAATTAACCGAGCCGTTACTCACCGCGTAGTTAATTTATTACAGAATTCCTCGAAAGAATTATACCCGGTGCCGGAGGATGACCCGACAATGATACGCGTGGGTGTGAACGGATACGGGACGATCGGGAAACGCGTGGCCGACGCCGTCGACGTGCAGCCGGACATGGAACTCATCGGGGTGACAAAGACGCGGCCGAACTTCGAGGCCGACGCCGCCCGTCGTCGGGGCTATGACCTCTACGCCGCGATCCCCGACCGACTCCCGGCGTTCGAGGCGGCCGGCGTCGAGGTCAGCGGGACGCTCGCCGACCTTCTCGATGCCGTCGACATCGTCGTCGACTGCTGTCCATCCGGCGTGGGTGCGGAGAATCGCGAGATCTACGCCGCACACGGGGTCAAAGCCATCTATCAGGGCGGCGAGGACGCCACCGTCGCGGAGGCCTCGTTCAACGCCCGCGCGCGCTTCGAGGCCGCCCGCGACGCCGATCACGTCCGCGTCGTTTCCTGTAACACGACCGGGCTCTCGCGGGTTATCGCCCCCCTCGATGAGGCCTATGGCGTCGAGAAGGTCCGTGCGACGCTCGTCCGGCGCGGCGGCGACCCCGCCGAGAGCGGCCGCGGCCCGATAAACGACGTGCTTCCCGACCCGGTGACCGTCCCCTCCCACCACGGCCCCGACGTCAACACGATCCTTCCCGATGTCGACATCGACACCCTCGGACTCACCGTGCCGGCGACACAGATGCACACCCACAGCCTCAACGTCACGCTTTCGACCGAGCCGGAGACGGAGTCGGTTCGCGAGCTGTTCCACGGGGAGGAGCGGCTCTTTTTGATCCCCGAGACGGCCGCCATCGACGGGGCCGGGAAGCTGAAGGAGTTCGCCCGCGACGTGGGTCGGCCACGCGGGGACCTCTGGGAGAACTGCATCTGGGAGGAGTCGATCAACGTGGTTGGCCCCGACCTCTATCTGTTCCAGAACGTCCACCAGGAGGCCGACGTCGTCCCCGAGAACATCGATGCGATCCGCGCGATGTGCACCGATGAGTCCCCCGCCGACTCGGTCGCCATGACGAATCGGACCCTCGGCGTGGGGCTCGAAGCGATGGCCTCCCGACCGGACGGGGGGCGTGAAGCCCTCCTTGCCGACGACTGAGCGCTGCACCCGACTCGCACCGGTATTCCTCCCATCCCGCAACCTCTTTGCGGCCCCTTGCCGAAGGGTGGTTTATGAGCGAACATGCCTTCGAGGACGGCGCGATCGAGAGCTACCGCGAGGCGGGTGCGGTGTTGGTCGAAGCGATGAACGAGGCGCGGGGGATGGTGGAACCGGGCCGCACCCACCTCGAGGTCGCCGAATGGGCGGAGGACTTCATCCACGAGTCTGGCGCGGGACTCGCCTTCCCGGTCAACATCAGCGTGAACGAGGAGGCCTCACACGCGACGCCCGCACGCGACGATGAAACCACCTTCGGCGAGGAGATGGTCTGTCTCGATATCGGCGTCCACGTCGACGGCTACATCGCCGATGCGGCGGTGACCGTCGATCACACCGGCAGCGTCGAACTCGTCGAGGCCGCCGAGATGGCGCTTGAGGCGGCGATCGACGAGGCCGGCCCGGGCGTCGAGGTCGGCGTCGTCGGGCAGGCGATCGAGGACGTGATCCGCGGCTACGGCTACACGCCCGTTTTGAACCTCTCGGGCCACGGCGTCCAGCAGTATGACGCGCACACCGAACCGAACGTGCCGAACCGCGGGGTGGACCGCTCCGTCGAGTTGAAGCCCGGACAGGCCGTCGCCATCGAGCCGTTCGCCACCGACGGTCGCGGGAAGGTCGGCGAGGGCACCGCCGAGGAGATCTACGAGCTCAAACACGAGCGAAGCGTCCGTGACCGACGCGCACGCCAGACGCTGGAGGAGATCGCCGGGTTCGACGGCCTCCCGTTCGCGGCCCGATGGCTCGACGGCGACGGGGCCGACATGGCGCTGCGCCGACTCAAACAGGCGAACGTGATCACGGGCTATCCCGTGTTAAAGGAGGCAGAGGGGTCGCTCGTGAGCCAGGCGGAACACACGCTTTTGATCACCGAGGACGGCGTCGAGGTCACGACCGCCGGCATCCACTCGTTCGACTGAATGGACCGGATCTACGCCCCGTGGCGGATCCACTGGGTCGAACGCGAGGACGACCCCATAGACGGCTGTCAGTTCTGTGCCCTCCCCGAGCGGGGCGACGATCGGGAGGCGCGGATCGTCGCGCGCAGCGATCACAATTACGCGCTGCTCAACAACGCGCCCTACAACCCGGGTCACGTGATGATCATTCCGAATCGGCACGTCGAGGACTGGACCGACCTCGACGATGCGGAGTTGCTCGATCACGGCCGGCTCAAGGCGGCGACTATCGAGGCGACCCGGCGCGACCTCAACCCGGAGGGGTTCAACACCGGGCTCAACCTCGGGGGCGACGCCGCCGGCGGCTCGCTCGCACACCTCCACACCCACGTCGTCCCGCGTTGGCGTGGCGACACGAACTTCATGCCCGTCGTCGGGGGGACGAAGGTGATCGTCGAGGGATTAGAGCGGACCTACGATCACCTGCATGCGGCCTTCGGCGACGACGACCACGTCGTCGAGAAGGGCGATCTTGACGCCGGTGAGGCGGTGCGGCTGTCGTTTAAATAGCCTGATCGTGGGGGTTATAACCAATCTATATCGGCTCGTCGGATACTGTTCGACGGGATTAGCTGGTATGTTGGCTCCGTCTCGTTTATTCCGGCGATAGCCGCATCCCGTCGTGTGCGACGGCGACCTCGCCCTCGAAGCCGGCGGCGCGAACCCGCCGTATCATCTCCTCCTCGCGGCCTTGCGTGTGCGGATACAGGTGCGAGAGCACCAGCGTCCCGACATCGGTTCCCGCGAGCGCCTCCCCGAGCGCCGTCGGCGTCGGGTGCCCCGAGACGTCCACGTCGTCGGGGAACGAACAGTCATGGACGAAGACATCACAGCCGTCGGCGAACCGTGCGAGCCCGCCGAACGCCTCCGAGTCGCCCGAGAGCGTGAGCGGTCCGTCCGTCGCGGGCACCTCGCTCCCGGGCGCGGAGAAGCGGTAGGCGAGACACCGGATCGAGTGGCGCGTCTCGCGCGATGTCACGTTGAATCCCGCGGCGCTGAAGGGCGTACCGGGGGCGACCTCCCGAACGGCGACGTCGACGCGGCCGTCGAGGTAGTCGAAGACCTCGAAGAGGCCGTCGACGAGCGCGGCGGTGCCGACGGGCCCGATCACTTCGAGGTGTTCCTCCCCGGCGAGCCAGCGGGCCTTGATAAGCGGCAGGAGGTCGGCGACGTGATCGAGGTGATGATGGGTGAGCAGGACGGTCGATGCGCCCTCATAGCCGACGCTCGTCTCCGAGAGCCGCGCGAGGACGCCGGCACCGCAGTCGACCAGCAGCCGCCGATCGCCGTCGGTGAGGAGACACCCGGCCTGCCGTCGGTCCGGAACCGGCATCGCGGTGCCGGAGCCGAGCACGGTGAGTTCCATGCGAACGGATCTGCCGCCGGCGACAAGTAGCTGGTCCCTCACAGTCGTTCGCAGTCGGATTCATCCACCCTTTTTACCCCCACCGGCCGTGACGACACCCCTTTGCCCCATCGGGACACAAGCCGTCGATATGAACGACCCGCCCGACACGCCGGTGCTCGACAACCACCTCCATCTCGATCCGCGTTACGGCCGTGGGTTGGAGGCGGTCCGCGACTTCGTTCGACTCGGCGGCACCCACCTACTCGTGGTGAACAAGCCCTCGTGGCTCCTCGACGTTGAGGCCGACGAGCCGGCCGACTTCGAGGCCGTCTTCGAGGAGACGATCGAGATCGTCGAGGCGGCCACCGAGATACTCCCCGGGCGGGCGTGGCCCGTCCTGGGCGTCCACCCGGGGCTCATCACCCGGCTCGTCGACGACCGAGGCTTTGACCCGGAAGACGCCCGTGACCTGATGTGCGGGGGGATCGACGTCGCCGCCTCGTTCGTCGAGGAGGGTCGTGCGCTTGCGCTTAAATCAGGACGGCCGCACTACGAGGTTCCGGACCCCGTCTGGGACGCCTCGAACGCGGTCATTCGACACGCCTTCGATCGAGGTGCCCGACTCGACTGCGCCGTACAGCTCCACACGGAGGCGAGCGAGGACCTGACCGACCTCGCGGAGCTGGCCGAGTCGGTCGGGCTGGACCGCGGGCGGGTCGTCAAACACTACGCGGCGGGTGAACTCGCCGGACCGATCCCGAGCGTGATGAGCGAGCGGGACCGGCTGACGCGTGCGGCCCGGTCCGGCCAGCCGTTCCTGATGGAGACGGACTTCGTCGACGACCCGGATCGTCCGGGGGCGGTGCTCGGGCCGAAGACCGTCCCCCGTCGGGTTCGCTGGCTGCTTGAAGAGGGGTATGAGGAGGCGGTCCATCGGGCGCACGTCGAAACCCCGAAGGCGGTCTACGGTATCGACACCGAGGCGACGTTCGACCGCTGAAATCGGCCAGTGATGACGGCCGAGCGAACCGTTTCGAGGGTGTGACGGGTTCCCGCGGGCATGCCGAGAGGAAAGGCATTTGAAGCGGCCGGCAGACATAGAGGTATGACCGAGGATGAGGCCGTAGAGACGTTCTACTCCGAAGAACGCTGGCAAAACTGGCTCGCACGGGTCGAAGAGGAGGAGCTCAACCCGGAAAACGAGGACTCCGCTCGATTGCTGTTGAACCTACAGGACGACGCCGCCATCGCGATCGCGAAGGTGCTCACGGCGCTCGCGGAGGACTGTATCGGCGAGGAGCGCGCAGTCGAGGAGGTCCGGAACGTCCGGGACATCGTCCTCGCGGAGATCGCCCTTGAGGACGAGGACAAGCGGATGATGATCGACGGGGTTCAAACGTCGCTCATCCCCGTCTTTTATGCCGCGGAGGAGTTCGTCGTCGGGGGCGTCGTCGACGGCGAGGTGGAGGCGTTCATCCGCGCCGCCGCGGAGGCGGAGGCCGAGGAGGACTTCGACGCCGCCCTCGGTTATGTCGTCCAGGCGGGCACGCGCGTAATCGACGGCGAAACGCTCGATATCGAACTCTTAGAGGAGTTCGAGTACGGGCTCGTCACGGAATGGGTCAACGGCCTCGATTCGCTCCAGTCGGCGCTCGACGACCCCGAAGTCGTCGAAGAGGACTGAACGACACACGCTCACCGGCTTTCCGGTATCCGGATTCGTCGGCGTCCGCTCCTCCGACCGTTCCCCACATCCGCGAAACGAGGTGGACGTCAGGTGTCGCTTTTCTCCCCGGTCACGCGACGACGGAGAACAGTAACAGGTTGTGTACCGCCGGCCCCAACCCGACGGCGGCGACGAACCCCATGAGGAGGTAGCCCTCGCCCGGGCGCTCGCGAACCGACGGGGCGAAGAGCCAGATCACGACCGCTGGGACGAGGAGTTTGACGAGCACGAAGAGCCATCCCTCCCCGAAAAGGGGGACCGACGGCAGGCCCCCGAGTTCGAGGATAACCCGCGAGAGCGGCGTTCGCTCCCCGAATCCCAACTGCGTCACGCCGAGGGCCGTCGAGATACCATCGAGCGCGTGACCGAAGAGCACGAGCACCCCGACCCCGCCCGTCACCGCCACCGCCGGGATCGCCGCGGTGAGCGCCCACCAACACAGCGCGACGACCGGAAGCGTGAGCGCGACCGCGACCGCCGACCACCACACCCCCGCGGAGGAGACGCCACCGGCGAGCGTGAGCGCCGCCACCGGGACGAGCGCGAGGCCGCCGACCCCGGCGAGGACGGCCGGTACCCGATCCCGGGTCGACTCCGCGTACTCCGCGCCAAGCCACGTCGCGCCCGCGAGGATCGCGACCGTGATGTAGACCGTCGGTGACCCACCGAAGGGTGCCACGGACGCCGGAAGCGTGTCGGTCACGTAGAGCACGTGCAGCGCGGAGCCGAGCGCCATCCACGGAGCCAACCCGAGGACGTGCGCCTCGGTCACCGCGGGTGACCGGCGGCGAAGTGCGACCGCGACGAGAACGGCACCGAGGAGGGTGACGACGAGATACGGGGTGGGTGGAAGCGTCGTCCCGTCGGGTACGAGCGGGAGTCGTTCGGGCATGGAGAAACCGGGTCCCCCATACGGTGAAAGCGTTTCGGGACGGGTCCGCCGACCGTTTAGGGAGGCTTTTTCAACGTCCGTCGCTACCCATAGATAATGAGCGAACGCGTCCCCACGCGGACGGGTGGTCGACGGTGATGGGCGGCAACGACCAGCAGGCATACGATCGCGGTACGTCGTTGTTCTCGCCGGACGGCCGGATCTATCAGGTCGAGTACGCACGCGAGGCCGTCTCGCGCGGCGCGCCGAGCGTCGGGGTCCGGACCGCCGAGGGCGTCGTCTTCGTCGCCATGTCACGGGCCTCCTCGACGCTTATGGAGGCCGAAAGCATCGAGAAGCTGCACAAACTCGATGACCATGTCGGTACTGCAAGCGCGGGCCACGTCGCCGACGCGCGCCAGCTGATCGACTTCGCCCGGCGGCAGTCACAGGGGAACCGACTTCGCTACGGCGAGCCCGTGGGCGTCGAGGCGTTGACGAAGTACGTGACCGACCACGTCCAGGAGAACACCCAGCGCGGCGGGACCCGCCCGTACGGTGCGGCGCTGCTTATCGGCGGGGTCGAACGCGGCGAGCCCCGGCTGTTCGCGGCCGACCCTTCAGGGACGCCGAACGAGTGGAAAGCGACCGTTATCGGCGGCGGTCGCAAGGCCATCCAGGGCCACTTGGAGGAGGAGTGGTCCGAGGGGCTGACGCTCGCGGCGGGGATCGAACTCGGCGTCGAGGCGCTGCTCACCTTCGACGAGGAGCTATCCGCGCCGGACCTCGCGGTGGCGACGATCACCGAGGCGGACGGCTACCGGATCGTTCCCGAGGGTGAGGTTTCGACGGCCTTCGAGGCGGTCCGGGGGACGGATGCGGAAGATGGTGAGGACGACGACGAGGGATCGGAGGAAGACGTGGCGGACGAAGGTGTGGCGAGCGAAGACGACACCTCCGACGCCGACGACGAGGCGTCGGACGAATAGCGCGTTCCACATTCACGGCGGGACATTTTTAACGAGGGTGCGGATCACTCGATCCCGGCTTCACGCTCGCGAGCGGCCGCAACGCGCTGTGCGGCGTCCGCGAACGAATCGAGGACGGCAAGCACGCGGTAACAGAGGAATGTTCCGGCCGTCAGGACGCCCGCAAATGCGAGTCCGATGAGTATCTGTGC
>PWGU01000170.1 GCA_003554605.1 Halorubrum sp.
TGCGTATCCGAACGCACTTACGTGGCTGTGACACACACCCGTACAATGTCCGTACGAGTCGGCATCCTCGGCGCCACCGGCGCCGTGGGCCAGCGATTCATTCAACTGCTCGAAGACCACCCGACCTTCGAACTCGCGGCCGTCACCGCGAGCGCGTCAAGCGTCGGCAAATCGTACCGCGAGGCCGCAAAATGGCGAGTCGGCACGCCCATCCCGGACGACGTCGCCGAGATGGAAGTCCGTGCGACCGACCCGGACGCGATCGCGGATGCGAACGTCGACCTCCTCTTTTCCTCGTTGCCCTCGGGCGTGGCGATCGAGGTCGAGCCAGCGTTCCTCCAGGAGGGATACGTCGTCTCCTCGAACTCCTCGAACGACCGCATGGCCCCCGACGTGCCGCTTACGATCCCGGAGATCAATCCCGAACACCTCGGGCTCATCGACGTCCAACGTGACGAGCGCGGCTGGGACGGCGCGCTCGTGAAGAACCCGAACTGCTCGACGATCACGATGGTACCGACGCTCGCGGCGCTCGATTCGTTCGGGTTAGAAAGCGTCCACGTCTCGACGCTGCAGGCGGTCTCCGGGGCCGGCTACTCCGGCGTCACGTCCATGGAGATCATCGACAACGCGATCCCACATATCGGCGGCGAGGAGGAGAAGATGGAGACGGAGTCCAGAAAGCTCCTCGGCGCGTTCGACGGCGCGGAGATCGATCTCCACGACGCGGACGTCGCTGCCTCCTGTAACCGGATCCCGACGCTTGATGGCCACCTCGAAAACGTCTTTGCGGCGCTCTCTGAGGACCCCTCGCCGGCGGACGTCCGCAAGGCGATGCGGGCCCTCCCGAGTGCGGACCTCCACAGTTCACCCGATCAGCTTATCAAGGTCTTCGGCGAGGAGAACCCCGACCGACCACAGCCGCGTCTCGACCGGACGTATGCCGGCGGGATGGGCGTCGTCGCCGGCGGCGTCCAGACGACCCACGAGGGCGTCGCGTACAACTGTCTCGCACACAACACCATCCGTGGTGCGGCCGGGGCATCGGTGTTGAACGGCGAACTGCTCGTCAAGGAAGGCTACGTCTGAGCCGGCTCCGTCTACACCGGCTTCGTCTCCATCGAATACGGCCGGGGGGTAGGGTTATTTTCCTTTGAAGTCCGGGTCGCCGTCGCCCATGAACGCCGTGATCCCCTCCATCACGTCCTCGGTGTTCATGATGTGGCCGAACGCCTGTGCTTCGATCGCGAGCCCGGCCTCCCCGTCAGTGCGCCCGGCGTGCATCGCCCGCTTCGTGTACCGCTGGGCGATCGGGGGCCCGGCGGCGAGGTCGGCAGCCAACTCCCACGCACGGTCTGCAAGCGCGTCGTTCTCGACGACCTCGTTGATAAAGCCGTAGTCGGCCATCGTCTCTGCGTCGTAGCGGTCGGCGGTGAAGATGATCTCCTTTGCACGTCCTTCACCAACGATCCGTGCGAGCCGCTGGGTGCCACCCCAGCCGGGCAGCAGCCCGAGGTTGTGTTCCGGTTGTCCCAGCTCGGATCGCTCGGAGGCCACCCGAAGGTCCGCACAGGTCGCGAGTTCCATGCCGCCGCCCAGACAGTAGCCGTCGATCCCGGCGACGACCGGTTTGTCCATCGCTTCGAGCTTTCCGAACGTCTGCTGGCCTCGCCGTGAGAGCTCCACGGCTAGGATCGGGTCCGCCCCGCCTGCGGCCATGCTTTGTACGTCCGCGCCGGCCGAGAAGGCCCGATCGCCGGACCCCGTCAGGAGGACCGCCCGAACGTCGTCATCGGCGTCCAATCGGTCGATCGCGTCGCTCAACTCGTCGAGGAGTTCGTCGCTTATCGTGTTCATCCGGTGGGGCCGGTCGATCTGGACGTGGCCGACCCGCTCGGACACCGTCACGGTCAGGGTGTCGTAGTCGAAGCCGTCGCCGTCGGTGTCTTCCGGTCCGTCACCGCCGTGGAAGCCGCCCCGTTCGGCCGCTTCACGAAGCGCCGGGACCACCGTATACCGTTCCTCCTCGGTCGCGTCCGCGAGTTCATCGAGCGTCTCCACCAACGCGTCGAGCCCCGTTGCGTCCGCGAGTTTCGCGGGTCCGTCCGGGAACCCACCGCCGAGCATGACGGCCCGGTCGATGGCGTCCGCGTCGGCGACGTCGTTGCCGATCAGTCCGGCGACCTCGTTTGCCATGACGGCGAGCAACCGACGTTCAACTCCCTCATCCACCGCGTCCGTCGGGACGTTTACCCCGCCGTTTTCATACTCATAAAAGCCGACGCCGGTCTTTTTGCCGAGCTCGCCGGCCTCGACCTTCTCGGCGAGCAGCGGACACGGCCGGTAGGCATCGCCTAACTCGCCGTGCATATATTCGAGGACGTGATAGCCGACGTCGATGCCGACCTGATCGGCGAGTTCGAACGCGCCCATCGGGAGGCCGAGCCCGTACTTCGTCGTCGCGTCGACCGTCTCGATGTCCGCGTCGCCCGACTCGACGATCCACGCCGCCTCGTTCATGAGTGGAACGAGGATCCGGTTCACGATGAAGCCGGGACTGTCCTTGTGAACGCGGACGGGTGTTTTATCCATCTCCTCGGCGAGCGCCTCGATCAATGAGAGGGTGGCCTCGTCGGTGTGCTCGCCGGCGATGACCTCGACGAGCGGCATCCGGATCGGCGGGTTGAAAAAGTGCATCCCACAGAATCGTTCCGGTCGCTCGGTCACCTCCGAGAGGTCCGTGATCGACAGGCTGGAGGTGTTCGTCGCGAAGACGGTCCGATCGGGAGCGTGCGACTCCAGGTCGGTGTACACCTCCCGTTTGATCTCCATCTTCTCCGGGACGGCCTCTATCACGACATCCACGTCCCCGACCGCGGCTTCGAGGTCGACGAGCGGCTCGATCCGATCGAGTGCGGCATCGGCCTCCTCCTCGGTGAGGCGATCCTTCTCGGCGAGCTTTCCGAGGGACCACTCGATCTGGTCGTAGCCGTTCTGCACGAACTCCTCGTTGATGTCACGCAGTACCACGTCATAGCCCGCGAGGGCGGCGACCTCCGCGATGCCGTGACCCATGTTCCCGGCACCGAGTACGGCCACTCGTTGGACGTCTTCGAGTTCCATGTTCCACCGGTCGGAACCGTCCCGATTGAACGTTTCTCTTTTCAGAACGAGAAACACTCTTACTGTTTATTTCCGTGAGCCCCCCGCGGGTGCTCCCCCGGCGACGCATGCCGACGAAACCGGTATTGCTCGCGGCAGATAAGGGCGGTCCAGCATGGACACACGATCCGGCACCCGGACAACCGTTGAGGCCGTCTTGCGTGAGGACCCGGTGATGGCGCGGTTGCTGGACGAACACGGGTGGCTCCCCATCGAGCCCGCCGAGAACGAGTTCGGCCGGCTCTGTCGGTCGATCATTAACCAGCAGCTCTCGACGGCCTCGGCGGCAGCGATCCGCGAGCGGGTGCTTCCGGTGCTGGAGGACGAGGTCACGCCCGTACGTGTCCTCGCCGCCGATGAGGACCGACTGCGGGAGGCGGGGCTCAGCGCGACGAAGGTTCGATACCTGCGCTCGGCGGCGACCGCGTTCAGCGAGCGTAATCTGTCCCGCGAGGGCCTCAGTGGATTGGACGACGACGAAGTCATCGAGGAGCTCACGACGATCACGGGCGTCGGCGAGTGGACCGCACGGATGTACCTCATTTTTGCGCTGGGACGCGAGGACGTGCTGCCGCTCGGCGACTTGGCGGTTCGTCGGGGGATCGAGGCGCTCTACGGCGACGGCGAGGAACTCACGCGGTCGGAGATGCGGGCGATCGCGGACGCGTGGCGACCGTATCGGAGCTATGCGACCCGCTACGTGTGGGCGGACTACGAGTCGTGAGGCGTGGCGGCCACCGACGACTCTCTTGGCGAACAGCCGACATCAGCCGAACCCCGGGTGTACCTACGGAGTGAATCGCACGCGACGGCGACGTCGGGCACCCGCGAACCGTCGCGTGGCCATCGTCAGGACATGGGCCGGTTGGCCGCGTCTTCGGATATAAACCGTCGCTCGCTTTGCCGTTCACTACTTATACGAGGCGTCCGCTGGCGGATTACTCCTCCTCGAGGACCGGGCCGTCCTCGCGCTCGGCGGGCTCGGCATCGGCCCGCTTCCGGACGTCGACGCGGTACTGTTCGAGGATGTCGCGGCCGAGCAGCAGCGGGTACTCCATGTGTCCGCGGTCCTCGACGCTCGCGGTGACGGTGTGTTGGTTGCCGCCGACGCCGATGACGAGGTCGACGACTGGGCGGGCCTTGCCGCTCCTGACGCTCCCCGATTTCACGCGAGTCATGCTCTTAATCGGTCCGGCACCGATCTCCGCGGCCAGCTTGGTATCGATGCTCGTCCGGGTCGCGCCCGTGTCGGATTTCGCGAGCGCCTGCGTCGACCCGGACGTCCCGGTGACGACGACCTCCTCGATGTAGCCGATCACGGGCAACTCGTCGGGTTGCGGCCGTGGCTTCGGCGCGCACGACGGCCGGGAGTCGTCGAGGGTTCGTGAAAGCTGTTCCACGGTCGTCTCGTCGACTTCGCCGTCGACCGTCTCGATGGCGAGTTTGGCGATGTACGGGGCCGGCGAGCGGCCGGTCGCCTTAAATAGTCCTTTGAAGCCGGCGGTGGGGTTCACCTCCAGGACGTACCAGCCGTCGTACCCCTCGACGAGGTCGACGCCGGCGTAATCGAGCCCCATCACCTCTGCGGCGTACAGCGCGGTCTCCGCCGCTTCCTCGGGCATGTCGTCGGTGGCGTCCTCGACGGCACCGCCGAGGGCGACGTTCGTCCGCCAATCGCCCTCCGGCGCGTAGCGATACATTGAGCCGACGATCTCCTCGCCGACGACGTAGACGCGAAGGTCCCGGTGTTTCTTGTCGTCCCGGTCGATCAGCTGTTGGAGGAACGCCTGCCGGTTCCCGACCTTCGGGTTCACGCGCTCCGTGAGGTCGACCTTCCACGTCCCGCCGCCGTGGGTGCCGATCGCGGTCTTGTAGACGCCGACGTCGCCGAACCGTTCGCGATCCTCGTTGAGCCGGTCGTTCGAGAGCGCAAGCAACGCGTCGGGAACGCGGATGTTCCAGTCGGCGAGGTTCGCGGCGGTCGCGAACTTGTGGATCGATGCGAGGACGGCGTCCGGCTCGTTGAGCATCGGGCGGATGCGCTCGAAGGTCGCCGCGAGTCCGAGCAGTTCAGCGGGTTGTCCGGTGTTCGACAACAACAGGCGGTTCGCGATCACGTCGACGGCCGGCTCGACGTCGACTTCGCCGTCCTCGACGCTTATGGCGACGTTCTCCTCGCGCAACCACACTGGGTCGTGACCGAGATCCTCGACCGCGTTTAAGATCGCCTTCGTCTCCTTGCTGTTGTGTAGCGACAGCACCCCCACCCGTACCGGATCAGCAGACATACGGTACTCTGCACCCGGGGAGGTAAAAATAACGACGATCGATTTGTATCACTCATATACCAGGTAGTTCAGCCACGCAGTCGCTCACGAACTCGGGCGCTTATCGATCCCCCGGCTCATCGTGTTCGGGGCGCATGGTCGCCGCGAAGTAGTCGACCTCCCGTGGGTCCTTCGAAAGCGATCGAACGCCAGGTTCACCACAGCTCGGACAGGTGGCCGGCATCGTCGCGAGCGCGAATGCCGTCGCACACGCGGGACAGACGACGTGCACGAGCGCGATCCCGGTTGGAACGTTCATGCGTGTGATACGCTCGGCACGCATTAAATAGACCCCGCGTGATCGGGACTCGTATTCGACGGAAATCCCCAGGGAGGGCACCGGAGTGAAACTGAACGGACTGACGATGAAGCCGCTAGGTTCGGGCGGTTTCGAGCGGAAGCAACCGGGTGATGAACTGCCCGGTCAGTAGGAGGCGGCGCGCTTGTCGAGGCCGGCCGCCTCGATGTCCTCGCCGTCAACGGAGGTCCGAAGCACGTCCATGCCGTCGTCGCGGTCGACCCCGAAGTTGGTCGCGTACAGCTCCTCCAGCCGGTCGTATTCGTCGGCCGAAAGGGGTGGAACGTCGCTCGCGGCGCTCCACTCGGCGATGTCCTCGGCGGTTCGGAACGTCGGCGTAACCGAGGCGACCTCGTCGTGGTACAACAGCCACGCGATGGAGGCCTGCGAGAGCGTCCGTGTCCCCTCGGCGTGGTCGGGGTCCTCCAGGAAGCGGATCGCCTCGACCTTCTCCCAGCCGGTCTCGTACCACTCCTGTGGGCGGTGCGCTCGGTGGTCGCCCTCCTCCAAGACGGTGTCCGGGTTCACCTGCTCGTTGAGGAGCCCCGAGGAGTGCGGGACGCGGGCGATAACCGACGTGTCGGAGCCCAGCTCACGGATCGTGTCGATGAAATGTCGTCCGGGTTCCTGTTCGAAGAGGTTGAAGACGGTCTGGACCGCGTCGAACTCCTCGTATTCGACTGCCGCGTCGCCCTCGGCCAGCCAGCCGATCGAGGGACCGAGCGCCCAGCCGAGCGCCCGAACGCGGCCGTCGGCTTTCCATTCTCGGAGCAGCTCACGGACCTCCTCGTCGACCTCGCTGACGTTCGCGTTGTGCAGCTGGAGGAGGTCGACGTAGTCGGTGTCGAGGCGGTCAAGCGAGCGCTCGAAGGCGGTTTCGAGGTACTCCCGGTCCAACTCTTTTGGGAGCTCGCCGTGGCCGGCCTGCGGGTTCTCATAGAAGTCGTAGCCGATCTTCGTCGCGAGCGTCACCTCGTCTCGGCGACCATCTATCGCCTTTCCGATGATCCGTTCGCTGTCGCCATGGCCGTAGACGTCGCCCGTGTCGAGGTAGGTGATCCCGTGATCGAGTGCCGTCTCGACCATCCCGATGGCTTCCGCCTCGGTTCGGTCCCCCCACCAGTTCGTGCCGACGACCCACGCGCCGAAGCCGACTTCGGATACTTCGACGCCGGAGCGTCCGAGTTCACGGTAGTGCATGCCCATCTATTGACGATCGGGGCACTTAGGGGGTGCGGTCCGATCCCGATGGAGGGTCGACTTTCGACAGTGTCACTCCTCACGTTCCGACCGTCGCGTCGGATCCGAGCGAAGCGTCCGATCTCGGCCACGTCAGTCGTTCTCGCGGCCGGTCGCACCCGGTATTTTTATTACGCCGACGGCCACCACGTTTCATAATGAGTGGACGACCCCTCGACGTGCTCGAAGCGTCGCTTTCGGAGCCCGTGACCGTACATCTCAAGGACGGCACGACCTACTACGGGATCCTCGCCGGGTACGACCAGCACATGAACGTCGTGATCGATCCCGAGGATGGCGTCGTCGACCGGATCGGAGACGACCTCGACGGCGAGTTCGCCGTCGCCATCGAAGACACAACGATTATACGCGGCGATAACGTCGTCACGATCAAAGCATGACCGGCTCCGGTACGCCCTCTCAAGGGAAAAAGAACAAGACGGTTCACGTGAAGTGTCGACGGTGCGGCGAGAAGTCCTACCACCGAACCAAGGAGCGCTGCTCCTCCTGCGGCTTCGGGAAGTCCGCGAAGCGCCGCGGCTACTCCTGGCAGTCGAAAGCCGGCGACCACTGATCGCCCGCACCACCGGCTTTCGTTTTTCATCGCCCATCGACACCTCGATGAGCGGTAGGGCCATCCCACGTCGCCGTCGACACCCTTAACACCGGAAGGTCGCGACGTACGGGTAATGAGTACGGACGCGTCGAGTGAGGCCGACTCGGACGGATCGGACGGGACTGAGTCGGAGGCGTTCGCGAACGCTTGTCGATCGCTCGTCGATCGCATTCTGGCCGGCGAGGTCGACCGCGAGGACCTCGAATCCGCGAAGCTTGAGGCCTGTTCGGAGTTCTCCTCGCCGAAGGTTCCGAAGAACACCGCGATCCTCGATCACGCCCCCGATGAGGCCCGCGAGGACGTCCTTGAGGTCGTTCGCCGCAAACCCGTCCGGACGGCATCCGGGGTTTCGCCGGTCGCGATCATGACCTCCCCGGAGACCTGCCCGCACGGGAAGTGTCTCTACTGCCCGGGCGGTCCCGCCTCGAAGTTCTCCTCCGCACAGGCGTACACCGGCCACGAGCCCGCCGCCGCCCGCGGCAAACAGAACGACTACGACCCGTATGGGCAGGTGACCCTCCGGCTCGAACAGCTCCGAAAGATCGGCCATCCCGTCGACAAGGTCGAACTCATCCTGATGGGCGGGACGATGACGGCCCGCTCACACGACTACCAGGAGTGGTTCGTCAAACGGGCCCTACAGGCGATGAACGACTACGACCTCGATGCGGACCCGGAGCCGGCGGAGGGCGAGTCGTTCGCCCAGTCGCCTACTGACGTCGAATTCGAGTATCTGGAGGACGTGATCGCCGAGAACGAGACGAACGAGATCCGAAACATCGGAACGACCTTCGAGACGAAGCCGGACTGGTGTGACCCCGAACAGATAGACCGGATGCTCGATCTCGGCGGCACGAAGGTGGAGGTCGGGGTCCAGACGACCTACGAGCGGATCAACCGCGAGATGCACCGCGGCCACGGCAACGAGGCCTCCCGAAACGCCAACCGCCGGCTTCGTGACGCCGCGTTCAAGATGGGCTTCCACATGATGCCGGGCCAGCCGGGGATGACGAGGGAGATGTGTCTGGAGGACTTCCGACAGCTCTTCGAGAACCCGCGCTGGCGGCCCGATTACCTGAAGATCTACCCGACGCTCGTCGTCGAGGGAACCCGGATCTACGACGACTGGCACCGTGGGGAGTTCGAGCCGCTCTCCAACGAGGAGGCGGCGGACCTCATCGCGGAGGTCATGGGGATGATCCCGAAATACACCCGCCTACAGCGCGTCCAGCGCGACATCCCGGCCGACTTCATCGAGGGGGGTGTCTGGAAATCGAACCTCAGACAGCTCGCCGCACAGCGGGCCGAGGAGCAGGGGATCGTCCAGCGAGATATCCGGGCGCGTGAAGTCGGTCACAACGAGGCGGATCCCGACCCCGACGACGTCGAACTCGACGTGTTCACCTACGAGGCGGCCGGCGGCACGGAGCACTTCATCTCGTTCGAGGATCCGGTTCGGGACCTCCTCATCGGCTTCTGTCGGCTCCGGTTCCCCTCGTTCGCACCGGATCAGCCCGGCGCGCCGGGGACGGCGACGGACGACGTCCGCCGGGAGCTTCGCGATGCGGCACTCGTGCGTGAGCTGCACGTCTACGGTAGCGAGGTCGCCCTCGGCGGCGACGGCGACTGGCAACACCGCGGCTACGGACGGCAGCTCCTCGAACACGCGGAGGGGATGGCACGCGATGCCGGATACGGGAAGGTCGCCGTTATCTCGGGGATCGGTGCACGCGAGTACTACCGGGAGAAGCTTGGATACGCTCAGGACGGCCCGTACGTCTCGAAGCGGCTCTAA
>PWGU01000197.1 GCA_003554605.1 Halorubrum sp.
CACCTCGACGCTCGCCTCCTCGCGGTCGATCCCGACGTTGTAGCCGCCGTCGAGTTTGATCACGAGGTGGTCGCGCGTGCTGGAGGGCAGGAGCACGCCCTCGTTCGTGACGTCCCCGCGGTCGACGCGGACGCGATCTCCCGGATTCATGCCTCCGGATTTCGGTTCGGCGGACTTGAATCCAACCGTTCGCGGGCGCAGGCGATCCCCCGTGCCCGCGCCGCTCCCGCCGAGCCAGTACGCCTTTTAAACACGCCCGCGAGGGTCCGGTATGAACCGCGAGACGCTCGCCCCGATGATCGACCACACCACCTTGGGTCCGGAGACGACCTGGGAGGACGTGAAACGCGTGTTGGACGAGGCGGCTGACCACGGGATGAACGCCTGTATCCCGCCCTGTTACGTCGATGACGCGGCAAACTATTCGAACGCGCCGGACACGCTCGCGACCGTGATCGGCTTCCCACATGGGCAGTCCTCGATGCATAGCAAACACGACGAGGCCGTGAACGCGTGGAACGACGGAGCCGACGAGTTGGACCTCGTGATCAACGTCGGTCGCTTACGTGCGGGCGAGGACGACGCGGTCGCCGCCGACATCGCCGAGGTCGTCGCCGCCGTCCCCATCCCGGTGAAGGTGATCATCGAGACCGCCCTCTTAAGCGAGGAGGAGAAACGCCGGGCGTGTGAAGCGGCCGTCGAGGCCGACGCCGACATGCTGAAGACCTCAACGGGGTTCGCCGACGGCGGCGCGACCGTCGCGGACGTCGAACTGCTCGCCGACCACCTCCCCGTGAAGGCCTCCGGCGGGATCGGTTCCTATGAGACGGCCATGGAGATGATCGACGCGGGTGCCGACCGGATCGGGGCCTCAAGCGGCGTCGACATCCTCGCGGGCGCACCGGAGTGATTCGGATGCGATAGCGGGTTTCACAAGCAAGCGCCGCCGCCGAGTATATAAACGACTCCGACACCCACCCACTACGTTCGGCGCGCCCGCTCAGCGCCGTTATCGGCGCTGAGCGGACCGCGAGGGAGGTGGGCGGACGCCGAGAGGCGTCCGGCGTCCGCCCACCGAGGCTGGGGAGGTTCGAGGTCATCGCCGGGCGAACACGGCCGTCGTGATCGGTACGATTGATGAACGACAGGGCCTGTCGCTCCGCTCGCCCATCGTGCCGCTCATCAGTCGTACCGATCACCCGTCATCCCGGTGCCCGAACTGCCCCTTTATCCCGTTTCATGGCATCCGAGACGTATGGCAACCGAGCAACAGTACGAATACAGGTGTGTCGCGATCGTCGGATTCGGCGGGAAGACGACCCGTATATTAAACGAGTATGCCCGGGACGGCTGGGAACTCGTCGAGGTCACGTGGATCTGGCACTACCTCAAGCGACCGGTCGACTGATGGCTCCGCTCTTTCGCGTCCATTCGTCGGTCGGGGCCGATCCAGTACATACGCACGTGGAACGCCTTCCGACGGGATTCAGTAGGAACGTCCCCCGACGGAGTTCGGCAGATGCGCTTTTTTTATATACCTCCCCCTCGCCGCCTCCGTGCGACACGCTTAAATCGATGTACGGATTTGTACATTATAAGCCGAATATATACATCACTCCACACAATGACTACACATTCCATGACCATTCAAGACACCATCAAGCGGGTGACCGACGGCGGCGACCTGACCGTCGAGGAGGCGCGAACGACGGCGCGGCTGATCTTCGAGGAGGCGACGCCGGCACAGATCGGCGCGCTGCTTGCGGCGTTGCGCGCGAAAGGTGAGACGGAAGCGGAGATCGCGGGGCTCGCGAAAGGGATGCGCGACGCTGCCCGCACGATCAACCCGGATCGCGCCCCGCTCGTCGACACCTGCGGCACCGGCGGCGACGACTACGACACGATCAACGTCTCGACGACCGCGGCGATCGTCGCCGCGGGCGCGGGCGTGGCGATCGCGAAACACGGCAACTACTCCGTCTCCTCCTCCTCGGGCAGCGCCGACGTGCTCACCGCCGCTGGCGTCGAGGTCGACGCGGAGCCGGCCGCCGTCGAGGCCGCCATCGAGCGGGATGGCATCGGCTTCATGCTCGCGCCCGTCTTCCACCCCGCGATGAAGGCCGTGATCGGCCCGCGTCAGGAGCTCGGGATGCGGACCGTCTTCAACGTGCTCGGCCCGCTCACGAACCCCGCGGGGGCCGACGCGCAGGTGCTCGGCGTCTACGACCCCGATCTCGTCCCCCGGATCGCCAAGTCGGTCGCCCACATGCCGGTCGAGCGCGCGCTCGTCGTCCACGGCTCGGGGATGGACGAGATCGCCCTCCACGATGAGACGGTCGTCGCGGAGGTCGACGGCGATGAGGTGACGGAGTACACGATCACCCCCGCCGACCTCGGCCTCGAACCAGCCCCGATCGAGTCGGTCGCGGGCGGCTCCCCCGAGGCGAACGCGGCGGACCTCCGTGGGATCGTGACCGGTGAGGTGGCCGGCCCGAAGCGCGACCTGATCCTCGCGAACGCGGGCGCGGCGATCTACGTCGCCGGCGAGGCGGACACGCTCGCGGAAGGTGTCGAGGCGGCGGCCGCCGCGATCGACGACGGCGGGGCGGCGGCGAAGCTCGCGGCGCTTCGGGGGGAACCGGAGGCGACGCCCGACGGCGGCCCCAAGGTGACGCCCGACGCCGAACCCGACGGGGGCGACGACTGATGTCGCGGGTGAAGATCTGCGGGATCACCCGCGGGGCGGACCTTCGCGCGGCCGTCGACGCCGGGGCCGACGCGATCGGCGTCATCGCCGAGGTCCCGGTCGAGACGCCCCGCGAGGTCGACCCGGCCGCGGCCGCAGAGCTGATCGCGGACGTTCCGCCGTTCGTCACCGCGACGCTCGTCACCATGCCCGACTCCCCCGAGCGGGCCGTCGAACTCGCCCGAACGATCGGCCCGGACGCGATCCAACTCCACGGCGAGTGGACCGCCGACGAGGTCGGCTACGTCCGCGCGGAAACGGAGACGAAGGTGCTCCTGACCGTCGACGCGACCGATCACGGACTCGCCGAACGGCTCGATGACGCCGTCGACGCGTTCGTGGTCGACTCGACGACCGAATCCGGCGCTGGGGGCACGGGCGAGACACATGACTGGGCCGCGACCGGTCGGCTCGCCTCGCGGCTCACCTCGCCGGTCGTCCTTGCTGGGGGGCTGACCCCCGAGAACGTCGCGGAGGCGGTTCGGATCGCCGACCCCTTCGCCGTCGACGTCGCCTCCGGCGTCGAACTTACCGGCGGCCAGAAGGACCACAACGCGGTCGCCCGGTTCGTCGCGAACGCCGGCCGCGAGATGGAGGTCGTCTAATGTTAAACCGCTCCCGCGAGGAGTTCATCGACCTCGTGAGCGACGCGGACCGGCCCGCCGTCGCCCGCGTCGCCGCGGCGCTTGAGACCGACGTCACCCCGCTTTCGGCGTACGCGACGTTGGTCGGCGACGGCCCCTACGGCTTCCTGCTCGAATCCGGCGAGAAGGTCGCCTCAAGCGACCCCGACGGCGCGTTCTCCGCCGGCGGCAAGGCGGATCGCCACGCGCGCTATTCGTTCGTCGGTTACGACCCCGAGGCGATCGTCTCTATCCATCCGGATCGGACGACCGTCGAACGGCTCGGTCCCGCCGCGGATCGGATCGACGCCGCGGCCCTCGGTCCGGAGGCGGGCGACGTGATCGACCGGCTCCGTGCGGCGTTTCCGGACGTGACCCGCCGAGGCTTCCCCGACACGGACCGGCAGATCCTCTCAGGGGGATTCGTCGGCTTCCTCGCGTACGAGGCCGTCTACGACCTCTGGTTGGAGGAGGTCGGTGTCGAGCGCCCGGAGACGGCGTTTCCGGACGCGGAGTTCGCGCTGACCACCCGAACGGTCGTCTTCGACGACGTCGAGGGCTCCGTCGAGCTCGTCTTCACGCCGATCATCGACGTCGATGACGATGCGGGCGTGATCTACGACTCGTTGCTCGCGGAGGCCGAACGCGTGCGCGAGGCGCTTGCTGGGGCCACTCCGCCCAAGACGGGTGGCGTCCGTGAGACCGCCTCCACGGCGGGCACACAGGAAACCTACGAGGAGGCGGTCCGTCGCGCGAAGCGGCACGTCCTCGACGGCGACATCTATCAGGGGGTGATCTCCCGGTCACGTGAGATCCGCGGCGAGGTCGACCCGCTCGGACTGTACGCCGCGTTGCGCGAGGTGAACCCCTCGCCGTACATGTACGTCCTGCGTCACGCGGACCGGACGATCGTCGGCGCGAGCCCGGAGACGCTCGTGTCGGTGACGGGCGATCGGATCGTCTCGAACCCGATCGCTGGCACCTGCCCGCGCGGGGAGAGCCCGGTCGAGGACCGCCGGCTGGCGGGGGAGATGCTCGCGGACGGCAAGGAGCGCGCCGAGCACACGATGCTCGTCGACCTCGCGCGCAACGACGTTCGCCGGGTGAGCGAGCCGGGTTCGGTGCGCGTCGAGGAGTTCATGAACGTCTTAAAATACAGCCACGTCCAGCACATCGAGTCGACGGTGACGGGGACGCTCGCGGCCGAGTACGATGCCTTCGACGCGACGCGCGCCGCCTTCCCCGCGGGGACGCTCACGGGGGCCCCGAAGGTCCGGGCGATGGAGATCATCAACGACCTCGAGGAGACACCCCGGGAGGCCTACGGCGGCGGCGTGGGCTACTACTCGTGGACCGGCGACGCCGACTTCGCCATCGTCATCCGGACGGCGACGATCCGGGGCTCCGAACGCGACCCGGAGGAGTCCGTCGTCACGGTGCGGGCGGGTGCGGGCCTCGTCGCCGACTCGGACCCGACCGCCGAGTACGAGGAGACCGAACAGAAGATGAACGGCGTGCTCGCCGCGATCGACGCGATCCGTGAGGACGGTGATGATCCCGGTCACGGGAATGACGACCCTGACCGCGAGAACGATACCGTTACCGACGGCGTCGCCGCCGGCACGGAGGCCTCGAAATGAAGGTCGTCGTCGTCGACAACTTCGACTCGTTCACCTACAACCTCGTCGAGTACGTCTCCGACCGCCGGGTCGACGGCGAGCCGATCGAGGTGGTCGTCCACAAGAACACCGCGTCGCTCGCGACGATCGAGGAGGAGGAGCCGGACGCGCTGATCATCAGCCCCGGGCCGGGACACCCGAAGAACGCCCGCGACGTGGGCGTGACGGCGGACGTGCTCTCGGGACTCTCGCGGGAAGTCCCCACGCTCGGCGTCTGTCTCGGTCTGGAGGCGGCCGTCTATGAGTACGGCGGGACGGTCGGCCACGCCCCGGAGCCGATCCACGGCAAGGCGTTCCCCATCGATCACGACGGCGAAGGTGTCTTCGCCGGCCTCGACCAGGGCTTTCGCGCGGGACGGTATCACTCTCTTATCGCCACCGACGTACCGGCGGTCTTCGACGTCTCCGCGACGACCGACCACGACGGCGAGGAACTCGTCATGGGGGTTCGTCACGTCGAGTATCCGATCGAGGCGGTGCAGTTCCATCCCGAGAGCGTCCTCACCGGCGTCGGTCACGACGTGATCCGGAACTTCATCGAGTGGGCGCGATAGTGGCTATCCGCCGCCTGCTCCGTTGCGGTCGCGTTCGCTGTCGCGGCTTCCGTCGCCGTCCCTGTCGCCGTCGCGGTCGTCGTCTCCTTCGCCCGTCCCCTCACCGGCCACGTGCTCGCGCTCGCCCACGACCTCCTCGCCGAGTCGGGCGACGGCCCGACGCAACTCGGTTCGGCGGTTGGAGGTCGCAAACCAGTCTTTCACGCGGGCGAGCGGCCCGCCGAAGGTGAACGTCGAGTTGAACGTCACGCGGGTGAGATCGGGCGCGTCGATCTCGTCCCGTACCTCCGCCGGCGGGTCGGTGACGAGGATGGTCGTGTGTAGCTCCTCGAAGAAGCCGCCGTCGACGAGTTCGTACGCGTAGCCGTTCTCGACGGTGTCGACGGAGAGCGTCATCTCGACGGGTCCGTCGCCGACGTATGTCGACGCCGTCACCAGCCATCCACCCTCGGCCTCGCGGACCGACTCGACCTCGTAGGTCCCCTCCAACCGGACGAGCGCCTCGGGTCCGAGCGCATCGAGGATATCCTCCTTCGGGGCACGCAGGTCGGCGGTCACCTCCACCTGTCGCATACACCCCTTCGGGGCGGGGTCGATTTATAAGATCGCCCCGATCAGTCCCGCGTCGCGAGGCCGACGAGGTGGCCGACCTCCGGCAGAATGATCGCCTCGACGCCGAGGCGTGCGGCGTTCTCGGAGCCGGGCAGACAGAACACGGGGACGCCGTCGGCGATCCCGGCGGTCGCCCGGGAGCCGACCGTCCGCGTGCCGACCTCCTCATACGAGAGCGTCCGGAACAGTTCGCCGAACCCGGGGAGTTCGGTCCCGAGGAGGTCGCTTACGACCTCCGGGGTGACGTCGTCCGGGGTCACGCCCGTTCCGCCCGTCGTCACGACCGCGTCGACGTCGGACCGCGCGATGAGGTCGTCGACGGCCCCACGGATCGCCTCGAAGTCGTCGGGGACCAACTCGCGGGCGACGACCTCATGATCGGCTCCCTCGAACGCCCCGGCGATGTAGTCGCCGGAGGGATCCGAATCGAGTGTCCGCGAACTCGACACGGTGACGACTGCGACGCCCACCGACTCGGCGTCGTGGTGGTGGTGGTCGTCGTGGTCGTCGTGGTGGTGGTGGTCGTCGTGGTGGTGGTGGTCGTCGTGTCCATGTTCGTGACCGTGGTGGTCGTCGTGTTCGTGCGTTTGGTCGTGATGGTGATCCCCGCTCATGGCTCCCGGTTGGATGCCCGGACGCAAAACAGTCGGTGATGTGGATAGCGCCCCATTGGCCGGCTACGGCACCCTCGTCCGTGTCGGGTCGCTCAGGGCCAGCCGTCGCGGGTGGGCTCCTCGGGGACGGTCTCCTCCTCGTCCTCCGCGAGCGTCCAGCCCGCGGCCTCGGCGGCGTCCTCGACGTGGAGGAACTCCCAGCCCGTCTCCTCGGCGACCGCCTCATCATCCTCCGTGTGGCCGACGAAGACGTGCCGCTCGGTGTCGAACTGTCGTTTGATGTTCTCTAAACTCTCCGTGACGCCGCGGGGGCCCGAGAAGAAGTCCTGTCGAACGCGGTGTTTCCGCGTGAAGTTCGTGACGACGTAGGTGGGCTGGTCGCTCACGACGCCGACGTACTGGGTCCACTGTCGCGCCCCGTTAAAGACGGCGTTCGGGTCGGCGAGCGCCTGTAATGCCTCCAACTCGAATGCGAGCGTCATGTCGCTGGATCCGCCACTGTCCATGCCCACTTCTTTCACACCACGGCCGAAAACCACTTCGTTTCGCCCGCCGCCTTCAGGCCGACGGCGTGCCGAGGTACTTCTCGTTGAACTCGTACTCGCCGTCCTCGCCCTTGATAAGATATTCGCCGTAGTAGGGCACCCGGTTCGCGACGACCGTCTCGAACGCCTCGGCGATCTCCGCACGCGTCATCTCGCCCATCGACCGGAGGTCGTCGTTCCGGTTGAGACAACCCTTTAAGTATCCCTCATGGGTGACGCGGACGCGCCCGCAGTTCGCACAGAACGACTCGTTCTCGACGGGGTCGACGATCTCCACCATGCCCCCCGGGCCGTCGCCATCCTCGCCGACGTAGTACCGGCGGCGGCTGTGCATCTCGCGGCGCTCAACGCGATCGGCGATCCCTTCGAGCCAGTCGTGGACGCGTTCGATCTCGATGTTCCACTCCGGCTTGCCGGTCAACTCCGGCATGTATTCGATAAGCTGCAGTTGGAGCCCCTCGTTCTCGGCGACGTACTCGACCATCTCCTCGACGTAGCCCGCGGTGTGAGTGAACACCACCATGTTGAGTTTCACCGGGTCGAGTCCGGCATCGACGGCCGCTTTGACCCCTTTCATCACCTGATCGTAGGCACCGGATTTCGTCACCGCGGCGAAGTCGTCGGGGTCTAACGCGTCCTGTGAGACGTTCACGCGGTCCAACCCGGCATCACGCAGGTCGGCCGCGCGTCCGGGCAGGAAGGTCCCGTTCGTCGTCATCGAGACCTCCATCGAATCCGGGGTTCGCCGGATGATCTCCTCGAGGTCCTCGCGCAACATCGGCTCGCCGCCGGTGAATTTCACCTTGCGGACGCCGTACTCCTCGACGACCTCCAGAAACCGAACGACGTCGTCGGTGCTCATCTCGTTCTCACCGGGCTCCATCGGCCCGCGCGTATCACCGAGACCTTCGTTGTGGCAGTAGATGCAGTCGAAGTTACAGCGGTCGGTTAACGAGACACGTACCCCCGTTACCGCCCGCCCGAAGTCGTCCGTGAGTGGACCGCTCATGCTCGGTAGAAATGACCACGACCGCTTAAGCATCCGGGTCGATCACGAATGACCGTAACTATCTGCCGTTACCTGGCGCGGTCACGCCGCGGATTCGGCGAGGTGTTCGCGCATCTCCTCCCCGACCGGTGCCTCGAAGAGGCGCGTCCCGCAGTCGTCACAGGTGGCCGCGAGGACTTCGTACTCCATACAGCACGACTCGACGACGGTCGGCTCGAGGGTGACCGAGCCGTCACACGTCGGGCAGTCCTCTAAGAAGATCCGGAGGCTTCCGAGGAGCTCGCTCCGGGTCGCGGTCGGGAGCGTCCGCCACTCGCCCCATCGCTCAGCGAGGATCCCCGCGGCGGCCATGTCCGCGACGAACGCCGCACGCGACTCCCATCGGCCGGCCCGCTCCCCCTCGATCGTCGCAACATAGGCGTAGCCGCGGTCCGTAAGCGCGACGAGCTCCGGTTCCACGTCGAGGAACGCGGCCAGCTCGGCGGCGTCCTCGTCGCCGTCGGCGATCCGTCGGGATTCCTCGACCCACGACTCGTGGAAGGACTCCTCCAACACGTAGTCGTCGACGGCGGGCTCATCACGGAGGGCACCGGCCGAGAGGAGCATCGTCCCGGGATCGGCCGGCGGTTCTACCCCCTCGTCGGCCGCGCCGTTCGTCCCGACGGCGAAATCCGTTGCGTGGGCCGGTCCCTTATCGAATAACGCGAGTACGTGGTCCGGGAGGTATCGCTTCGTCAGCGTCGGCGTCCCCGGAACGAGGTAGCCGCGAACGCCGATGGTCGCGACCGAGAGCGCGAAGACGACGATCGCCCATCCCAGCGAGACGGTCGCGACGACGAGCGACACGCCAGCGGCGATGACGAGGTTCACGCCGGTGCAGGGGAGACATCGGTTCTCGCCGGTGTAGCGTGGGTCACGGATCCACTGTGGGAGCGTCGTATTCATGATATGTACCGATCCACGTCCTCGTGACACATAGGTATGTCACCCCTACCGACGAGGGTAGACC
>PWGU01000131.1 GCA_003554605.1 Halorubrum sp.
CGACATCGTCGCCCGTCGCCGCGGGACCGAGTACGACCCGTCCGTCGACCCGGCGGGTGCGGAGGGGATCGCGGTTCGAAGCCCCCCCGGCGACCCCGACGGCGACCTGCCGATGGACCTCCTTTCGGTCCTGTTGCGCGCGTATGAGCGCGGCGAACAGACCGACAAGAACCTGCGGGATGAGCTCGTGACGATGCTGCTCGCCGGCCACGACACGACAGCACTGACGCTGACGTATACGTTCTATTTGCTCTCGAACCACCCCGGCGTCCGTGAGCGGGTCGAAGCCGAGGCCGACGAGGCGGTCGCCGACGGCCCCCCGAACGCACGCGACACGCGGAAGATGACGTACACGGAGTCCGTGCTCAACGAGGCGATGCGGCTCTATCCGCCGGTGTACACGATGTTTCGGGAGCCGAAACTGGACGTGAAGCTCGGGGGGTATCGGATCCCCGAGGGCTCCGCGTTGATGCTCTCACAGTGGGCGATCCACCGCTCGCCACGGTGGTACGACGCGCCCGAGCGGTTCGACCCCGATCGGTGGTCGTCCGAACGGCGCGCCGAGCGCCCGCGGTTCGCGTTCTTCCCGTTCGGCGGCGGCCCGCGCCACTGCATCGGGAAGGCGCTCTCGCTCATGGAGGCGAAGCTCATCCTCGCGCGGGTCTGTTCGCAGTATCGCCTGGCGTACGAGGGGCCCGAACTCACGCTCCGCGGGTCGCTCACGATGCACCCGAACCATCCGGTACCGATGCGGGTCGAGCCGCGTTCGGGCGAGTGAGCGGGCGACGGGGGTGGAGGAACACCGACTACAGGCGAACCCGTCCGGCGACCTCGCGGAACTCGGGGTCGTAGAGCTCGAGCTCGTGGACGCGCCACGAAACGGGGTCGAACGGCGTGTCAAGAAGGGACCGAACGGCTTCGACCGATCCGCCACGCGCGAGGGTAATGTGTGGGACGTAGTAGTCGCCCTCGATGCCGTCAACCGGGTCGAATCGCGCACAGAGTCGCCGATGAAGCCGACGAAGAGCGTCGCTCTCGACGCCCAGATAGACGACGGGGCCGGGGCCCGCCGCGGGCCGCTCAAACGTCCCGAGCCCATCGACCGTGACGGTAAACGGGGTGGTGCCGGCCAGGAGGGGCCGGAGTTCATCGCGGAGGGCAGCAAGCGCGACGTCCTTGGATCCGGGGTGTCCGCTCCCACCGGTTCCGGGAACGTCGCGGGCGTCGAACCGCTTCGCCACCAGCGTATGTCGCTCGCGAACCCGATCGAAACCCGTGATTTTCGGGTGGAGATCGGCGGCTATCCGGTCGATCGCGGGTGGCAGCGGGACGTTGAGGCTGAACACCGCCTCAGATCCGATCGGTGAGCCAGAGGACGATCAGGACGACGATGACGAGCCCGATGAGCGTCGGCAACGCGTTGAAAAGCGAGAGCGTGATGCTCAACAGGCTCCCGATGATCTCCAGGAGAAGCCACAGGATCACGAGTCCGAGCACGATCTTGAGGAGGTCCTCGACCTCGAGTGCGGCACGGTTCATACACGGCGATCCGACCGGGCGAAGAAAAAAGCCGTCGGAACGGGTCGAAGACCGTCCGGATGTCGAAGACCGCCCGGATGTCGAAGAGCGTCCGGATGTCGAAGACCGTCGGGACGCGCCGCCGGGGAGGGGGACTCCCTGAACGGATCGGGCACTTACAAGGCGACCGACGGGGAAGGTGGCGTATGCAACTGATCGCGTTCGACTTCGACGGGACGCTCTCGGATTCGGAGATGACGGTGCTTTTGGCCGAACGCGCCGGCGTCGCCGACGAGGTGGCGGGGATCACGGAACGCGCGATGAACGACGAATTGAGCTACGCCGAGAGCCTGTATCGACGGGCCGAACTGCTCGGGGGGCTGGAGGAGGACGCCGTCGAGGAGGCGTACGACGCGGTCCGACTCCGACCGGGCGCGGCGGGGCTGATCGAGCGGCTCCAAGCGGAGGGCCATCACGTCGCCGTGTTGACCGGGGGGTTCGAGCGCGGCGTGGAGCGCGCGCTGGAACGCGAGGGCGTCGAGGCCGACTCGATCGTCGCCAACCGGCTGCCGCTGGCCGACGGCGCGCTCACGGGCGAGGCCGAGGGGCCGCTCATCGAGGGGACCAAGGACGACGCGCTGGAGACGCTCGCCGCGGACCTCGAGGTACCGATGGAGCGGACGGTGGCGGTCGGCGACGGCGCGAACGACCTCCCGATGCTGGAGGTGGCCGGCCTCGCCGTCGGCTTCATGCCGAAGCCCGCGGTGCGCTCGGTCTGTGACGCCGTCGTCGCCTCCATGTTCCGGCTCGGAAAGGTGTTCGAGGGGTACGGCGTGCTCGCGAAGCGGTGATCCGGACACCGCGAGGGGGCAGGGTGTCCGCGGAACCCCTGACGTCGATCGCCTGTGTTTTTAAACGGGATCGGGACGAACTCATGGACATGGACGTCACTGACGGGGTGGTGCCGTGATCCCGACCCTGACATATGTGCAGTATCACCTCGTTTTCAGCCTCCCGGTGATACTGTTGACGTGGTATCTCGCGCCCCGGTACGACCGTGTGCGACGCCGCCGGTCCGCCGCCGGGATCGTGATCCTCGTCACGATCGCGTTTATATACACGACCCCGTGGGGGAGCTACATGATCCGCACGGGCGTCTGGTGGTACGGGGAGGGGGCAGTGCTCTTCCGCGCGTTGTCGATCCCCCTTGGCGAGTACCTCTATTTCGCGATCCAGACGGTCATCGTCGCGTTCGTCCTCCACCGTATCGGCTTCGATCCGACGTTTCGGGAGGGCGATTTCGCGCGTGGGCCACGGATCGCCGGCGCCGCCGTCGGGATCGGGCTCTGCCTGCTGGGGCTGTGGCTCGTCACCCTCGACGCCTCCTACCGCTATCTCGGCGGACTGATCGCGTGGGTCGGGCCGGTCCTCGCGCTACAGTGGAGCGTCGGCGGCGGCTACCTGATCCGCACCGCGCCGATGTGGCTGTCGGCGACCATGGTCCCTACCGTCTACTTCTGGGTCGTCGACCGGATCGCCATCGAGATGGGGACGTGGGTGATCTCCACGGAGTTCACGACCGGCGTCGCGCCGTTGGGACTCCCGATCGAGGAGGCCCTCTTTTTCACCTGCGCCAGCCTCATGACCGTGAACGGGCTGGTGTTGTACGAGTGGGTGCTCGACTGGAACGACCGCCATGAGACGGGCTGGGAGACGATACTCGGCCGGCTCGACCCCGCAGCCGACATCGTGAGCGAACCGATCGCGGACGGCGGGGAGCGACCCGAGACGGCGGATGCGTGAGCGACGAGCGGCGACGCGCGCGGTCGATCGCTGGTTCGCGCGACTGCCGGCGATCGCGTTGGCTGCGGCGCTCCCGATCGCCGCCGTGACCCCTTCGTTTCCGGTGGAAATCGGGCTGATCGCGTTCGCGCTGGGGACGCTCACCACGGGGATGGCCCACGGCGCGGTCGACCATCTCGTGCCGTTTCGGGCGGCGTCGACGTCGCTCTCTCACTCCATTGCCGTCGTCTCGGTGGTCTATGCCGTCCTGGGCGCGGCGGTCGTCATCGGGTTCTTCCTCGCGCCCGTCGCCGCCTTCGTCGGCTTCATCGCGCTGACCTGGCTCCACTGGGGACAGGGTGACGTCGCCGCGCTCGCCGTCGCCGGCGTGGAGCACCTTCGGACGCCGGCAGAGCGGGCACTGAGCGGGTTCGTGAGGGGCGGGCTCCCGATGGGCGTCCCGCTCGTCGCCCAGCCGGCCGAGTATCGCCTCGTCGCGGAGTGGGTGGTCGGGCTGTTCGTCGTCGACGCCGCGGCCGCGAGCAGCGCGGTCGACCCGCTCTTCACCGAGCCCATCCGTCTCGGCGTCGGCGGGGTGATGGTCGGCGCGACCGTGCTTTCGGCCGGTATCGGATACGTCCGCGTTCGTGGCGGGGCCTCGCGGCGAGGATGGGTGCGGGACGTGGGCGAGGTCGCGGTGTTGTGGGCGTGGTTCAGCCTCGCAGCGCCCGTCTTCGCCGTCGGCGTCTACTTTGGCGCGTGGCACGCGATGAGACACGTCGGGCGGCTGATCCTCGTCGACGAGCGGGCGGCGGCGGCGATGGCCCGCGGGGAGCCGCGGGTCGCGCTCGGACGGTTCGCACGCGACGCCGCGCCGCTCACGCTCGGCGGCTACCTCGTCGTGGGGCTCGTCGCCGTCGCGGTCCCCGCGGGGGTCGCAGACGGCGGGAGCCTCCTTGCGGTCGCGCTCGTCGCCATCGCGGCGATGACGCTCCCGCACGTCGTCGTCGTCGCGTGGCTCGACATCGAACAGGGGATCTGGTCGAATCGCGCTCCCGGTGGATGGGTCCACTGAGCGACGCCCGGCCGGGTCGGACGGGCGGCGGCTTTTAATCCACGGCCGCCGTCGACCCGGCAATGACGGATCGACGATACGTCATCGGCGGGGCGATGGTGCTCGCGGGGGCGGCCGCAATATTCCTCCTTCGGGAGGTGATAGCGACCGTCTTCTTCGCGGTGACGGTCGCGTACGTCCTCGGTCCCGTCCGCGAGCGGCTCCGACGGCGCGGGCTCTCACGACGGCTGTCGGCCGGCCTCGCCTCCGCAGTCGCGTTCCTCGCCGTCGTGGCGCTCATCATCCCGTTCGTCGTCGTCCTCGTGGTCCGGATCGACGAGGCGATCCGGTTTCTCGAGTCGATCCCCGAGTCGGTGACGCTGTCGGCCGCCGGGTTCGAGTACACGCTCGTCACGGCGGAGGTAAGCGACGTCGTCGTCGAGTGGCTGGCCGGGGTGGCGACCGAGGTCGCCGCCGCCGCACCGGTGTTGCTCATCAAACTCGTCCTCTTCGGGTTCGTCGTCTACGGGCTGTTGTATCACAAATCGCGGACCCGACGGGCGGCCCTCGCGCTCGTGCCGACCGGCCATCGCGACCTCGCCGAGGCGCTCCACGACCGGGCGAGCGAGACGCTCTACGGCCTCTACGTCGTGCAGGTTGCGACCGGCGCGGCGACGTTCCTGCTCGCGTTGCCGGTGTTCATCCTCTTCGGCTACCCCTCGCCGGTCGCGTTGGCAACGCTCGCCGGCATCCTTCAGTTCATTCCGGTGCTCGGGCCGAGCGTGCTCATCGTCGGGCTCGCAACCTATCAGGTCGCCCTCGGCGATGTGACCGGGGCGGTCGGGATCCTCATCGTCGGCGGGGCCGTGATCGCGGCGACGCCCGATATCCTGATCCGTCCCCGCTTGGCCGCCGAGACGGCCACGTTGCCCTCGACGCTGTATTTCATCGGCTTCGTCGGCGGCGTGCTCACCGTCGGCGCCATCGGGATCATCGCCGGGCCGCTCGTCGTCGCCATCGTCTCCGAGTTGGCGACCCGGCTCTCGAGCGAGTTGAACCTGATCCGGGTGGAGGAGGAGGCGGGCACACCCGGGCCGACCGCGATCGGTGACGTCGGCCGCGGCGACCCGGAAGGCAGCATCGACGAACCGAAAGCGGGCCTCGACGATGATCCAACGGATCCCGCCGACCGCGACGAACCGACGGGTCCCGCCGACCGCGACGAAATGGGTGGGCACGGAACGCACTAGCGCACACGGTCGATGCGGGTGATGCAGGTGATGCGGGGGTCGCCCGCGCACACGGCGCGCCGCTCAAGTGGTTGGGCCGTCTACTGGCCCCATCGTGAGCGACGCCGACTCCCCCCTCTCGGAGGACCGCCCGACCGTCGACAGACCCTTTCGTGTCGACGCCCCGTTCGAGCCCGCCGGCGACCAGCCCGAGGCGATAGCGGAGCTCGTCGAGGGGTACGAATCGGGCGCGAAAAAACAGACCCTCCTCGGGGTTACCGGCTCCGGAAAGACCAACACGGTCTCGTGGGTCATCGAGGAACTCGATCGCCCGACGCTCGTGTTGGCACACAACAAGACGCTCGCCGCTCAGCTGTACGAGGAGTTCCGCGAGCTCTTTCCGGACAACGCCGTCGAGTACTTCGTCTCCTATTACGACTACTACCAGCCGGAGGCGTACGTCGAACAGACGGACACCTTCATCGACAAGGAAATGTCGATAAACGAGGAGATCGACCGGCTCCGTCACTCCGCGACGCGGTCGCTTTTAACGCGCGATGACACCATCGTCGTCGCCTCCGTCTCGGCCATCTACGGGCTTGGGGACCCCGCGAACTACCGCGAGATGGCCTTGGAACTCGAGGTCGGCGACCGGGTGGGTCGGGAGGCGCTTTTAACCACGCTCGTCGATCTCAACTACGAGCGCAACGATATCGACTTCACACAGGGAACGTTCCGGGTCCGCGGCGACACCGTCGAGGTCTATCCGATGTACGGCCGCTATGCGGTCCGTATCGAGCTCTGGGGCGAGGAGATCGACCGAATGGTGAAAGTCGATCCGCTAAAAGGCGAGGTGGTAAACGAGGTGCCGAGGACGATGATCCATCCGGCCGAGCACTACTCCATCCCCGAGGCGAAACTCGAGCGGGCGATAGCCGAGATCGAGGAGCTGATGGAAAAACGGGTGCGACATTTCGAGCGGCAGGGCGACCTCGTTGCCGCCCAGCGGATCGAAGAGCGGACGACGTTCGACATCGAGATGCTCCGGGAGGCCGGCTACTGTTCGGGCATCGAGAACTACTCGGTCCACATGGACGACCGCGAGCCGGGCGACGCCCCCTACACCCTGCTCGATTACTTCCCCGACGACTTCCTCGTCGTGGTCGACGAGTCACACCAGACGCTCCCACAAATAAAGGGGCAGTTCGCCGGCGATAAGTCCCGAAAGGACTCGCTCGTGCAGAACGGCTTCCGGCTGCCGACCGCCTACGACAACCGGCCGCTCACCTTCGAGGAGTTCGAGGAGAAAACGGATCGGGCGCTGTACGTCTCCGCGACGCCGGGCGACTACGAGCGGGAACAGTCCGAGCGGATCGTCGAACAGATCGTTCGCCCGACCCCCCTCGTCGACCCCGAGATCGAAATCGCGGGGGCGACCGGGCAGGTCGAGGACCTCCTCTCCCGGGTGACCGAACGGATCGAACGCGACGAGCGCGTGCTCGTGACGACGCTCACAAAGCGGATGGCCGAGGACCTCACCGAGTACTTCGAGGGGGCCGGGATCGACGTCGCATACATGCACGACGAGACCGACACGCTCGAACGTCACGAGATCATCCGCGACCTCCGCTTAGGCAACATCGACGTGCTCGTCGGGATCAACCTCCTCCGTGAGGGGCTCGACATCCCGGAGGTGAGCCTCGTGGCCATCCTCGATGCCGACCAGGAGGGCTTCCTCCGCTCGACGACGACGCTGGTCCAGACGATGGGACGGGCCGCCCGCAACGTGAACGGGAAGGTCGTCCTCTATGCCGACAAGGTGACCGATTCGATGCAGGCGGCGATCGACGAGACGAGCCGCCGCCGGGAGATCCAGCTCGCGTACAACGAGGAACACGGGCTGGAGGCGACGACGATCCAAAAGCCCGTTGGCGAGACGAACCTCCCCGGCTCGAAGACGGACACCCGCGGCGTGGGCGTCGGCGACGTCGAGGATGAGGAGGAAGCCCGCGCGCAGATCGAGGCGTTGGAGGCGAAGATGAACGAGGCGGCGAGCAACCTGGAGTTCGAACTCGCCGCGGACATCCGCGACCGGATCGCGGAGCTGAAACGGTCCTTCGAACTCGACCGCGGGGACGACGGCGTACCGGCACCGCCCGTCGAGGAGTGATCCGGTCCCCAGTGGGTCGCGGTCGTCGAACGACGGCGAAACGGCCGATTATCGCCGTGGGTAAGCGTGGCGGGGAGTTTTTTTAGCCTCAGGACGGAGCCCGAGCAATGAAGCGTCGTGGCGTCGTGGCCGGAGCCCTCGCGGTCGCCACGGCGGGGTGTGTCGACCGGATCCACGACGTCGCCGCCTCCACCCCCCGCGACATCGACGTCCGAAGCCGGTACGTCGGAACGGATCCCCTCATCGAGTCCGAGAGCATCGTGAGCGCGACGGCGGGCGCGGAGACCCACGCGCGGGCGTACACCGCCGCGGCGGACGCGACCGCCGTGACCGTCACAGAGGCGGATGCCGTCCACGAGTTCATCGCCGGGACGGCGTTCGTCGACGACGGCGGCGAGGCGGTCCTGCTCGTCGTCCAGCGGCTGGCTCCCCCGTCGCTCGATCTGCGGCTCGGATCGGTGAGCCGGACCCGGACCCACGCGCTCCGGATCGCCGTCGACGAGGTCGGCACCCGACACGAGGACGACCCCGTCGTCCACACGCTGTTGCTCCGGCTGACCGACGGGCGCGGCCC
The DNA here is from genome assembly GCA_003554605.1 of Halorubrum sp. Lineage (GTDB taxonomy): Archaea > Halobacteriota > Halobacteria > Halobacteriales > Haloferacaceae > Halorubrum. The sequence continues at coordinate 8,328 of PWGU01000131.1, forward strand.
CCCGGAGCGGATCACCGTCTCGGTCGGCGGCGATCGGACGTCGGTGACCGTCTGAGGGGCCCGGGAGCCACGGGAGGATGTCGCTCACGTCCGACGGTTTTTAAGCTCTGAGCGCCCCTCGGGGAAGTATGTTCAGCCTGTCGCGTCGGATCCGCGGGACGGCCCTCACGGCCCTCGCGGTGGGGCTCCTCGCGGGCCCGTGGCTCCTACAGTTCGCGACTCCGCCTGAGGCGGCCCCGTCGACCGCCGGGTCGGGGTTGGTCGTCGCACTCGCGATCCCCGCGAGCGTCGCCGCCGGGGCCGTCCTGCTCGTCTCGGGCGGGGCGGCGATGGCCGGTCACACGCTCTCATCGCGCTGGAGTTTGACCGCACCCATCGTCGCCGTCGCGGTTACGATAGGGGCGAACGCCGGCATGGCCGGTGGGGGGATGGCGACGACGCTGGCCCTCGCGGTGACGACGCCGTTCGTCGCCGGCGGTGCGCTCGTCGGGGCCGCGCTCGCGCCGATCGTGTTGGGCTCGATAAAAGGCGACACCGTGGCGCTCGTCGTGGGGGCCATCGTCGCGCTCGCGGCGGTCGCGCTCGCGCCCGCCTCGGCGGTGACCTTCCTCGCGGGGGTCGTCGGGGGCGGCGTCGCGATCGGGCTACTCTGGGTTGTCGACGGGAAGAGTTGGCGGCCGTAACACCGGCGGGCGGGGTGGGGAGTGGCCGTTCGATCGAGCGTCGTTCAATCCAGTAGACTGGGGCCCGCTCGACGGGAAGTAAAACACACTTGTTCTACCACAACCCCGTTGGTAATCGTTAAGTGAATAGGGCGAAGTAACTGTGATACAGTCCGCCACGGATCCGCGGTCACGTGTCGACAACCGGTCGACCGGAGCCGCCGGCCACCCACGTCGCGCCCTCAACACGCCGAATGCAAACGACGGGTGACGGACGGCGAATCCGAGCGGGCATCCGGCAGACCAGGCGCACGCGGAAGGTGCCGATAGCG
>PWGU01000223.1 GCA_003554605.1 Halorubrum sp.
CGTGCGACGTCGCCACGCTCGTCGAGCGCGCGTACCGTCCCCTCGGGCTCCGCGTCGTCGCCACCGAGACGATAAACGAGGTCCCGGGCGACCGCGAGGAGCTCGACCCGGACGAACCGTTCCCGTTCGACCGCGACGCGGGACGGGAGGCGCTCTCGCGTGCGGAGGCGTTGTTCGAGCGGTACGACACCGACCCGCTGGTCGTTCCGGCCTACGGGCCGCAGGCGCTCGATATGGTGTCGATGGAGACGTTATCGACTGTCTTCGAACGGGCCAGAGAGCACGACCGGACTGTCCACGTCCACGTCGCACAGGGCGACCGGGAGCGCCGGGCGGTCGCCGCCCGCTACGGCGAGGACGCGACCACCGTCGAGGTGCTCGACCGCGAGGGCTTCCTCGGCGAGCACCTGCTCGCAGCCCACCTCCACGGCGCTACCGAAGAGGAGCGCGAGCGGCTGGCCGCGGCCGGCGTTCGAATGGTCGGCTGTCCGTCTTCCATCGCCGCGATCGACGGGATCGTCCCGCCGATCGTCGAGTACCGCGAACACGGCGGGATCGTCGGGATCGGTACCGATCAGGCACCGGGGACGGGGGGACACAACACGTTGCGCGAACTCCGCACCGCGGCGTTACTCGCGAAGGTCGACCGGCGTGACCCGACCGCCAATGACGCCTCGGAGGCGCTGCAGATCGCCACGATCGGCGGGGCGCGGGCGCTCGGCATCGACGACGCCGTGGGGTCGCTCGCGCCGGGCAAGCGGGCGGACATCGTCGTCTGCGACCTCGACGCGGTCGGCGTCACCCCCACGGTCTCCGAGCCGTTCCATACGGCGATCCCAAACCTCGTCTACGGGACCGCGGGTGCGGAGGTCCGCGACGTCTTCGTCGATGGGGTACAGCTGGTCTCCGCCGGGGGGATCGTCGGCGTCGACGTCGACGACGTGGTCGCCGAGGCCAACGACCGGGCCGAGCGGATCTTCGCCGAGGCCGAGGAGGCGTGGCGCGCGGCCGACTCGAAGCTCGTTCGCGACGTTGATTCCGGGCGATTGTGAGGGGGGTATACGGACCGTTTTCGCACCTTACCGCCGACGTTTCCGCTCCCACACCGGCCGATCGGCGTCCCGTCGCCGACGCTTCGCGCCGAGGTATCGGTCGGTCGCGTCGGGGCCGTCGAACGCGTCCCTGTCGACCCCGTCGAGCCGGTCCCGAAGGTACGTGAGGAGGCGCTCGGGTGGAAGCGTCAGGAGCCCCTCATCGATCGCCCGAAGCCGGTAGTTCGGGTGGCCGACGCCCATGGGCACTTTCACCTCCTCGATGAGCCCGTGGGCGACGAGCATTCGACGGTCGACGGTGAACGTCTGTCTCGGGGCGATCCCGACCGACTCGGCCCACGTTCGAACGTCCTGAAAGAGATGGTCATGTCGCGCGCCGAGCGCGAGCAGCAGGGTCCGATCCGTCACCGTTCGTGTCCGGTCGAGCGCACCCGGTTCGAGTCCGTCGAGGGCGGCTTCGAGGTCCGCGGCGACCCACCGACAGAGCGACTCCCGGGCCGAACGATACAACCGGTCGCGGCCGGGCATCGCCACCCCCGTCGACGCACACTCATCGAGCCGAGTTCGTGCCGGCTCCCGCAGTTCACGGACGACGGGAGCCTCCGCGCTTTCGACGAGCGTCCGGTCGTCATCGGTGCCGGCCACCGCGTACACCGTCTCGTCCGTAATGAAGAGGGTTCGCTCGACGAGTTCGCCCTCCGTGGACGCTGTCGATGTGGCGAGACGGATCGTTCCCGACTCCGTGTACGTCGCGAGCGCGGTGCCGAGGACGAACGAGCGGCCGAGATCCTCGACGATCGGCATGGGAACACAGAGCTGCCACGCCACCTCGTTTTGGTCAGCCGCGGTCTCGGAGGGGTCACCCGTCGCCCCGGGTCGCTCGGCGACTTCCTCGATCGTCCGTTCATGCGCACGCAGGACGGCGGGGAGGAGCCGGCGATCGACGCCGGTGGCGACGAGGGTGTTCGAACCGGCGAGCGCGTCGACGAGCACCTCATCGAGGGGCATCGTTCGGTAAAGAGGGCGCGCCCCGATGAACGTTCCGCCGGTGCCGGCTCTCCCTCGTTCAGGGAGCCCTGGCGAACACCAGATAGCCGGTGTGACCGACACCCGCGGTCGAGGGGCGTGACCCGCGCGAGGAGAAATCCATCTCGCGCTGGATCGTCTCGAACGTCTCGACCTCGACGAGGCCGGCCTCACGTGCGGCCTCGACGGCGGCGCGTGTCCCCTCGATGAACGGCGAATAGACGGCGACATAGCCGCCGGGGACGAGCAGGTCGGGGGCGTGGGCGACGACGGCCGGCGCGTCACCCGTGTCGAGCGTGAGAACGTCGAAGGGGTCGGCCTCCACGACGAGGGACTCGACCTCCTCTGCAAAGTCGCCGGTCCGGACATCGACGTGGTCGGTTACGCCCGCGATCGCCATGTTCTCGCGGGCGACCTCGGCGAACTCGGCGTCGCGCTCGTAGGTCGTCACGGACGCGCCGAGCCGACCGAGATACGCCGAGAGGATCCCCGTCCCGGTACCGGCATCGAGCACGCGGTCGCCACCCCCGATGCCGGTGTGGCCGATGACGAGCCCGATGTCCCGGGGCATCATCGGCGCGCCCGTCCGTTCGAGGTGGTCGAAGAGGTCGGGGCCGCGGAGCCGACGCACCTCGAAGACGGTCCCGAGATGGGTCTCGACGGTGTCACCGTGTGCGGCGTCCTCGGGCACCTCGATGACGCCGAGGTCGGTCCCGAACTCCTCGCCCGGTCGGAGCAGGTACTCGCGGTCCTCGTGAACGAGCAGGTAGGCGGCGTCGCTCACTCCAGGTTCGCGATCGCGGCCGCGAGGTCGCCGTCGGTCGCCTCCAGCGCCGCCCGCGCCTCGGACTCCGGAACGCCGGCCCGCTCGGCGACGATCGCGATGTCGCTGTCGGGGATGGCGTCGACGTCAGCGTCGGCGTCGCCGGCGTCGTCTCCCCCGGCACCCGCGTCCGCGACCTCGTCGGGCTCGCCGACGATCTGGTAGGTCTGTTGGCCCTGCGCGTCCATGCGCGTGACCTGCGGTGCCGAGAAGACGAGGTCGCCGTCACCGGTCTCGATCACGACGCGCTCGGCGTCGATCTCGTCGACGTCGATCCCCATCTGTTTCATCATCTGTTTCATCTTCCGCGGGTTCATCCCGCCTCCTCCAAACATACCCGAAGGTTCGCTCGCGCGGCACAAAAAGGGTGCCGAAGGCCATCGACGGGGATGTCACGGGACATGCTCGGGTCGGAAGCGATCGATGCCTGCCGGGACGGCTGGTTTCATGCGGGCGGCAGCCCTATCGATAGCCATGTACGTCGCAGATCATACCTGGCCGGAACTCGGCGAGTACGTCGCGAGCGAGTCGGTTGCGGTCGTTCCGCTCGGCTCCACCGAACAGCACGGTCCGCACCTGCCGCTCGCGACTGACCACCTCATCGCGGAGGCGCTCGCCCGCGAGGCGGCCGAACGAACCGGCTACCTCTGCACACCCACGGTGAACATCGGCGTCAGCCCGCACCACCGACAGTTCCACGGGACGATGTGGGTCGACGCGCCCGCTTTCCGCGACTACGTCGAGAGCTTCACGCGGAACCTCACCTACCACGGGATCGACCGCGTCGTCTACGTGAACGCCCACGGCGGCAACGTCTCGCACCTCCGGGAGGTCGGCCGGCGGCTGCACGAGGACGGGGCGGTCTACGCCATCGAGTGGATGTGGGACGAGTCGATCCCGGAACTCGTCGACGACCTGTTCGAGCACAACGGTCCGCATGCGGGGCCGAAAGAGACTGCGATGATCACCCACATCGCGCCCGAACTCGTCGATGGGGAGGAACTCGAAGCCGCCCGAGACGGCGGCCTCGTCGACGTCGCGTCCTCGGACGCGTACGTTTACGGCGCACGGACGTTCTACGATGCGATCGACAACTCCCCGAACGGGGCCTTCGGCGACCCGACAGACGTGACCCCCGAGAAGGCCGAGCGGCTCTTCGAGGCCGCCGTCGACCAGCTCATCGAGCTGTTAGAGTGGCTCGACGCGCAGCCGCTCACGGACCTCATGCCGGTCGCACACGTCGACCCACAGCCGGGAAGTGAACGGTAGCGCGCGCGGAGTGGTCGGTCGTTTTTAAACAGACACCGCCGATGGATCCGCAGCGTAGCGTTCCTTCGGCGGCGGAGCTTTATCTGATCGGACGCTGTTCGCCACGTATGGTGTCAGCGGAGAATACAGTCATCGCCGCCGGGTTTCTCGGCGTGATCCTCGGATTCATCCTGCTCGCCATCGTCGAGACGTTCGTCGGGTTGCCGGGCCAGTGGGGATTCGTGGTCGCGTTCGTGCTGTTAGCCCTGCTTGGTGTCGTCATCCCGCAGGTGTACCTCTCGCGCATCGATCGATCCGTTTCCAGAACGGCACGGATGGGTGTTATCACCGTCGTCTTGCTCGTCCTCGCTGCTGGCTTTTCGGGGGAGGTCACCGGGATGGAGGCGCGAGCCATCTGGATACTGGTCGGACTCTCGTTTACGCTGATCGTCGCCATCGAGATACGGGACGGCTATCGCCAATCGGTTCAGGACCGGACGAGCGAGCGCTGAATGGGTCCCGCTCGTTGCGCGCCACGGCGATCTAAGGGAGTTCACCGTTCTACTCCGATGTACAGGCTGTGAAGCGGCTCATCCACCGATCTTCTGTTCCCACATCCGGGTGAGTGTTATATTTCGTCTATCTCCCAACCTAACCGCCCTCATCGCTAACGGATCAGGACGGCTCCGGTTACGGAGAATCGAGGAGGAAGCCTCGCGCTTCGGCGCGGGGAGGATGTCAAATCCTCAGCAAGTGATCTATTCTGACCCGGTTCCGGTCAATACAGGGGGTTCAGCGAGTGATCCCGCACTCGATCGGTCGCTTATAATTCCCACCAACTGGGTGGCGAGAGGACTTATAAACGAACTGTGGTGGTTGGCGCGCTCCGGTGAGCGCCCGAAGGGCGCGACACCGAGCGCGAGGGAGCCCACGGCTGGCGGCTCCGCCAGCCGTGGCGAGGCTGGGGAGGCGTGAGGCTGCGGCGTCGGGCGGTATGGGTGCGGTCGATGTGAGACGAGTGCGGCGGCGGTGCAGCCAATGTGGGTGCGGACGGTGTGGTGTGAGTGCGGCGGCGGTGGTGGTCGATCCTCGACCTGCTCCCGTCACTCCACGGAACGACCTGGATCAGCGTCGCTTCTTATAACTAGTCACACAACTGCTCACCACCGATTACAAGAAACCCGACCAAACAACCGCACAGTTCGCACCCTTCAGCAACCGGCTGTTTCAGGGGATTATCTGCCTGAAGAATAGGGTTTCAACGGAGCCACCACGAGATAACTGGTGGGCAGGCCCGCGAGTGTTTATATATCCCGCGCGGGAGCCACGGATATGAGCGGGATGCGAAAGCCGGGCGGCAGTGACACGGGCGACGAGGGCAACGAAGGCGACGACGGCGACGACGGCGACGACGGCGACGAGGGCAGAAACGCCGGGCCCGATTTAAAAGGGAGCAGCGACCTTGCCCAACGAGGGATAAAAACCGACGGCGGCCGCAGCCAGCAGGACATCCAACCAGCCGACCGATCAACCCTCGACCGCGACGGCGACGGCCCCGCCGTCGCGGTCGTCGGTGGCGGCGCGGTCGGGATCACGACCGCGGTCGACCTGGCGGCCCGCGGCGCACGCGTGACGCTCTTCGAGCGCGATGAGCTCGCCGCCGGGAGTTCGGGGCGTGCGGCGGGCGTGCTGTATGACGCCTACGCCGAGGACGTCGACGCCGCGCTCGCCACGCGGGCGATGGAGCGGTTCCGATCCCTCTCGGACTCGCTTCCCGGCTTCTCGTTCACGCGCTGCCCGTACGTCATCGCCGTCCGCGAGGGCGACCCGGACGCCGATGCGGTCCCCGAGATGGTCGAGCGAATGCGCTCGCACGACCTCGACGTCTCGGTCGTCAACCCCGCGGCGCTCGGCGAGCGCTTCCCGGTCGAGACCGACGACCTCGCGGTCGCCGCCGTCGCCGAAGGGGGCGGCTGGACCGACCCCGGGAGCTACGTGGAGGCGATGGGCGAGCGCGCACGGGGCGACGGCGTCTCGATCGAGACCGGCGTCGAGGTGGCGCTCCCCGATGCGGAGCCGACGCTCCACGTCGACGGCGAGGAGCGCACCTTCGACGCGGTCGTCGTCGCCGTCGGCGCACACACCGCGCGCTTCCTCGCCGACGCCGGGATCGCGGTTCCGGTGAAGCCCTATCGGGTGCAGGCGCTCGTGAGCGGCCGGCCGTATGCCGGCCCAATGGTGTACGACGCCACCGCGGGGGTCTACCTTCGCGCACATCCCGAGGGCCTGCTCGCCGGCGATGGCACCGTCCCGCGGGAGGCCGACCCGGACGACTACGAGCCGGGAGGCGACGACTGGTTCCGCGAGGAGACCGCGGCGGTCCTCCGGGAGCGAGTCGATCACGACCCGGAGATCGACCGCGCGTGGGCCGGCCTCTGTACCGCGACGCCTGACGGCGACCCGCTCGTCGGGCCCCTCGCGGAGGGGCTCTTCGTCGCCGCCGGCTGGCAGGGTCACGGGTTCATGCGCGCGCCGGCGATGGGCGAACACGTCGCGGAGGGCGTGCTCGCGACGCTGGAGGCTGGGGGAGATGGTGGGAATCGCGACTCCCCGTGGATCGACGCCTTCGATCCAACCCGGTTCGACGGCGACGAGGAGTTCGAGATCCGCGAGGGGATGACGGTGCGGAGCAGGCGCGGGGAGAAGCCCTGAGAACCGGGTCCCGACGGTTACCCTGGCCCGTAGTCGGTGAGCCCGTCCGCATAGACGCTCACGTCGTCGAACCGTCCCTCGTAGGCGACGTTCGAGGGGCGGGTCGGTTCGTCCCCCGAGAGGAAGATCCGGTCGGCCTTCTGCCACGTGTTCTCGTACGCGAGGTGGGCGTACTCCATGAGCCCGCGAACCCGATGGGAGAGCCCGCCCCGGTGAACGACCGTCCGCGGTCGACCCTCCCGGAACGCGTCGACGATCTCGCCGACGGAGGTGAGCGGCTCATCGAAGGCGGTCCACGCCTCGCCGACGCTCCCTTTTAAATGGGCGTAGGAGGTCCCGAACCCCGGCAGGTCGAGGTCGCGGGCGATCCGTAGCGCGCGCTTGTTCTGGTGTGGCAGGAGCTTCGTGTTGTACGTCTCGATCGCGTGCAGGCTGTCCGCGTGTGCTTCGATCTCCGGCCGGGTGAGCGAGACGGTCGCGAAGTCCGGATGGGGGACGAGCACGGCCGCGTCCTGTCGGGCGAACTCCGCCATCGCCCCCTCGAAGGTGATGAAATCGGGCACGGGGTCGGACAGCCCGAGCGCGAGCAGATGTCGTCGACCCCCCCATTTGCCGGTGAACACCTCGCGGGCGGGCACGACGGTCAACTCGTCGTCGGAGAAACGCTCGGCGCGGTCGCGGATCGTCGGGAGCCGCGTGAAGTGGGGCGCGTACACGAGCGCGTCGATCCCACGCTCCTTCGCGAGCGCGACGACGTCAGCGTCGAGGACCTTCACGTGTGCATCGACGTGGGTTCGGGATCGGGTCACGCGTGTACGTCATCGCGGTCGGGCAAAGACGTATCGTCTTCGTCACGTCCCGTTGGGGCAGTCTCCGCTACGTCCCGTTGGGGCAGTCTCCGCTACGTCCCGTTGAGGGCAGTCTCCGCTACGTGATGTCGGTCACGACTTCCCGCGGCCGTCTCCCCGTCGGGGAAAACGGTTAACCCCCTCGGCGGATACCCTGCGAGTATGTCCCGCTGGATGTGCGGTATCGACGGCTGCGAGGCGACCTTCGAGGACGTCGAGTCCACCATCCTCCATCAGACGACCGAGCACAAGCGTCACGAGTGTAAGGTGTGTGGGACCATCGTCCCCGACGGCTACTTCGCCATCCGGCACGCGTTCGACGAACACACCCGCGCCGAATACGTACGCGCCTACGAGGCCGACTCCGCCGCCGTCCGCAGACGTGAGGAGGTCAAACGCGAGATCGAAGCCGAGGCCGACCTCCAGGCGGTCGTCGAGGAGCTGGACGCCAACGGCGTGAGCGGCTGATCCTCCCGCTGCACGTTCGCCCGTACGAGGCCGCCCGCGGACCGACGGATACAGGAAGGCCCCGCGAGGAGAGTGGGTATGGATGAGATCGACGTCGAGCCGGTTGAGCGGGTCGACGACGACGTGAGCGTCGACGTCGACGCCGACGTACCACAGGGCGTCGACGCACCGGAGTACGTGCTTTACGGTGGCAAAGGAGGCGTCGGCAAGACGACGATGGCGGCGGCGACGGGGCTCTCCTCGGCCACCGGCGGGGAGCGGACGCTCGTCGTCTCGACGGACCCCGCCCACTCGCTTTCGGACACCTTCGAGGTCGACGTGCCGGCGGAGCCGACGCGCATCCGCGAGGAGATCCCGCTGTACGCCGCCGAGATCGACCCCGACGCAGCGATGGACGAGGGGATGTTCGGTGCCGACGGCGACCCGCTCGGCGGGCTCGGCAACATGGGCGAGGCGATGGGCGGCATGGGTGGAATGGGGAACATGGCCGAGGACGCCGCCGAGGGGATGGCGGACGCGCCCGGCGACCTCCTCGGCGGAACGATGCCCGGCGCGGACGAGGCCGCGGCGATGCGTCAGCTCCTTGAGTACCTCGATGACCCCCGATTCGATCGAGTGATCGTCGACACCGCGCCGACCGGTCACACTCTCCGGCTGCTCCAACTTCCGGAGATCATGGATTCGATGCTCGGGCGCGTCATCAAGCTTCGACAGCAGTTCGCCGGGATGATGGAGGGCGTAAAGGGGATGTTCGGCGCGGGAAGCGACGGCCCCGACCCTTCCGAAAGCCTCGACGAGCTTCGTGAGCGGATCGAGCGCCTGCGGGCCGTCCTCCAGGACCCCGAGCGGACGGATTTCCGGGTGGTGATGATCCCCGAGGAGATGAGCGTCGTCGAATCCGAGCGGCTCGTCGCCCGGCTTGAGGAGTTCGAAATCCCGGTGAACACGCTGATCGTCAACCGCGTGATGGAGCGGGTGAGCGACGTCGCCGACGTCGACCCGGCCTGGATCGTCGAACCCGACCCCGAGAACTGCGAGTTCTGTGC
>PWGU01000073.1 GCA_003554605.1 Halorubrum sp.
TGGAAGTACTGATAAATGACGCCCTCACCCTCGCTTTCGGTCGTGACGCTCGCGTCGATGTCCTCGGGGAACGCCGCCTCCGGCGCCTCCTCGCCATCGAGACAGCCCGCCACCCCGAGCGAGACCGCCGCACCCGAGACGGCCACGGTCCGTCGGAGAAAGCCACGCCTGTCCGTCCGGTCGCGCGATCCGTCCCCCTGCTCACGGGTACGTCCCGCCGTATGGGTACGTTTGTGGGACATGTGGTGTAGTATCACATCATTGTTTTAGATAAATATAAATGATCGGTTGCGGGGCCATTCGGGCGGTGTGTGGACCGATGGCTGCGGCTACGCCGGGTGCGTGAGGAACCGACGGGAGCGGGCGTTACGCCGTCCGTCGCTCCCCCGTCTCGACTCTCGGGTCGAGGTAGCCGTAGGCGACGTCCTGGATTATCGTTCCGAGGACGCCGACGAAGATGATGACCGCGGTCGCTCCCAGCAACACGGGAAGGTCGCGCGCGTCGACCGCCACGAGGAGCAGCAGTCCGAGGCCGTCGATGCCGAACAACACCTCGACGACGAACGTCGCACACACCAACAGCGCGAGCGCCTCCGTAAACAGCATCGAGACGAACGGAACCGCGGCGTTTCGGACGACGTGTTGGGCGACCAATCGTGTGGAACCGCCCTTCGCGCGAACGAGTTCGGTGAACGTCGCCGTCGCGTACTCGCGGGCGTGTGCCCGAGAATAGCTCACGTATCCGCCGAGAAGCGTCGTGAAGGCCAACGAGACGGGGAGAACGTGTTCGAACAGCAGCGGCGACCACTCGATCACGTCGCCGTAGGCCAACGAGACCACGAGCCCACCGACCCAGAAGTTCGGCACGGCAAAGAGGAGGTATGCGCTCCAGATCCCGCCGCCGGCGAGGCGGCTCCGTGGATGCAACGCGACATATACCCCGAGAGTAACGCCGACACCGATGGCGAGCACGGTAGCCGGGACGGCGTAAGTCGCCGTTCGCAGGGTCGCCCCGAGCACCGTTGAAAAGACGGGATCACCCGTCTCGAAGGAGGTCCCCCAGTTGAGCGTCACCATATTTATCATCCAATCGAGGTACAGCTCATAGAACGGAGCATCAAGTCCCCGCTCGGCCAAATACTGGTCACGGATCGATTCGAGGACCTCCTCGTCGTCTTCCCCCACAAACCGGGCCTGCCCGATCCGTCCACCGAGCACCCAGTCGGCCGTCAGCGTGAACAGCGAGAACACCGCGGAGAGCACGAAGATAGCGGTAGCTACACCCAGTGCCAGACGTCTCAAGATGAGCCTGAGGACGCTCATATAGGGTCGAGCGGTCCTGGGCCGGACGAACGTGGGGACATGGTGAGGAACACTTGACCCGGGATAATAGAGACATCGGTCACATCGACTCCCAGGGGTCCATGATACACAGCTATTTGTGTCCAACCGCCCATCCTTTGGCAACCGCCCTCCATGTCCGACGACGTCGAGCATCGGTTCGAGAATATCGATTGGGAGCACGTCTCCGACTCGCGGCGCGTGGTGACGACCGAACGAGTCGTGTTCGTCTGTGGGATGGCGTTGGTGCTCGCGCTTGCATTGTACGATTATCGCTCGGACGACCTGTTTCTCGTCGCCCGCTGGCGACCGACGTTCACCGATTGGGTGTTCCTCTCGGCGCTCGTTGTCGTGATGGCATACGCGGTCGTGCCGCTGCTCCGCTGGGTCAGGAGGCATGGGGTCCGACGGTCCACACTCCGTGAGCGGCCGGCAGTCCTCGCCGCGGGAACGTTTCTGGCGCTCGTCGGAACCGTCGGACTCCTCAGTCCGGTGGTTATGAGCACGCCCCCGCTTCGATTCGAGCACGCGTTTCATCCTCCGGTGGGATTCAGCAGTTCGGTCGTCCCGACTGACTGCCTCGGGAGGGAGACCGGCGAACCCTTCGAGCGTGTCTGTCACGGGACCTGGGAGTATCCACTCGGAACAAACGAACGGGGGCATCCGATGGGATACCTACTCGTTGAGGGGGCTCGGGTCACCCTCTACATCGCCGTCATCTCGCTCGCATTTATCATCCCGTTCGCCGGCGCGGTCGGCGTCGTCGCTGGCTACCGAGGGGGACGGATCGACGACCTCCTCTCGGCGTACATCGACGTGCAGCTCTCGATCCCCGCGATCATCGTCTATTTCGTGGGGTACATGTATTGGGGACCATCGATTCTGTTGCTTTTGGCCGCGTTTGGGCTGTTGAGTTGGGGCGGTCTCGCACGGCTCATCCGGAGTGAAGTTATCCAACGGCGGTCGGACGGGTACGTGCTCTTCGCCCGAAGCCTCGGTGCCTCCGAGCGATACGTCACAGCAAAACACGTCCTCCCGAACAGCACGAACACGCTCGTCCCTTCGTTGTTCCAACTGCTGGCGTTGTTCGTGCTGCTCGAGGCTGCGGTGGCATTCCTCGGGTTTCACCATCTCGAGACCTATTCGTGGGGGGCAACGATCAGCGAATCCGTGAACGCCGCCGTCGAGGGACAGTTGCATGACCGCGCGGACGACCCCGCATATCGCATCTGGTGGGTATCGACGCTCCCGGCAGTTGCGCTCACCGCGACCATCGTCTCGCTGAAAATCCTCGGTGATGGCGTCCGGGACGCCCTCGATCCGCGAGGCGAGCGAGGAGAGACATAGACCGACGCATACGATCCATGACCGACTCACACGCTCCAAGACGACGAAACGCCAGGGAAGACGACTCCACACCGCTGTTGTCGGTCACGGACCTCCGAACCGTCATCCGGACCGCGGAGGGGCCCCTTCACGCGGTCGACGGGGTGAGCTTTTCGGTGAGACCCGGGGAGACGGTCTGTATCGTTGGTGAGTCCGGCAGCGGCAAGAGCATCACCTGTCGATCGGTGACGCGGCTGCTCCCGTCGGCCGCCGAGATCGTCGGCGGTGAGCTCACACTTGGGGAGCGTTCGCTGCGAGCACTCCCGCCGGAGGAACTGGAATCGATACGCGGCGACCGGATCGCCCACGTGTTTCAGAACCCACAACGATCGCTCGACCCGGTCTATCCCGTTGGAGAGCAGATCACGGAGACGATACGAATTCACACCGCGACGCCCTCCGAGGAGGCACGTCGGCGCGCGCTCACGCTGCTTCGTCGCGTCGGTATTCCACGTGCACACGAGCGAATCGACGACTATCCACACGAGTTTTCGGGCGGGATGCAACAGCGGGTGGCCGTCGCCATCGCGCTGGCCGGCGAGCCCGAGATACTCGTCGCGGACGAGCCGACGACGGCCGTCGATGCGACCGTTCAAGCGAGGCTTATCGAACTGTTCCGGTCGCTCACGGACGAGGGGACGGCGCTCCTTCTCGTGACACACGACTTGCGGATCGTCTCGGCGCTCGCCGACCGGGTGCTCGTCATGTACGCCGGGACGGTCGTCGAGCGGGGGCCGGTCGAGCGCGTCTTCGATCGACCGCTACACCCATACACGCAGGCGTTATTCCGGAGCTACGACGCAACCGCCGACCGCGAGAGCGCACCACCGCGTCGGACGATCCCGGCCGATGGCTGTCGCTTCCGCCCCGCCTGTCCACACGCCGTCGAACGATGTGCGGGGGGCGATCAACCCACGTTTCAGGGACACGGCACGGATCACGAGGTGTCGTGCGTTCACTTCGAGCCGGATGCGGACGCGACCGCCGTCTTGGCGGACGCACGTCGTTCATCGCCGGGCCGCGCGATGGAGCCGCGACGGGACGGGGAAGGAACTCAGGATGAAGGATCCGAGGGACCGGAAGGCCCCGGAGCGATGGGGGAACCCGAATGACTGGGGAGCGATCGTCGGGCGACTCGGGGACACCGTTGCTCTCCGTGCGGAATCTCGCTGTCCACTACCCCATCACCAAGGGGTGGCTTCGTCGGGAGGTGGGGCGGGTTCGAGCCGTCGACGGGTTGAGCTTCGACGTCGACCGTGGCGAGGCGCTCGGGCTCGTCGGCGAATCGGGGAGCGGAAAGACGACCGTGGCACACACGCTCTGTCGACTTGAGGAGCCGACGGACGGGGAGATCAGATTTCGAGGGCAACCGATAGCCGACCAGTCAACCGCGGAACGGCGATCGTTTACGAGACGGGTCGGGCTCGTGGTTCAGGATCCACACGAGGCGTTTAACCCCCGTATGACGGTTGGGGAGGCCGTCGCCGAGCCGCTCGTCGTCCATGGATTCGACGACCAGGGGCGTCGCGAGGCGATCGTCGCCGACCTGTTTGAACGGGTCGGACTGTCGACCACCGACACCGACCGGTTCCCACACGAATTTTCTGGCGGGGAGCTGCAGCGGATCGCGATTGCCCGGGCGCTGATAACGAACCCGGATCTCATCGTCGCCGACGAGCCGACGAGCGCGCTGGACGCGCGGGTCAGAGCCGATATCCTCGACCTGCTCGATGGGATTCGAAGGGAGCATGACATCGCCGTCGTCTTTATCAGCCATGACCTCGACGTCGTCCGTCGGTTCTGTGATCGGGTTGCCGTCATGTATCTCGGTGAGATCGTGGAAACCGGCCGAACGGAACGGGTCCTGAGCGAGCCGAAACATCCCTACACGCGGGTGTTACTCTCGGCCGTCCCCGCACTCGATCCACGCGAGCGGACGCATGAGCGCCCGTTGACGGACGTGATCCCGGACCCGGCGGATCCACCCTCGGGCTGTCGGTTCCACACACGATGCCCGGCCGTGATACCGGATCCCGACGTGACGATTTTACCGGAAGCGTGGCGGAGCCTCGTCCGCTTCCGGTTTACCGTCGAGGTCGGTGAAATACCGCCGGAACTCGCCGTCGACAGCGACGAACCGATCGCTCACGACCTGGTCCGCCGTACCTTCGACCTCCCGGAACGGCTGGAGGATGAAACGCTTCAAGCCGCGGTCGACGGGGCGGTTGCGGCACTCGCGGCAGGGGATGAACGTGAGGCAGTCGAACGGCTCAAAGCCGTCCTCACGACGCCCTGTGAGCGTCGGGAGCCGGCCGTCGAGACGGTCGACGGCGGGACCGTCCGATGCCTTCGATATGAATCCGACATCGACGCGTCCCCGCCCGGTCGGTGACGCCAGCGACCCTGAGATGTTAAGACCCGTCCACGAGGAGGCGAATATACAAGAGCGAGCGCGGGGAACGTCAGGTATGGCCGTACCACGTCTCGTGTACGACGACGAGTGTGGATTCTGTATGTATATGGTCCGCTGGCTGTTGCGGTTCGGCACCTTCGAACCGGTCGGCTTCAGCGAGCTCACGCCCGATCAGAAGGCTCGACTCCCCGACGTCTATGAGAACTGTATGCACCTGTTGACGGACGACGCGGTCTACTCCTGTGGCCACGCGCTCGAACAGTCCGTGGCTCGGTGTGGGCCCGTCGGGCGCGTTATCGTACGGATCGCACGACTGTTCCCGTACTCCGAGCGGGTTCGGGAGCGTGGCTACCGATTCGTTGCCGACCGGCGCGGGATCTGGGGCCGGTATCGATCCTGTGAGCACGTCCGTGGGGATCTCTCGGGGCCGGACTCGAAGTGACCGCCGACCGCTATCGGTCCGCGGAGTCGTCCGGCGCGTCGACGCCCTCGTCGATCCCTTGATCCTCCTCGGGCGTCTCGACAGCCTCGCCCCCATTCGTCCCGTCGACCTCCGCAAGCTCCTCCGGAGAGGGCGTACCCATGATCGCTTTGAGGCTGTCGTCGCCAAACAGCTGCGGCTCGTCCGCGCCCTCGACGCCGACGAGCTCACGGATCGACAGCGTCGCGAAGTAGTAACCGACGCCGAATGAGCCGATGAGCACCACGACCGTAGCGGCGGATAACGCGGTGGTCGCGATGAGCGGAACGGCGGCGATCACCCCGAAGGAGGTCCGTTGAAGCTCCTCGACGTGGTTGAGCTCCCGGTATGCCTCGACGGTCTCGGGGATCGGTTCCGGATACTTCGACTCGCCGCCGTGGAACGCGAGGTACCTGATGTGGAGCCGGCCTACCGCGTAACCGATGAGCGTCATCGGGACGCTGAACATGATGAGCGACGGAAACCACGCTGGGAACATGTGGGTCGTGTGAACGATGATCGATAAGCCTCTCGGCCGTATATGTCTTGCTGGGGTGTGTCACGGGCTTCACCCAAACGACCGCGACGAGTCCCCCATGCAGTCGACCGCCGCCGACAGTGCGTCCCGATGAAAGGCCACCGCCGCGGACTCGTCGACGGGTGGATAACCGGGGTTCGTCACCGTCCCCGTCGAGTCGACCGCGCTTTCGGCGATGGCCACGACACGATGGGCGGGGTGAACCGTCGGATACGGCCGTCCCTCGGCGTACCCCTCCCGGAACGCGTGACGGAGCGGGTCGGCGTCATCGACGTACCAGTCGGCGACGAGATACTCCGCTTTCGCCACCGAGAGGGCAGGTGCCGCGGCGAGGGGGGCTTCCCAGTCCACGACGGCGGCGACGGCCCCGTCGGCGATGAGCGCGTTTCCCGGCCGGAAATCCCATGGAAAGAGTCGGGCCCGTGGGCTGGTCGTCGGACGGTCGGCGACGGCGGCATGGAGGGACGGGCGCAAGTCGTCGAACGCCCCCGGGAGCCGCCCGATCGCACGCGTGGCGTAGCCTTCGAACCACCGATGCCAGTCGTCATGGGTCGCCGTGAGCGTGTCATCGACGAGTCCGAGCGGCCCATAGCCGTCGAAGGTGAACGCCGCATGAAGCTGTCCGAGAACGCCGCCGAACCATCGGGCGAGCGCACGCTGTGTCCCCCCTTCGAGCGAAGTGAACCGATCGTGGAGGTCCTCGCCCGAAACGTACCCGGTGACCAGATATGCGACGCCACCGTGATCGCCCGCGGCCAACACGGAGGGGACCGGGACACCAGTTCGTCCGCGGATCGCCCGCAACAGGGCGGTCTCGGTTCGGAGCCATTCCCCCTCGGGGCAGACCTGCACGGCGACGTCGTCGCGATCGTCGAAGCGGGCGATCGCCGTCCGCTTCCGATTCCCGCGGGGCACCGACTCGATGGCCGTCGGCGTCGCATCGAGCGCCCGGAGGGCGGCCACTCCGGCCTCGCGGGCCGCATCGTCCGGAAACGCAGTCACGAGCCCGGGAACCGTCATCGCTCGCCATCAAGGATCGCGGGCAGTTCAGCGAGCGACTCGATCGTGTACTCGGGGTCGTACCCGCCGACGTCGTCGTCGCCACGTAACCAGGCGACGGCCATGCCGGCGTTCTGTGCGCCCGCAACGTCATAACCCAGGGAGTTGCCGACGTACAGTGCCCGTTCCGGGGCGATCGCAAGCGGATCGAGCGCCGTCTCGAACGGTACGCGATGTGGTTTCGAACGAGGAAGGTCGGCCGCAAAGACGAGCACATCGAAGCGGTCGGCGATCCCGAGCGCGTCGAGCTTTTCGGACTGTTGCGTCTCCGGACCGTTGGTGACGAGGCCGAGTCGACCGTTCGCGCCGGCGGACGTTATCGCTCGTTCCGCGCCCGGGTGCAACTCGACCGCAGCGTTATCGACGTGCGAGCGAAGCGCCCGAGCCAACGCGATCGGGTCAGCATCCGAACGGCCGTGCTGGGCGGCGAGTCGGGCGAACCCCGCGCCATAGTAGCCGATGATGTCGTCGTGATCCGGCGGCCCATCGAGCGCCGCCCACAGGGCGTCGGGGGTCCCGAACGGCCGCTCACCCGCCCGCTCAAAGGTCCGGGCGTACAGGCGCTGGGTGTCCTGTGTCCGGCGGCAAAGCGTGCCGTCGAGGTCGAAAAGGACCGCTTCGAACGGGGTCATGGTATGGATACGCGACACGCGAGCAAAAACCCCGTGACGCAGAGGAATGGGGCCGTCTCAACGGGTGAGCCCTTATTGAAGGGGATCGGAACCGCCGTGGACGAGCCGGTCCCGGACACCGCGTTTGAGCGTCCGTGAGAGCCCCGTCGGAAGGCCGCTCACGAGCAGGAAGCCCGCGAAGATGACGACGAAGCCCAGGATCGCTCCGAGCGAGAGCGTCTCCCCGAGGAGAACGAACCCGCCGATCGCCGACACCACGGGGACGAAATAGAACAGGAGGTTCGCCTCCGTCGCGCCCGCCTCGTCAATGAGCGCGAAGTAGGTGAGGTACGCCACCGCACCCGAGCCGACCCCGACATACAGCAGCGCCGCGAGCGCGATCGGCGGAAGCGACAGCCCCACGATCGACTCGCCGGCGGCGTAACTCAATCCGTGTGAGAGGATCGCCGCGAGGGGGACCCCCCAAACCGTGCGGGCGGTGCTCGAAAGCGTCGCGTCCGCGCGACGGATCATCACCGCACCGAGCGCGCTCATGACGGCCCCGGCGAACAACAGTGGGACGCCGAGGCCCCCACCCAACAACGCCGCGGAGCCGGGATCGGCCACGAGGACGACCCCGAGCAGACCCAAGCCCATGCCGACGGCCCCCCGAACCGGCAGTCGGCCCTCCGAGAGCAACAGCGCGGCGAAGACCGGCGTCAAGATAGGATTGAGGCTGAAGACGACGGCGGCGACGGCGCTCGTCACGTACTGTTGGCCGACGAAGAGCAGCGCGTTCGTGAGTCCGATGACGATCACGCCCGTCGCGATGATCCCGACGATGTCGCCCGCGGTACGGGGTCGAAGCTCCTCCCGCGAGAGCGTCACTGCGGCGAAAGCGAGGAGGACGATCGCCCCGAGGTCGAACCGCACGGCGACGAAAAACAGCGGTGGGAGGTACGCGAGCCCGACCTTCGCGGCCACGAAGGTTCCACCGAACAGCACGGCGGACACGACGAACAGCGCCGCGGTTCGACGGGTGAACATCCTACCGCCACCCCTCCGAGGTGGAACCGAGCGGACCCGGGCTGGATCGGTCGGACGAACGGTCGCTCAGATGAAGATAGACGGCCACACTGTCACGGAAGTGCCGATAGCCTATAACGGATTTCGTAAAATATTGCAGCATCAGTTGTCATCGTCACACCACGGATGGATTCCACGGCGTGAAAGTCGATCGCGGGGTGAACGAACCAGCAACCCGCGTGCCGGATGGGGTGGGGTGAGGTGAAGTGGGATGGGGTGAGGTGAGGTGAAGTGGGATGGGGTGAGGTGAGGTGAAGTGGGATGGGGTGAGGTGAGGTGAAGTGGGATGGGGTGAGGTGAGGTGAAGTGGGACGAA
>PWGU01000177.1 GCA_003554605.1 Halorubrum sp.
GGACAGGGGACGGCTCAGGGGGCCTCGCCCGTCTCGATGCTGAAAGAGCCACGCGGGTACGCCACGCAGGTCAGCGTGTAGCCGTCGTCGAGTTCGGCCTCCTCCAACATCTGCTGGTTGTCGTGTTCGACGTAGTCCTCGGAGGGCCCGTCCGTGATGTGGCCCGCACAGGAGACACACTGGCCCTGTCGGCAGGCATATGGGAGGTCCCAGCCGTTCTCCTCGCCGGCGTCGAGGATCGTCTCGTTGTTCGCGACCTCGATCGTCTCGCCCTGTTTGAGGAACTCGATCTCGAAGTGTTCGATCTCGTCCTCGGGGATGTCGCCCGGGCCGGCGGCCTCCTCGCTTCCCTCCGCCAGTTCGCCGCCCTCGCCGTCGCCGCCGGCGGGAATGGCGCCACCGCCACCGCCGCCACCGATGGCGCGGTTGCCCGGCTCCGGGAACTCGGTCTCCGGCACGGCGGCCGCGCGCCGTTCTTTGATCTCCTCGGAGATGTCGGGGGTCGGTTCCCATCCCGTCCCCTTCAGCGCGCTGAAGAGGACCACGGTCAGCGTCGCGATCGCCGCGAGCACGATCGCCAATGGGTCGTACATACCGGGCCCTATGAAGACACCGCATAAGGACGTTTTGATCGTTGAGGCCGGTCGACTCGTCGCCGATACCGCTCCCTGCACGGGAAGCGACGGCCGGAGACGGTCGAAAATAGCGACCCGTTCTTCAGCCGAACGGCCCCTTGCCGCCGCCGAGCGCGCCGCCGAGGCCGCCACCGCCGCCCATCTTTTTCATCATCCGTTGCATGTCGCCCTCGCCCATCCCCTGGAACTGGTTGATCGTCCGCTCCATCATCGAGTGCTGTTCGAGCAGCTGACGGACGGTCTCGACGTCGGTCCCGGAACCGCGGGCGATCCGCTCGGTGCGCGACTGCCCGACGACCTTCGGGTTCTCAAGCTCCTCGTCGGTCATCGAGTCCATGATCCGCTCGAACTTGCGCATCCGGTCCTGGGTGACGTCCATCGCGTCGTCCGGGAGCTGATCCATCATCCCGCCGCCGAGCCCCGGGATCATATCCAGCACCTGATCGAGCGGTCCCATCCGGTTCATCGCGTCCATCTGTTTTTGCATGTCCTTCAGGGTGAAATCGCCCTCCAGTAGCTGTTCGGGGTCCCAGTCCTCATCCGCCTCCTTTGCCTCCGCCATCGCCCGCTCGACGCGTTCGGAGAGCTGTTTGAGGTCGCCCATCCCGAGCAGCCGCGAGATGAACCCCGACGGCTCGAACCGCTCGATGTCCTGAACCGTCTCGCCGGTCCCAAGGAAGGCGATAGAGGATTCGGTCTCGTTGACCGCGGTGAGCGCCCCACCACCCTTCGCCGTCCCGTCGAGTTTGGTGATGACGACGCCGTCGATGCCGATGGAGGCCTCGAACTGCCGGGCCTGGTCCTTCGCGCCCTGGCCGATCGCCGCGTCGAGTACGAGCAAGGAGCGGTCCGGGTCGACGGCCCGCTCGATCTCTTCGATCTCCGCGATCAGGTCGTCCTCCAGCGCGTGTCTGCCCGCGGTGTCGACGATGTGGATGTCGGCGTCGGCGGTGGCTTCCATCCCCTCGCGGGCGATGGCGACGGGGTCGTCGTTGTCGGGGTCGCCGTAGAACTCCACCTCCGCGCGTTCACACATCTGTTTCGCCTGATCATACGCGCCGGGCCGGAACGTGTCAGTCTGGATGACCGCGGGTCGGAGCCCTTTCTTCGAGAACCACCACGCCATCTTCGCGGCGGAGGTGGTCTTCCCGGAGCCCTGAAGCCCGGCGAGGAGGATCGTCTGTGACTCCAAGGGGAGTTCGGTCGAGTCGCCGACGAGCGCGACCATCTCCTCGTAGACGATCTTGAGGACGTGGTCACGGGCGGTCGTGCCGCCCGGCGGCTCCTCCTCTAACGCGCGCGTCTTGATCGAATCGGACAGCGCCATCACGAGCGAGACGTCGACGTCGGCGGAGAGCAGCGACCGCTGGATCTCCTTGACGATCTCCTCGACGTCGTCCTCGTCGAGACGCGATTTCCCTTGAAGCTTGTCGAGGGAGCTTCGCAGGGACGTCCCGAGGTCGTCAAGTACCATTTGAGCCATCGTAGACGGTCCACGCGGTAAAGCCTTCGCTCGTGTGCCGGTGGTTTCGGACCGTTCACCCGGTGCAGTGCGGATGGCCGGTTAGCGTTCGATCGCCGCCGACCCCTCGGTCAGCGCCGGATCGTCGGGAACGAGCCCCGCGCCCGCGGCGTGAACACCACAGACCGTCGGGTCGTAGCCCGCGTCCGAGAGCCCGGTGCCGAACGCGAAGACGGTGCGGCCGAGCATCGCCATCGCGGCGGAGCCGTCGGCGGCCGCGACCGCGTCGATCGCCTCCGCAACGGCGGGGACGAGGAGGTCGGCCTCGACCGCGAACGTCCGGGCGGCCGCGAGCAGCGTGGCGGGCCGGGTGTCACGACGGAGCCGCGTGAGCGCCCGTTCGCCGGCCGCCGAGAGGGTGTCAGTCTCGCCCGCGAGCACGGCCTCCGTCGATAGCTCGCCGAACGTGACGTACTCCACACGCGGGGCCGCCGGGATCCCATCCAACTCGCCGTGACCGGGCGCACCGGGGCGGGTTCGGATCGGGATCCCGCCGCGTGCCTGTGCGACGACGTCGCCGAGGCCCGTCCCCCGCTCCACCTCGGCGACGTGGGCGATCCGGACGAGTTCGTTCGTCGAGTGACCGAGATCGAAGGCGGCGTTGGCCGCGAGCGCCGTCCCGAGCGCGGCCGCCCCGGAGACACCGAAGCCGGCACCGAGCGGCAGGTCGCTCGCGAGCCGAACCTCGGCAGTGGCCGAGGACACGTCGAGCGCCGACAGGACGTCTCCGACTACGTCGATCGGGACCGGCACCCCATCGAGGAGGATCGGCGGGTTCGGCGCGCTGGGCTGTCCGGGCGGCTCGCTTCCGTCGGGCCGGTCACGGGGCACGACGGTCGTCTCGACCCCGTGGGTCAGCGTGACCCCTGCGCCACACGACCCCGCCGCCGCCGGGTCCTCCGCCGGGTAGGCGCTGAAGAAGGCGGTCACGTGGCCGGGGACGAACGCGGTCGCCCGCTCGGGAATCATATATCGGGCCGAACGGGAAGGACGTGATTAACCGTTGCCATCGTGGTTCGATCGGCGAGCCGAGGTCACGGGCGGAACCGCGGTCCAAATCGGGCCACCACCGAGGGTGCGGCTCGGAGCGAGGTCGGTATCGGGGTGTCAATCGAAAGCGACGAAAACGGGACACACATCCATGATTCTGTGAGTACAGTGGCATTACCCATTATGGTTTACGAAAGGTATAAGTAGAGTAAAAACGGGGATATCGTATGTCACGCGGAACACAGAGCAGGCGGAACTTTCTTCGACGTGCCGGCGTCGCCGGGGCGGCAGGTGTCACGGTGGCGCTCGCCGGCTGTGCTGATGATGACGGGGCCGACGGGCCGGACGGAGCGGACGAACTCGGCGATCAGCTCCCGGAGATAAACTTCGTCATCCCGACCGCCGGGGCGAACTCGTTCCGGAACGAACTCGGGCGGATCACCGCCGAAAACTGGGAGGAGATCGGTTTCGAGGTCGACCTCGAGGAACTCGAATTCGGCGCGCACGTCGACAAGGCGGTCGTTCAGCAGGACTTCGACGCCTCGCTGCTCGGCTGGGGCGGGACCCCGGAGCGGATCGACCCGCACACGTTCATCTTAGATATGCACCACTCCTCGACGACCGGCGAGGGCGGCCGAAACACCCCCGGCTATGAGAACCCCGAATACGACGAACTCGCCGAGCTGCAGGTGACCCAGCCGGACGAAGACGAGCGGCAGCAGACGGTGTATGAGGCACAGGAGATCATCGCGCGGGACCAGCCGCGGACCTACATCGCGAACGAGGGCGGGATGCACCCGTACGCGAGCGCCCGCGTCGAGAACGTCGATCCAACGCTCGGTGAGGGGCTCAACTCGTTCTGGAACATGATCTCCGTGACGCCGCTCGACGGGGACACCGTGACGATGGGTTATCCCTCGGAGATCATCTCGTTGAACCCGATGCAGGACCTCGCCACGCCCGACCGGCAGTTCGTCCGGCTGCTGTACGATCAGCTCTTCCGCATCGGTCCCGACGGCCTGCCACGGCCGTGGGCGGCGGCGGACGACCCGACGATCGAGGACGACGGGGAGACCTACACCGTCGAGATCCGCGACGACATGACGTTCCACGACGGCGAGGACGTCACGATCGACGACGTCGAGTTCACCTACGAGCTGTACGCCGACTCGCCGACCTACAGCGGACTCGTCGAGATCATCGACGAGATCGACACCTCCGGGAACGAGATCACGTTCCACCTCGATGAGCCGTTCGCGCCGTTCACGGCGAACGTCCTCGGACAGGTCTACCTCTTCCCCGAGCACATCTGGGGGGACGTCGAGCCGGAGGACCTCGCGGACTTCCAGGACGAGAACTGGACCGGGAGCGGTCCCTTCCAGTTCGAGGATTGGGAACGCCAGTCCGAACTGCAGCTCCGGGCGTTCGAGGACCACTTCGAGACGCCGAACACCGAGCGCTTCATCCGGATCCCCGGTGCCGACGTCTCACAGCTCGTCGGCGACCTGGAGGCGGGACAGATCGACTTCCTCGGCGCGATCCCGCAGCCCGCGACGCTCGACCGGATCGAGGAGGACGACGACCTCGACGCGGCCGTGTTCGAAGCGATCGGCTACGCGAAGATCGCGTACAACATGCGGCGTGAGCCGTACGACGACGTGGCCGTGCGCCGTGCGCTCTCATACAGCGTGCCGAAGGAGGAGTACGTCGACTTCATCCGCGACGGCATGGGAACGGTCACCGATTCGACCATCTCGGAGCACAACGAGTTCTGGCACAACCCCGACGTCGAGCAGTTCCGGCTCGACCTCGATGCCGCCCGCGAGGAGCTGGCCGACGCCGGCTACGGCTGGGACGACGACGGAATGCTCCACTACGGCGCGGATCAGTAACGCCGCGTACCGACCCCTTCGACCGTATTTAAGCGACTACACACACGACCCGTGCAATCTACCCATCACGACGCAGTTGACCCGACGGAGGTGACCGGATAATGGGCCTTCGAGAGTTCGTCATCAGGCGACTCGTTCAGTTGGTGTTCACCTTCTGGGCGTTCTTTACCATCCTGTTCGTTCTGTTCCGAATGGTCCCCGGTGACCCGACCTCGATGTTCCTCCTCGACGGGATGACCGCCGAGCAGCGCGAACAGCGGATCGCCGAACTCGGCCTCGACCAGCCGCTGCACATCCAATATATAAACTACATCGAGCAGCTGCTCACCGGCGATTTCGGCCAATCGTTCATCTACCGTGAGCCGGTGATCGACATCATCGTCGTCCGGTTTATGAACACCATCGTGTTGATGGGGACGGCGCTCGTGATCGCCTACCTCATCGGCGTCACCTTCGGCGCGCTCATGGGCTGGTGGCGTGGATCCCGGTTCGAGCGGGGCGGCATCGTCGTCACCCTCGTCGCGCGGTCCTCCCCGGAGTTCTGGGTCGGGATCGTCCTCCTCTCGGTGTTCGTCTTCTGGCTGGGATGGTTCCCGTCCAGCGGGATGCGGGCCACCGGCGGTGACCTCGGCGGCGGATTCGTCCAGCGATACGGATCGCTCGATTTCCTCCGACACCTGTTCCTGCCGGCGCTCACCGGGGCGATCGTCTACTTGGCGACCCCGACGCTGTTGATGCGCAGCACGATGCTCGACGTGTTAAAAGCGGACTTCATCGAGATCAAAAAGGCCGAGGGACTCCCGGAACGGACCGTCCTCTACAAACACGCGGCCCGAAACTCGGTGTTGCCGCTCGTGACCGTCATGGCCATCGCGACCGGCGCGGCCATGGGCGGATCCGTCGTCATCGAGACGGTGTTCAACTGGCCGGGAATGGGCCGTGAGATGGTTCGGTCGGTGAACAACAATGACTACCCGGTCGCGATGGCTGCGTTCTTCCTCATGGGATCGGTCGTGATCATCATGAACTTCGTCGCCGACCTGGCGTACGTCTACCTCGACCCACGGGTGGAATACGAATGAGCACACAGACACCTTCACGTGCGGAACGATTGGCAGACGGCCTCGAACGACGATTCGACCGGTTTCGGGACGGCCTGTCGGTGTTTAAAGGCGACCGCCTCGGTCAGATCGGGGTCGGCCTGCTGGTGATGTTCGTGTTCGTCGGGATATTCGCCCGGCCGACCACGATCGAGTTCCTCAACATCACGATCCCGGGGATCGCCCCGCACGACCCGACGGAGCGCGCCGTTGGCGGCCGACTCGAGTCGCCATCGGCGGCCCACCCGCTCGGAACGACCGACCGGGGGCGGGACGTGTTCTCACAGCTGCTCGTCGGGACCCGGGTGACGCTGCTCGTCGGCAGCCTCGCCGCGTTCATGGCCGTCTTCATCGGCACGAACGTCGGGCTGATCAGCGCGTACTTCGGCGGCTGGGTCGACGACCTGCTGATGCGGATCACCGACATCGTCTACGCCGTGCCGTTCCTCCCGTTCGCGATCGTCCTCGTGGCGATCATCGGGAGCAGCATCGTCAACATCATCGCGGCGATCGTGTTGATCCTCTGGCGCTCCACGGCGCGGGTGATCCGCGCACAGGTGTTGAGCCACAAGAACAGACCGTACGTCGAGAGCGCCGAGGCGATCGGCGCGAGCGACGTCCGGATCATGTACCGTCACATCCTCCCGAACGTGCTGCCGTTAGCGTTCCTGTATGCGGCGTTCGCCGTCGGGTGGGCCGTCATCGCCGAGGCGAGCCTCTCGTTCCTCGGCTTCGGCGACCCGAACATGCTGTCGTGGGGCGAGATGATATTCAGCGTCTACAACGCCGACGCGGTCCGCGTCGCGTGGTGGTGGGTGTTCCCGCCGGGGATCGCCATCACGCTGTTCGTGATGTCCGTGTTCTTCGTCGGCCGGACGCTTGAGAAGGTCGTCAACCCCGAACTGAGGCACAAAGAATGAGTTTACTCGAGATAACCGATCTGCAGACGTACTACCGTGCCGAGGGTGGCTGGGTCCGTGCGACCGACGGCGTCTCGCTGTCGCTCGACCACGGCGAGACCATCGGCCTCGTCGGTGAAAGCGGCAGCGGCAAGACCACGCTCGCGAAATCGATCATCCGCCTGTTCCCGGACAACGCCGAGATACACGGCGGGTCGATCGAGTTCGACGGGACCGAGATCACCGAACTCTCCTCGAAGGAGCTTCGCAACCGGATCCGCTGGAAGGAGATCTCCATGATCCCCCAGAACGCGATGAACGGGTTCGATCCCGTCTACACGGTCGGCGAACAGATCATGCAGGTGATCCGCCACCACGAGGACGGGACCTCGAAGGCGGAAGCACGGACCCGGGCGCGCGAGCTGTTCGACGACCTCGGGATCGACCCCGACCGGATCGACGACTATCCCCACCAGTTCTCCGGGGGGATGGCCCAGCGGGCGATGATCGCGCTCGCGCTCGCGTTGGAGCCGCAGTTGATGCTCGCCGACGAGCCGACGACGGCGCTCGACGTCGTGATCCAGGATCGTATCCTGGAGACGATCAAGGCGAAACAGGAGGCGATAGACAGCGCGATGATCATGATCACCCACGATATGTCCGTCGTCTCCGAGACCTGCGATCGGATCGCCGTCGTCTACGGCGGTCGGGTCGTCGAGATCGCCGACGCGGAGACGATCATCATGAACCCGCGACATCCGTACACGCTCGGGCTTCGGAACGCCTTCCCGGACATCAGCAGCGAGGACGAGGAGCTCATCTCGATCCCGGGGACGCCCCCGAACCTCGTCGACCCGGAGGAGGGGTGTCGGTTCGCCCCGCGGTGCCCGTTTGCCGAGGAGGAGTGCTGGAGCGTGACGCCCGAGCCACAATCATACGGCGACGGCCACATCGTGGAGTGCCACCGGGCCGATGAGGTCGAACTCCTCCAAGAGGAAGCGGGCAAAAAAGAGACCTGGATGGAACAGGACCTCGGGAAGCCCGAGGAGCTCTCGACCGACGGAGGGGAACCGCAGACGGGTCGGAGTACGGACGGCCTGGAGGGAGATCATGAGTGAGGCGGAACTCGAGGATCGACTCGACAGAAGCGACGAGACGCACAAACTCGAGGTTCGAAACCTCGAGAAGCACTTCCCCGTAAATACCGGGCTCGTCTCCCGCATCCTGCGAGGTGAAAGCGGACGGGCCGTCCGGGCGGTCGATGGCGTCTCGCTCGGGATCCGCGAGGGCGAGGCGTTCGGGCTCGCCGGCGAGTCCGGCTGTGGCAAGACGACGCTCGGAAAGACCGCGATCCGACTGCACGAGCCGACGGGCGGGGAGATCCGATTCGACGGCGAGGAGATAACCGACGCCTCGGGTGCGGAGCTGAACGCCTTCCGTCGGGAGGCACAGATCATCCATCAGGACCCGTATCAGTCGATCAACCCACGCTTCACGGTTTATAAGTGGGTCCGGGAGCCGCTGGACGTACACGGGATCGGCACCGAGGAGGAGCGCGACGCGCGGGTGTACGAGACCATCGAGCAGGCGGGGCTCACCCCCGCGGAGGCGTACGCCTCGGAGTACCCGAGCGAACTCTCCGGCGGCGAGCGCCAGCGGGTCGGGATCGCGCGGGCGCTCGCGCTCGAACCCTCCTTCCTGCTCGCCGACGAGCCGGCGAGCATGCTCGACGTCTCCATCCGGGCGAGCATCCTCGACCTCTTCAAGCGGCTCCAGCGGGAGCTCGGGCTCACCGCCGTCTACATCAGCCACGACCTCTCGCTTTTGAAGTACATGTGCGATCGGATCGGGATCATGTACCTCGGCGAGCTCGTCGAGGTTGGCACCGCCGAGGAGGTCATAAACGACCCGAAACACCCCTACACGCAGGCGCTCGTCTCCTCGGTGCCCCGGATCAACCCCAACGAGACGCGCGAACGGATCGAACTCGTCGGGGAGGTGCCGGACCCCGTCGACGTCCCGAGCGGCTGCCGGTTCCACCCGCGATGTCCGAAGATCGTCCAGCCGGAC
>PWGU01000245.1 GCA_003554605.1 Halorubrum sp.
TCGACGCCGCCGGTGAATTCGAGTCCCAGGTTCGCCGGGGCACCCGTCACGAGATACCACCCGCCGATGATCGCGAGCGCCAGCGCGAGCACCGCCAGCGGAACCAGCACGAGCTGCCGGTTCGTGTACTCGGTGTAATCGACTTCCGGTACCTCGATCGATCTCATTAAGACGCGTTCATCCGGCAGGGCGAATAAGCCTTCTTATCTCTTGAATTACAATGCCTCCGGCATCGTCACCCTCGGATCGGCCGATCGTGGGCTGAAACGACGATTTCACCTCCGTCGCCCCGGCGAAACGGGTTTGCCGCTGCGCGTGGTAGCGTCACGCATGGATCCACCCATCGCCTCCCGCGTCGTCCTCTCATATCCGGCCGGACTGAGCACCTGGGGTCGCGACCAGATCGAGACGGACCGCTACCGCGGCTACTTCCGTCGCATCCTCGGCGAGGTGGCCGTCGGCGACGAGTACGAGGAGTTCGTCGACGTCGGCTGTTGTGGCGACAGCCTCGACATCCCGTTTCGGATCGAACGGATCGAAGACGGCGACGGCCGGCCCATCGACCTCGCCATCGTCGACGCCGACACGGCGATCGCGTACACGGCGCGCGACGGCGACGTGGCGGGCGGCTGGCTCGTGCAGAGCGCAGCCGGTTCGCAGGAGTGAGGTGAGCCCACTCGGGCGCGCATGCCGACCAGTGGGTACATACCACGTTCTCGCGCTCCCCGTGGAATCTCTAACTCGTCGGTTACGATGGCGGCTCCCTTTATATATGCTCCCCGGTGACGACCGGCGTCCGACCGATCGCCCGCCTCGCGAGCGACGACATCCGCGGGGGAGAAACGATAAACTTCGGGGGTATTGTATGTCGTTCCACGCCCCTTTAAGCCGGATACGGGGCTGTGTTTGGACATGACCGACGACACCACACCCGTGATCGCGGCCGCGTACCGAACCCCACAGGGCAAAGACGGCGGCGTCTACGCTGACGTTCGCGGCGAGGACCTCTCGACGCGGCTGATCGACCACCTGCTCGCCGAAACCGGGCTGGAAAGCGACCACGTCGACGACCTCATGTGGGGGGTCGCCCAGCAGCGCGGCGAACAGGACAACAACGTCGCCCGCGTGATCGCGCTGCTTTCGGAGCTCGGCGAGGGCGTCCCGGCGACGAGCATCAACCGCTGGTGTGCCTCCTCGATGCAGGCGATCATCTCCGCCGCCGACGCCATCGCCGCCGGCAACCGCGAGTGCGTGATCGCCGGCGGGATGGAGCACATGAGCCGTGTTCCGATGGACGGCGACTCCTACGCGCACCTCCCCCCGGAACTCTCCGAGCGCTACAACGTCTTCCAGCTGCAGATGGGGATGACCGCCGAGAAGGTCGCCGAGGAGTACGACGTAAGCCGGGAGACACAGGACGCCTACGCCGCCCGAAGCCAGCAGCGCGCGACGGCCGCGACCGAGGAGGGTCGGTTCGACGACGAGATCGTCCCCGTCGAGACCGAGGAAGGAACCGTCACCGAGGACGAGGGCATCCGTCCCGGAACGACCGCCGAGAAGCTGGCGGGGCTGTCGCCGGTCTTCACCGGCGACGGGACGGTCACCGCCGGCAACGCCTCACAGATCTCCGATGGGGCCGCCATCACGCTCGTAACCAGTCGGGCGTTCGCCGAAGACCACGGCCTCGACGTGCTCGCCGAGGTTGGCACGAACGCGGTCGCGGGCGTCGATCCGACGGTGATGGGGATCGGTCCCGTCCCCGCGACGCGACAGCTGCTCGACCGTGCCGGCACCAGCATCGAGGACTACGACCTCGTCGAGCTGAACGAAGCGTTCGCCTCCCAGTGTGAGTACTCCCGCCGCGAACTCGGCGTCGACGAGGACCGCTTCAACGTCAACGGCGGGGCGATAGCCATCGGCCACCCGCTCGGTGCCTCCGGCGCGCGCCTCCCGGTCCCCCTCCTTCACGAGATGGTAAAACGCGACGCCGACCGCGGGCTCGCGACGCTCTGTGTCGGCTTCGGGCAGGGTGCGGCGATCGAGTTCATCCGATAACTGGCGACCGCAACCGCCTGTCCATCGGCATCGGTCCAACGGACCGGGTCGCCAGATCACGCGCTTTTAGGTCCTCCGCCGTGGGATCGGCTCGCATGACGTACACGCTGGGGATCCACGAATCCGTCGAAGTGGTGTTTCCGCCGGAGTCGTTCGCCGACGTTCTCGACCTACCCGAGGGGACTGCTGTTGAGCTACGGGTCGTCCCACGCGATGACGCCGCCGCGCTTTCCGGCCTCGATGCGATCGTGACGTTCGCGTACGACGAGGCGTTTCTCGATACGGACCTCGAATGGATCCACTCGATCCAGACCGGCGTCGACCGGTTCCCCTTCCCCGATCTTGAGGAAGCCGGCGTCGCGCTCACGAGTTCGACGGGGATCCACGGCGACGCCGTCGGCGACACGGTCGCCGGCTACATGCTCTCGTTCGCGCGGGGACTCCACGTCTACCGGGACGCCCAAGGCGACGGTCTATGGGACCGCACGCCGCCAGCGCCGCCGTTCTCGCTCGCGGGCGAGCGGCTCTGTCTCGTCGGGCTTGGCGTGCTCGGTCGGGGGATCGCCGCGCGGGCGGCGGGGCTCGGCATGGACGTTGTCGGCGTTCGGCGGACCCCCACGCCGGTGGCGAACGTGAACGAGGTGTATGGGCGCGATCGGTTGGCCGAGGCGATCGGCGAGGCCCGGTTTGTCGCCCTCGCGCTGCCGCTCACGCCCGAAAGCGAGGAGCTCATCGGCCCGGCCGAACTGGACGCCATGCGCGAGGACGCCTACCTCCTGAACGTCGCCCGCGGGGCCGTCGTCGACGAGCCGGCGCTCATCGAGGCGCTCTCGAACGGGACCATCGCGGGGGCCGCCCTCGACGTCTTCGAGACGGAACCGCTTCCGGAGACGTCGCCGCTGTGGGACCTTCAAAACGTCATTCTCACCCCGCACGTCGCGGCCGCCCACCGAGAGTACGCCGCCCGGGTTGCGGCCATCGTTGGGGAGAGCCTTCGGCGGCGTGAGCGGGGCGAGGAGCTCGCGAACCGGGTCGTCTAAGCGTCCTTACACCTCATACGTCGCCAACCCGGCCTCGATCCGATCGAACCCTTCCTCGATCCGTGCCGAACTGTTCGCGAACGAGAGTCGAAGCCGCCCGCGACCGGCCTTACCGAAGCCGTCGCCGGGTGCGAGAACCACACCGTGTTCGGTGAGGAGATGTTTCGCGATCGGGAGGGCGTCACCGTCGATCCCAGGGTCTAAGAAGGCGTAGAAGGCGCCCTCCGGACGGGGACACGAGAGCCCGTCGATCGACTCGACACGGTCGACGACGAGGTCACGGCGACGTTTAAACGCCCGATACATCTCCCTGACGGGGTCTTGGGGGCCGGTAAGCGCGGCGATGGCCGCGTGCTGGGCGATGTTCGAGGCGCAGGCGGTCGTCGACTCGCGGACCTTCACCACCTCGTCGATCAGGTGGGTGTCGCCGGCGAGCCAGCCGAGCCGCCAGCCGGTCATCGCGTAGGTCTTCGAACAGGAACCGACGGTGAGGACGTGTTCCGGGCGATCGGTGTAGCCGGCGATGGCCTCCGGCTCGCGGTCGTAGGTGAGCGCGAGGTAGACCTCGTCGGCGATCACGTAGGCGTCGTGGTCGGCGGCGGCCTCGACCACGGCGCGGCAGGCGTCGGGATCGAAGACGCGGCCGGTCGGGTTCGAGGGCGTCGTCAACACGACCGCCCCCGTCTCCTCGCCTATCGCCTCGATCACCCGATCCGCGTCGAGGTCGAACCCCGTCTCGGCGGGCATGGGAACCTCCCGGAAGCGACCATCCGCGAGGCTCGCCTGGGTCGCGTAGTTCGGCCAGGTCGGGCCGGGGGCGACGACCTCCTCGCCCGGCGAGACGCTCGCGAGGGTCGCGAGGTGTAACGCCTCCATGCCGCCGACGGTGACGACGACCTCCTCGCGGTCGTAGGCGACGTCGTAGTCGGCGGCGAGCCGATCGCGGATCGCGTCCCGACACGCGGGCAACCCGGCGTTCGAGGTGTAGCCGGTCGCGCCTTCGCGGGCGGCCCGCATCGCGGCGTCGATGACGTGTTCTGGGGTGTCGAAGTCGGGTTCGCCGACTTCGAGTCTGACGAGGTCGCCGTCGTGACGCTCGGCCAGATCGAACATCACACGAATGCTCGACCGCTCGGTACGGCGAACGCGGTCGGTGGGGGTGGGCATGCGGGGGAAACGGTGATCCACAGCAAAAGCGATCGGGTATCGGAAACGACCGGAGCGGGGACCGGCCGAGCGTGAAGGGACCCCGGGGACGGTCCCTCACTCGGCCGCCTACCGTTCGGGATCGACGACGAGGTCGGTCGCTATCCACGCGTCCGTGTTGCCGTCCTCCAAGAACACGAGCCGTTCCGGGCGCGTTCGGCTCACCGTCACGGTCGGGCGGTCGTCCTCGACCAACGGCTCCTCTACCGCGTCGCGTTCGCCGTCGGCTTCGATCCCGTCTCCGGTACTCATTGTCATCCGTTCGGCACGGCGGAGGAATATAGGTTTCGGTCGGCCTAAAACGATGGGAAGGCCACTGGCTCGCCGGCATCGGAGGCCATTAACCCCCCGCGGGCGTCTATTCAGCCGATGACATCGTCGCTTTTCACGCCGCTTTCGCTTCGCGGAACGGAGATCCCGAACCGCGTCATGCTCTCCCCGATGTGTCAGTACTCCGCGAGCGACGGGCTCGCGGACGACTGGCATCTGGTGCACCTGGGCTCGCGCGCCGCCGGGGGGGCCGGGCTCGTGATGACGGAGGCAACCGCCGTGAGCCCCGAGGGACGGATCACGCCGAACTGCCTCGGCATCTGGTCCGACGCACACGCCGACGCGCTCGCGCCGGTCGCGGCGTTCATCCGCTCACAGGGGTCGACCCCGGGCATCCAGCTCGCACACGCCGGCCGAAAGGCCTCCCACCGTCCGCCGTCCGAGGGTGGCGACGGCATCCCCGCCGACCACGAGGACGGCTGGGTGACCGTCTCCGCGACCGACGAACCGTACCCCGAAGAATGCGAGGTCGCCGTCGAACGCCTTGATACGGCGGGGATCGAGGGCGTGATCGAGGAGTTCACCGCGGCCGCGGAGCGCGCGCTCGAGGCCGGCTTCGAGGTCGCCGAGGTCCACGCCGCCCACGGTTATCTGCTCCACCAGTTCCTCTCGCCGGTCACGAACGACCGCGAGGACGGCTACGGCGGCGATTTCGAGGGACGAACCCGGCTGCTTCGGGAGGTCGTCGGGGCGGTCCGCTCCGTCTGGCCCGACGGGAAGCCGGTGTTCGTTCGGATCTCCGCGACCGATTGGCTCCCCGACCGCGACTCGTGGGACCTCGAGGACTCCGTCCGGCTCGCGCCGCTGCTCGTTGAGGCGGGTGCGGACCTGATCGACGTCTCCAGCGCCGGGATACACCCCGACCAGCAGCTTCCGGGCACCAGCCCAGGGTATCAGGTTCGCCATGCCGAAGCGATCCGTTCGGAGGGTGAGGTTCCCGTCGCCGCCGTCGGCGGGATCACGGAGCCGACCCACGCCGACGCGCTCGTGCGCAACGATCGCGCGGACCTCGTCGCGCTCGGCCGGGAGCTGCTCCGACATCCCCACTGGCCGCTCGAAGCCGCCCACGAACTCGGCGAGGACGTCGACTGGCCGGTGCAGTACCGTCGCGGGCGGTTCGACTGAGCGGAAGCCGGAGTCGGAGGCCCGGGGTTCCCGCTCCCCGCACCGGACCGGCCGGCCTTTTTATCCGTTCGACGCGAAAGGCCCCTATGAGTTCCCGTGACCGCCCGCGAGACGACGACCTCGAGGAGCGGCTCGACGAGCTGGAGGACGTGCTCGCCGAGCTTCGCCGTGATCTCAAACGGGACGCCCGCGACCGTCCCACACGCAACCGCCCGGCACGTCCCCGTTCGACGGGCCGACGGGAGCCGCCGCTGCCACCCCGTCCCCCCCGGCTTTCGGAGCTGTTGCGCTTCACCGAACAGTACACGATCCCGGCACTCATCGCCCTGTTGGAGACGACGATCAAGTCGCTGGAGCTGGTGCGCGGGACGCTCCGGCTCGCGGACCCGGGTCGCGGCCTTAACCTCGACGACCGCTCCGGCGACGCCGCCGATCGCCTCGCCGACGTTCGCGACGGGGCGAGCGCCGGCCTCGCCAGGTCGCTCTCGGAGCTTCGAACTGCACTTTCGGAGGCCGACCTTCCGGAGGACGCCGCCTCCCGGTCGATCATCGAGGACGCCCGCGATCTGACCGCGGAGATCGAAGCTCGGATCGAGGAGGGCCGTCGAACGGCCGACCGTGCCCGCGACGATCGGACCGGCCGCCGTGGACGTGATGACGGGCGTCGTCGCGGCGACCGGGCTCGCCCGCAGGATCGCGGCCGCCCGGACGACCGGGACGCGACCGACGACGGGGTCGTCAGGATCGACGTGATGGACCCCGACGACGAGCGCGCCGACGAGTCCGATCTCGACGATGACGGCGATGCCGGGGCGACCGCCGACCCGGAGCCCGAACCCGAGCCGGCCCCCGAGGTCGACGTCGAATCCGAGTTGGAGTCGATAAAGCGGCAACTCGGCGGCGGCGATGCGGGCGACGAGGGTACTGATGCGGGCGGCGGCGAAAGTGAGGGCGACAACATGGCCGCGAGCGACGATGGCGAGGGTGGGATCGACGACGAACGCACCGATGAAGCTGCCGCCGACGAGGACGGGGACGTTGATGCCGATTCGGGTGACGACGACCAGTCCCCCTCCGAGGCTCGCTGACGCCGCCTGCGACCCGCCGGTCCCGAGCCACCGTCGCTTTCGGTGACCGGGTTCACCCTTCGGTCGTCAGTCAGCCCGTGGGCGTTTCATCCTCCGGCGTCGGAAACGTCGTTCCAAACATCCCCGCGGCGCGCTCGGCGGAGTCCGCGAGGAGCCGCGCGTCGTCGGTGAATATCTCCAAGGCGGCGGTGCCGTCGAACTCCGCGAGCGTCTCACGAACCGGGCCGTAGTCGATCTCGCCCGCGCCGATCGGCAGGTGGGTATCGCCCCGGCGGCGGACGTCGTGGAGATGGAGATGAGAGATCCGGTCGGCGTGGCTCCGCAGGAAGCGCTTGATCGCGCCGTTTCCGCCCTCCATGTAGGCGTGGCCGACGTCGAAACAGACCGGGGCGTCCGTCTCGCGGACGAGGTCGCCGAGCACCGAGAGCTGGATCCCGTCGTGGTGGTGCCCGACGTTCTCGACGACGACCTCCACGCCCGCGTCCTCCCCGGCGGCGACGACCCGCTCAAGCTGTTCGGCGGCGACCTCCCGGAACGCCACGTCGTCGCGGTCGTCGCTCGTCGCGTGTAACACCGCCTTCTCCGCGCCGAGGTCGCCGACCGTTTCGAGCAGCCGGCGTTGGTAGGCGACGAAGCCGTCGTTCACCTCCGGGGCGTAGCTCGTGAGCGTGCCGCTGTATGGGAGGTGAACGAGCAGGTCGCGTCCCGCGAGGTCGTTCGCGAGCCGATCGGGGTTGATCGTCTCGGGCGGGAGGCTTCCGTCGCCGACGCC
This sequence comes from Halorubrum sp., assembly GCA_003554605.1. Classification (GTDB taxonomy): domain Archaea; phylum Halobacteriota; class Halobacteria; order Halobacteriales; family Haloferacaceae; genus Halorubrum. The sequence continues at coordinate 7,617 of PWGU01000245.1, forward strand.
GATCTCGACGAAATCGAACGCCTGCGACGACGCCGCGACGAGGTCGAGGTCGACGCCGACGGTGCAGCCGAGTTGCATATCCGTCGTTGCGCCCGGGCGGGATTAATAGTTGATGTGGGTGATCCTTTATGTCCTGCCGGCCGTGTATCGGGTATGCTTCGTGCGGCCCTCTCGACGCCGTTCCGGACGGACGACGCCCCGGGCGTGGTCATCATCGGAACGGTTCTCACCCTCTGTTCGTGGGTGGTCGTCCCGATCTGGCTGTTTTCATCCCTCCTCGCGCCGTTTCTCCTGCTTCTCGCGCCGCTCGCGCTCGCGCCCGCGCTTGTGACTCGCGGCTACTTCCTCCGCGTCGTTCGCGAGGGCGTTCGCGACGGCAACGCCGCCGGCGCGCCGTCGTTCGTTCGGTGGGGGACGCTCTACCGCGACGGGGTACGATCGGTCTGTCTCACCGTCTGGTATCTCCTCCCGGTCATCGTCCTCGTCGGGGTCGTCGTCGCGGTCGGGCTGCTCGCGGACGCGAACCGGATCGACACCGTGCTCGTCGAACCCGCGCCGGTCGACATCGACCCGATCGCCGACGTCACCGTCGGGGAGGGGACGTCGGCGGGCGAGGAATCGCTCCTCTCGCTCCTTTCGGGGCTTTTCAGCGGGTTGGTCGGGGCGTTCACCTTTGGCTACCTCGTCGTCTACGTCTACCTTCGCCCCGCCGCGCTCGCGGTGTTGGCCGACACGGGTCGCCTCCGGGACGCGATCCGACCGACCCGTGCGTTCCGAGTCGCCCTCTCGGGCGAGTACGCCGTCGCGTGGCTTCTCGCGCTCGCGACCCTGCTGGGTGGATACGCGCTCGCGACCCCGTTCGTCCCGTTGCTCGTGGGGATCGCGTTCGTCTTCCTCCTCCGGGTCGCCGTCCACGCGCTTTTGGGTCGTGGCGCGGCGGCCGTCCTCGCCGCCGAGCGCGACACGGGCAGTTCGGCCGATCCGCGCGCTTCGGCCGCCGCGCCCGACGTCCCCCATCGTCACGTGACGATGCCACCGGCGACACCCGATCGTGGAGTTGCGGTTCAATCGGGGGAAGCGACCGACGGCGGCGGCCGGCCGGGCGAATCGACCGGTGGGGACCCCGTGTCCTCCCCGCCCGGGATCGGCCATGGACGTCGGTCCGCCGCCGAGGCATCGCCCGATGTGCAGGTTGGCCGAACCGTCCGTGGGCCACGGGTGGAACCCGAGGCCGGTCGATCGACCGATCAGTATGACTCCGGGACGGCCGGGCTAACGGGCAGGGAACCGCCGGACGAGGAAGGGTCAAACGGTGAA
>PWGU01000094.1 GCA_003554605.1 Halorubrum sp.
ACGGGGCAGGTTCGGACGACACGTTCGGCGACCGACCCGATGAGGAACCGGTTCTCGCCGTGTCGCCCGCGTGTCCCGGTCGCGACGAGGTCGGCTTCCACTTCGCGGGCGTACGCGCCGATCTCCGCGGCGGGGTGTCCCTCACGGACGGCCGTCCGGACGGGAACGTCCCGCTCGCCGGCCGCGTCATGAACCGTCGCAAGCGCGTCCTCCCCGTGGTCATCGAGCGCGGCTCGGAGGTCCTCGCGGACCTCGTCGGGCGAGGATTCGACCTCCCCGGCGTCGATAACGTACAGCGCGTGGACCTCGGCGTCGAACCGTGCCGCCAGATCGATCGCGACCTCGACCGCCCGGCGGACGCTCTCGGAGCCGTCGGTCGCAACCACGATGCTGTCGAACATACCCGACGTTGGATCAGCGGGGACTTAAAAACGGTCGATGGCGGTTCGTCCGCGGTGAAACGGAGCCCCTCGCCTCAGGCCAAAAAGACGTGCCGTGGCCGGTCCGCGAGCACCTCGCGGCCCCAGCGGACGGTTTCACGGAACTCATCGGAGCCGAAGAACGCCATCGCGTCCCCCTTCGCCTCCCACTGGCTCGCAATGAACATGTCGTCGGCGTTCTCGACGTTCACCATCAGGTCGGTCTCGACGTGACCCTCCATCTCGGCGAGCAGCTCACCGACGTCGTCGAAGGTCTCGGTGAAGTCCTCGCGGTGTTCGGTTTTGACGGTGTAGAACATCCCCATCGTGCCGAAGCCCGACTCCTCGCCCGCGCGGGCGACGATCCCCGGGAGTTCCGAGAGGAAACCGGCGGCGGTCTCGGCGGCGCTTGCGGTCTCCCAGATGGAGACGACGGCCGCGCGGTCGGTCGCGCGACCCCCGTAGACGGCCGTCTTGACGTGTGACCCGTAGTGTTCGAAGTTGCCGCGGAGTCCTTCGACCTCCTCGAAGAGCTCGTCGGCGTCGACCTCGCTGTAGAGCACCGTGGCGTAGACGTCCTCGCCGTGTGGCTTTCCGGCGTAGATGTCGAGATCGGCGAGTTCGCCGCGGATGTCGTCGTCGCCCCCGTGTGCGCCGTCCACGTCGTCCGCGTCGTCGCCGGCTTCATCGTCGCCGTGGCTCCCGTGACCGTGGGCGTCCCCGCCGCCGTGGGCGTGAGCCTCCCCGTGACCGTGGGCGTGCGCACCGCCTTGCTCGACCGGCTCTTCGTCGTGTGCGCTCGTGGGGACCTTCGCGCCGTTTAGATACGCCCCGAGGTCGCTCGCTGGGAACCGACGGCCGACGTAGAACGTCCCGAACTCGCCGTAACGCGAGGAGACCTCATCGAAGCGCATCTCGTAGACGATGTCCTTGATGTCCGTCGGGTCGCTCCCGAAGAGAGTGACGCCCCATTCGTGGTCGTCGAAGCCGACCGAGGAGGCGATCACCTGTGAGATCCGGCCGGCGAACTCCTTGCCGGTCTTCCCGTGTTCAGCCATGAGATCGGCGCGCTCGTCGAACGGCAGGTCATACCAGTTGTCGGCCTCGCCGCGTCGCTTGCTCATCGGATAAAACGAGACATACTCGTCGTCGGGGATCGACGGCTTCAGTTTGCCCTCGATGTAGTTTCGGAGGCCGGCGTCGATGTTCTCCTTGTCACCGGTGAAGTACTCATCCGAGACGTAGCCCGAGACCTCGGTGACGGAGACGTAGGACCGCTCGACGTCGGTGAACCCCGCAAGCGCCGTCTCCTCGAACCGTCGCTCGATCGCCGAAAGGTCATCGAGCGTCGGGCGGAAGTGAACGGTCAGCAGATCCGCTTTGTGCCCAAGTACGGAGAAGACCGCGGAGTCGCCCTCCTCGGCGTCCGCGACGAGTTCGCGGTGTCGCAGGAACGATTCACCCTCCTCTATCGCCCGCTCGCGCTCCCGTGCGGGTGCCTCGCGCCACGCGTCCCAGTCGATCGACCGAAACTCGTGTAACACGAACCATCCCTCGTCGGTTGCCGGTGGCTCGACCATAGCCCTGCTTGGGCCGCCACGACTTAGACGTTCCCGACTTCGGTCGGCGACTCCGTGGTCACACGACGACGGCAACCGCCCACACCCCCTCGGTTTAAGCGGCTCGGGCGGGTCTCCGCGGACGTGACAGCGGAGGACGATCCCACGGACGCGGAATGGGCGGGGAGGCGGGGCCGCCCGTCGACCCGCGAGCAAACGGTCGAACTCGGCGTGGAGCTGTTAGCCCACCTCGAGGACGAGACGCTCCCGCTTCCGGAGGCGATCGACCGGATCGAGACCGTGACCACCAGTCCGTCGGTGACCCGCGATATCCTCGACGCCGCCGAAAAACGCGGCGTGATCGCCCGCGAGAACGCCCGTCTCCGGGTCCGCCGCGGTGGGACGTACGTGAACTTCGACAGCCAGGTGATCACCCGCGAGGGGGAGTTCGAGTGTCGTCGATGCGGTACCGGCATCTCAACCGGGCATTTCGTCCGCTTCGAGGCGGGCGAACTGGGGCCCTTCGGCTCCTCGTGTATTCGAAAGGTGACCGGTCGCGAGTGACGTCCGCTACCGTCCGCGCCGAAGCTCCTCGATGAGCGTCTCTATCAGCTCCGCCTGTCTGTCCAACCGCTCCGTCTGCGCCTCCACGGCCGCCCGCAGGGCGGCGACCTCGCTTTCGAGCGCGGACTCCTCGCGGACCTCCGTCGCCTCGAACGGCGAGTCCTCGAAGACGTCCTCCTCGAAGCCCTCACCCTCGATCGGTCCGCCGGTTCCCGGCGTCGTCATCGATTCGCCGGTCGCATCGGCCGCATCGGTTGCGTCCGCGTCTGCGGCCTCGCCGCCGAAGGCGTCGTCGATGGCGAGCGACTCAGCGCCCGTCTCCGTCGACGCGTCGGGCGTCCCCTCGGCCGGGTCCGTAGCGAGCGGATCCGCCCGCTCCGTCGTCCCGCCGGCGGCCTCGGCGACGGTCATCCCGTCGGGGGAGCCGAGGTCCGCCTCGGACTCCTCCGCGGCGTCGGCGGCGGGGGAGGCGGAGAGCGGGTCGGGCCCGGCCCCGAAGTCGGTCGGCGACTCGCCCGCCTCCGGCGTGCCGTCGGCCTCCTCCGCCTCCGCGACGAGCTGATGGAATCCGGCTAAGCTGTCGACCTCATAGAACGAACAGACCGCTTCGGTGAGCGCCTCACGGACCGCCCGGGCCGACTCGTTCGGTGCTTTAAACCGCTCGGAGCGGCCGCCGTGTGTCAACACGACGGAGGTGGCGACCGTCCCCTCCTCGAAATCGAGCCCGGTGAGTTCGTCGTAGGGGAACTCCTGGAACTCCTCGTCCCAGACGGCACCACCGACGTGTTTCACCACGCGGTGGCTCGTGATCACGAGCGTGAGCTCGGAGAACCGGAACGTTCGGATCACGGATTCACCCGGCTCCGTGACGCCGGTGCCCGAGAGGATCCCGGCGAGTACCGGGTGGAGGGCGTCCTCCAGTTTGGATGCGGGCAGCGAGATCGTTTCCTCGCCGTCGAGGCCGTAGCCGAGCGTGAGTTTCGCCTTCCGTCGCCCTTTGGAGGCGTCGACGCGCTCGACGTCGTGGCCGTACGTCTCCACGGTCTCATCGGACAACAGGCCGTCGGCACGATAGACGAGCGTTCGCGTCGGCGTGACGACAAGGAGGTCGTCGCCGCCGAGCGGGACCTGCGCGACGACGCTCTCGTCGTCGACGGCCCCGGCGAGTCGGTCGGGCAGGGTCATACGGCACGGGTACGCCCGCCTCGGCTTAAATCCGCGGGGTCCAGTCCTTCGAATTGATACTCGGCGAGGTTTCCGGTGTCCCACACGGTATTCGATCCGGGTCCGATCGATCGACGAAACGAGATGTGTGATCGCGTCCCACATTCGGTGCGGATGCGAAGGTTAAAGTCCGTTATCGCGGTACGGTAGGGTGAGGCCGGGTGGCTTAGCTGGACATAGCGCCGCACTCATAGGGTTCAGAGATTCGGTGCGGTACGCTGCCTTGGAAGCGTCCGCGTCCTTCCCGTGGCTCCGCCGAGCCTCGGACCTGGGACATGCGGAGATCGTGGGTTCGGAGCCCACCCCGGCCATACTTCAATACGCTCCGAGCGACCGCTGGGCGTATTCACCGTAGACGACCGGCAACGCCGATAAGACGACCGGCAACGCCGATACCTCCTCCCTACACGTCCTCCGGATCCCGGCCGAGGATCCGACTCGTGATGTCGTGACTGTCCGCGCCGAAGGCGCAGCCGACGATGAGGTGCCCGCCGAGCGTCGCCGGGGAGATAACTTGGTCGGCACCGGCGCGACGGAGCTTGTTCACGTTCTCCCGCTGGGTGGCGGCGGCGACGATCCGCACGTCGGGGTTGAGCTGTCTCGCCGTGAGGATAGCCAACGCGTCGCGCGCGTCGTCGTTCGTGGCGACGACGACCGCGCGCGCGTCCGTGATGTGGGCGCGTTCGAGCGGTTCCACGTCGCTCGGGTCGGCGGTCAACACAGCGATCCCACGCTCGCCGAGCGTCCTCGCGGCCGCCTCGTTCGTCGAGACGACTGCGTACTCCACGTTTCGTCCGTCGAGTTCTTCGAGTATCGGTTCCGTCAGTTCCCCGTAGCCTAACACGAGGATGTGGTCGTCGAGAAGGTCGAACTGTTTCTCTGTCATTTTTCCGAGCGCCTTGGAGAGCTGCGCCTCGATAGCGGGCGTGAGCAGGACACCGAGGGCGACCGCGAACGCCGCGACGTTCATGATGAGCGAGGAGAGCACGAACAGCTGGGCGATGTCGGAGGCCGCCCCGGTCTGTGGGGTGATGTCGCCGTAGCCGACCGTCGAGGCGGTGACGACGGTGAAATAAAAGGCGTCGACGATGGTCTCGATCCCCTCGAACTCGTCGCGCAACGCGTACGATCCAACGGTCCCGTAAGCGATGGCGGTGGTGAGCGCCGCGGCCGCCGCGAGCTGCGTCGGCGACGGGCTGAAGGGTCGGTCGAACCGGCCGCGGTTCACGATCAGCGCGGGCATCGAGAGCACCGAGAGGATCACCAGGGGGTACGCGAACACCGACGCCTGTAACAGCCCCTGAAACGCCGTCAACGGGAGCAGAATCCCCGTCGTGTACCACCCTATCCGATACCCCCTTTTTAAGGCAAACCCGCTCCCGAACATCGCGAAGCCGGTGATCGTCCCCGTGAACCCGACGGTTCGAAGGAGCACGTCGGGAACGAACGGCGTGAGCGGCCCCTCGACGCCGAATCCGGCGATATGGAGGAGTCCGACGAGGATCGAAAGCACCGCGACCGCGAACGTCAACGCCACCGACGCCCGGACGGTCACCCACTCACGGCTCCACTCCATACGGCTCCGGTGGCCGACACGACACTTAAAACCCGCGAGCCGGTGGCGACACGCCTACTAAAACCTGCGAGCCGGGAGGAACCGGCCGGCCGGAGCGAGCCACCCGCACGCGCCCGTAACCAGCCAGCGATGTGCGATACTGGTTTAACGCCCCCCGTTCTGCACCGGGGTATGACGCTGCCTCTCGAGATCCTCTTCGGCATCTATCTGGGGATCATCACCGGGATCATTCCCGCGCTCGTCGCCGGAGTCCTCGGATTTGTATTTAAATACTTCACCGGCGTGACCATCCCCGGGCTCGGGGTGGTCGTCCTCGCGTTGGCCATCGCGGGGATAAACGGCGGGCTCCTCGCGCTCAACGACGAGACGATCCGCTCGGCGGAGCGGGCACCCGCGATCCTCACCGCGATCATCATCGTCTTAATGCTCTCGCTGTATGCCCACTCTCAGGGTGACAAACTCGGCGCGAACGTCCCAAAGCGCGTCTCGTTGAAGAATCTCCGCGATCGCACGCTCTCGACGGACGTCGTCGAACTCGTCGGCGGGCGCGGCCGCGTTCGGGTGACCGTCGTCGGCGAAGTCGGCGACATGGAGGGCTACCCCCCGCTGCCGGCCGAGACCCGTCAGGCGATCGCCGACGGGGAGTGGACCTTCCCGGCGGAGATCCCCTTAGCCGAACTGGAGACCCGATTTGCCGAGCGGCTCCGGACCGAACTTGACGTCGCCGATGTCGCCGTCTCCATCGACGAGAAGGCGCGCGCGACCGTCTCCGCTGCGCCGCCGTCGGCGGGCCTTTCGAAGCGTGTCCCGGCCGGCAAGCGGGCGGTGACGGTCCCCGCGCTCGTGCCGACGGGGCTCGCCCGCGGCGATATCGTCCGGATTGTCACCCCCGAACTCGTCGTCGAGGGGACGCTGCTCGCGGCGAAGTCTGGCGGCAAAAAGGAGGAAAAGAAGGACCCGAAGCCCGACGACACCCTCGCGACCGACGGCGGCGAGGCGAAGGACGCCCCGGCGATCCCGACGACGCCCGCGACGACCGGCGGCGAGGGTCGGGTGACCGTCGCGGTGGGACGGACGGAGGCCACCCCGCTTTTACGTGCCAAGCGGGGCCGTGTCCTCGTCCTCTCGCGTGGCACCCGGCGTGAGTACGAACTGACGACGCTGCTTCGACGGGCCGGTAAACGGTTCCGGCGGGTGACGGTCGTTCCCGGCGGGGCGCTCGACGGACACACCATCGGCGAGGTCGGCGTCCGTGAAGCCTACGACGTGACGATCCTCGCGGCCAGACACGACTCCTGGACGATCGCTCCACGGGGGACGCAGGCGCTTTCGGCCGGCGACGAACTCTTCATCGTCGGCACGCGCGAGTCGCTCAATCGATTCGACGAGGTGGCGAAATGAGCGTCCTTCGCTCCTCGCTTTCGACGGCGACGGGCGTCACGTTCGCCGACCCGTACGCGGCAGGGGTGACGCTCGTCACCTTCGCGGTCCTCGCGCTGCTCGTCTCGGCGGCCGGCGCGCTGACGTACCGCTGGTACTTTCGGACGGAGATCCCCGACGGCGTCACGGTGTTACTCGGGGTCGCCATCGTCGCGCTCTACCTCAACACGACCTCGCTCGGCGAACTCGCCGGTGGCACCGACGCGGCGCTTTTGACCCCCGAGGGGGTCTTTTTCAACGTCGTCGCGCTCGGGCTCGCGGCCGCGGTGACGCCGGTCGGCCGCTACGCCGGCGATCGCATCGCCGTCGACGTCTTCGCGCTCACCGGCCTGAAGGACTTTGAAGGCGAGTTGAGCCGTGTCGTCCGAACCGTCGGCCGGTACACGGCGGTGACGCTGCCGGCGGCCGAGGAGATCGGCGATATGGACACCTACGAGCCGGTCTCGACGGAGAAGAAGGCGGAGCTGGCCGGTAAGACGCTGTTGTTCCCGCGGCGGCTCACGGTCGAGGAGCTTCGTGCACAGCTCGTCGACCGGATCAAGACCGACTACGGCGTCGGCTACGTCGACGTCGACCTGACGGAAGACGGGGCGTTGGAGTATTTCGCGGTGGGCTCCCGCGCGACGGGTCTCGGCCCGACGCTCGCGCCCGGTCGGGTCGCGATCGCGCTCTCCGCGGACCCGCCGAACAACGCCACCCCCGGTGACATGGTGCAGGTGTGGCGGACCGATCCGGAACCGAAGCGGGTTGCTACCGGGGAGCTTCGCGGCGTCGCCGACGACGTCGCGACGCTCGTCATCGACGAGGCGGACGCCGCGAAGTTCTCCGTGGAGGGGGGCTACCGGCTCGTCACGCTGCCGGCGGAGCCACAGGCCGACCGGGAGTTCGCCTCGCTGCTCCGTTACGCCGACGAGACATTGGCGATCGTCGCCGTTCAGCCCGGGAGTTCGCTGGTCGGGACAGCCGTCGGCGAGGTCTCGGCCGTGGTCGCGGCGGTCAAATCCGTGGACGGGGAGGTTCAGCCGATCCCCCCGCGGGCATATCGCTTCGCCGCGGATGACACCGTCTATCTGGTCGGGCGACCGGACGCGATCCGGCGGTTCGAGGCCGATGCGGAGTCGAAAGTCGACGACGAGCCGACGGACGCCGCGGACCCACACGCTGACGCGGACCCGTCGCCCGACGGGGAACAATCATCGTCGGAGACGAACTCGGACGGGACGACGACCGACGAGGACCTCGATGTGGCCGACCCGGACGGCAGCAACGCGACTACCGAGGGCGCAGACGACGCGACCCGCTCGGGTTCGGATCGGCGTTGACCGGTCGGTCCGTCCGAACCCCGCCGCCCGCGCTTCGCGTCCCGCGGACGCAACGCTCTTTTGTGATCCCGACGGCATGCCGGTATGGAGTGGAAGCTGTTCGCGGACCTCGCGGAGATCGCCGGCGCACGGGTCATCGATGTCGACGCGGAGCCCGGCGACACCGTCGGCGACGCCTTCGATGCCCTGCTCGCGGCTCACCCGGACCTTCGGGCTCGCGTGCTTGAGGACGGGGAGCTCGCCGATCACATCAACCTCCTTCGGAACGGGCAGAACGTCCATCACGGGGACGGGATGGAGACGACGCTCGCCCAGGGCGACGAACTCGCGCTGTTCCCGCCCGTGAGCGGCGGCTGATCCTCACCCGTCGCGCCCACTTCCCCGAGCAGCTCGCAGGTGGATCGAGCCGAACTGCCGAAGCCGGGAGGCTCTTATTTCACGGGTGCGCCATCTCGCTCAATGCGAACGCTCGCTTTCGACGGTCGAACCGGCGCGGCCGGCGACATGATCTGTGCCGCGCTCGTCGCCGCCGGCGCCGACCCGGCCGTCCTCGCTCCCGTCGAGGAACGGCTTCCGGTCCGGTATGCAGTCGGGGAGACGGTCAAAAACGGGATCCGTTCGACCACGGTCGATGTCCTCCTCACCCGGGACGAATCGGACGACGATCGGGATCGGCACCATCTCGGGGACGATCACGACCACCACAGCCACGATCACCACGCCCACGGCGACGACCACAGCCACGATCACCACGCCCACGGCGACGACCACAGCCACGATCACCACGCCCACGGCGACGACCACAGCCACGATCACCAC
>PWGU01000164.1 GCA_003554605.1 Halorubrum sp.
ACACCGGCGGAACCGAATTCCTCGCCGATGGGGGCGGGCTGGCGCAGGTCTTCCTCGGCATCGGCCTCCTGGCGCTCGCCGTTGGCTTCCGGGGGCAACTCGTCGACGGAGCGACGTCGTTCGTCGCCGAACCGATGCAGGTCCTCGGAAAGGAGGATATCCTTGATCAGGACCTCGAGGAGGGTGTCGCCGAGAATCGAGCAAAGGCGACGGGCGAGTCGCCGGAACCCGAACAAGCGGCCGAAGAAGCCGGGGGGGAACAAGAGGCGGACTCCGGGGCGATGTACGTCTACGACATCGATGATGCAAAAGGGCCGATCGTGACCGCTTTCCTGTGTTTCGCGTACATGATCGTCACGTTCGCTATCGGCATGCTCTATGCGACCCCGCTTTTCGTCATCGCGTGGACGCTGTGGGTCAAAATGGAGTTCCCGAAGGCCGCCGCGTTGACTGGCCTCGGCATGCTTTGTTCGTACCTATTTTATGACCTCATCCAGTCCGACATCGCGGAGGGCTGGCTAACCGGATGGGAACCGACCCCACCGGACGTGTTGTACAATATGTATATCAACCCGATCGTCCAGCCGATCCTTCGAATCGTTGACCAGTACATCATCTTCCCGATCCTCGATCTGATCGGCACCGTACTGCCGCTCGGGGTGGTGCCGCTATGACCGTCGAGACGTTCGTCGGCGCCATCTTCGCGCTGTTGACGCTCGAGACGATGTTCTGGCTGCTTGCCGGGGTGCTCGTCGGGATCGTTGTCGGCGGCCTGCCGGGGCTCGGCCCGCCGCTCGGGATGGCGATCATCCTGCCGTTGACGATCCCGTTGAACGCCGCCGACGCGATCATCTTACTCGTCGGCGTCTACAGCGGGTCGATGTACGGCGGGTCGATCGCCGCGATCCTGATCAACACGCCCGGGGTGTCGTCATCGGCGGCGACGATGTTCGACGGCTATCCGATGTCGAAACAGGGGCGCGCAGCGACCGCGCTGTCCATCTCTGCGACCGCGTCCGCGTTCGCGGGGCTGTTCACCATCGCGGCGCTTATCCTGTTCTCGCCGGTGTTGATCGAGTTGGTGCTCCGGGTGGGAACCCCCGAGCGATTCCTCGTCGCGCTGCTCGGCCTCTCGATGATCACGGTGATCACCCGTGGCTCCTTCGCGAAGGGGCTGCTGGCCGGCTTCGCGGGCCTGCTCGTCACGACCGTCGGTTCCGCACAGCCGATCGCGGTCACCCGACGCTATGCGGACTCGCTGCTGCTGTTCGACGGGATCGACTTCGTCGCGGTGCTTATCGGCCTCTTCGCCATCGCGGAGATGATGAAACTGGCCGGACAGAAGGGCGGCATCGCCGAGAGCGACGTCGTCATCGACCGCGCCGGGATCAAAGAGGGGATCGTCGAGACGGTCAAGCGACCGGTGACGGTCTTTAAATCCGGGATGATCGGCATGATCGTCGGCGCGATCCCGGGTGCGGGCGCGACGGTCTCGAACTTCGTCGCGTACTCCGAGGCCGTCCGTGCCTCACCCGACCCCGAGACGTTCGGGTCCGGGAACCCCGTCGGGGTCGTCGCCAGCGAGGCGTCGAACAACGGGACCGTCGCGGGGTCGCTCGTGCCGGCCATCTCCTTCGGGATCCCGGGCAGCTCCTCGACGGCGGTGCTGATCGGCGGGCTGCTCATGCACGGTCTGCAACCCGGACCGAGTATGTTCCAAGTCGACGGCGAGCTCGGATTAACCTACACGATGCTGCTCGCGCTGCTCGTGGGCAACGTCGTCATCCTGATCTTCGGGCTCTCGGCGGTCACCCGCCTCGGCTACCTCACGAAGATCGACACCGACTACATCATTCCGATGGTGATCGTCCTGTCGTTCCTCGGGACATACGCGCTCCGTATCAACCCGATGGACATCATCACGATCATCCTCTTCGGGATTATCGGATTCTACATGGTGCGGTACAACTACTCGGTGATCGCGTTCGTCCTCGGCGTCGTGTTGGGCGATATCGCCGAAGGTAACCTCTACACCGCACTACAGATCTCCGGTGGCACGTACGACATCTTCTACAACCCGTTCGCTTACGATCGACCACTGTCGTTCCTGTTGACCGTGACGATCATCCTGCTGCTGTTCGGCCCGCTGGTTAAGGGCCAGATCAACCGGCTTCGCGGGAAGTGATCGACGGGCCCGCGGTGGGCCATTCGATCCACGCGGATCCGACTTCTTATGTCGCCGGACGCTGCATGGGCGAGCATGAGCGACCTCCCGGACGACTTCGATTGTACCATCACCAACTGGGAGTACATTTACGGCCTCTGTCGAACCGTCGCCGACGAGGTGAAGCGGGCGGAGTTCGAACCCGACGTCGTCGTCGCGCTCGCGCGTGGCGGGTGGTTCGCGGGCCGATGTCTCTGTGATTTCCTCGGGCTCGATGACCTGACGAGCCTCAAGATGGAACACTACGTCGGGACGGGGATCAAAGCCGACGAGCCACAGGTGCGCTACCCGATGCCGGAGGGGAGCGTGGAGGGGAAGAACGTCCTCATCATCGACGACATCGCGGACACGGGTGGGTCGATCAAGCGTGCCCATGAGTACGTCGAGGAGCGCGATGCAGCCGCGATCCGTACCGCGACCCTGCAGCTGCTCCAGACCTCGGAGTTCGAGCCGGACTTCGTCGGCGAGGGCTTAGAGGAGTGGACGTGGGTCGTCTACCCGTGGAACTTCATCGAGGACATGATCGACTTAACCGTCGGCGCGATGGAGCGGGCCGATGGGGAGACGTTCGACCGCGAGGCCGTCCGCCACTACCTCGATGAGTTTCACGATATCGACCGGATCGCGATGGAGATCGCCCAACCTGGCCGGCTCGATGAGGTGCTCGCGGAGATGGAACGACGCGGCGTGATCGCGCCCGTGGAGACGGATGGACGCGACGCGTGGCGGCTCGTGGAGTAGCCGGTCGAAACGGATGGCTCGGGAGGATCCGGACGGGGAGGACGCCGCCGATCCTGACGGGGAGGACGCCGCCGATCCTGACGGGGAGGACGCCCCGGACGACCTTGATGCCGCGCTGGACGCCGTGCGTGATGCGTACGCGTTAAAGGACGAATCGCGGACTGGCTGGGAGCTCCGCGGCGTCGACGACCCTGAGTCGGTCGCCGCGCACTCGTGGGGGGTCGCCTACCTCGTGTTGGCGCTCGGGGAGCGGTTCCGGGGGGAGCTTCCGGAGGTGGACCTCGATCGGGCGCTTCGGCTCGCGGTGGTGCACGACGTCGCCGAGGCCGAGACAGGCGACATCGCAACCAGAGCGGATACCCACCCGGAGCGGATGGATCCGGCCACGAAAGCCGCCGCGGAGCGCCGTGCGATGGACGACCTCGGCGGCCCGCTTCCGGACGCCCTTCGGGCGGCGTGGGACGACTACGAGACGCGCGAGTCGCCGGAGGCGGTGTTGGTGAAGGAGTGTGACCTGCTCGACGTCTGCATGCAGGCGGTGATCTACGAACGGGACGAGCGGTACGACCCGGCGGCCGGCGATCCGGATGCGTTCCGCGAGTACGAGGCGCTCGATGAGTTCTTCGCGACGGCCGAATCGCGGCTCCAAACCGAGACCGGGCGGGAGATATTCGAGCGCCTCCGTCGTCGGTACGACGATCTCCGGTGAGCCGGCCGGCCATCGAGCCGCAGCCGAAACCGGGTACCCGATCCGGAAACGACACGGGTAAACCCGAGGCCGAACGAGCCGTCGTCATGGGATCGGACACATCGGGTGAGGCCACGGCGCGCGACCCGTCCGGTCCATCGACCGAGGGCGTTGCGGCGGCGCTCATCGACGGCTGGATCGCGCTTGATCGTGGGTGGCAGGCGCTCTGTCTCGGGTTGGCGATCGTCGGTATTCACCTGCTCTGGCAGGCGGTCTGATGGGCGCGTTGGCCGTCACCGGGCGGCACGTCCCGGGGCTCGCGCTGCTCGCCGGCGGCGCGCTGCTCGCGCATCTCCTCGCCGGGTTCGTCGACGGATTGCAGCCGCTCGTCGTCGCCGTCGCCGTCGGGTTCGTCCTCGGCAACCTCGTCGGGACGCCCGCGGCCGCCGAAGCCGGCGTCTCGAGCCACAAGCTGTTTTTGGAGACCGGGATCGTGTTGCTCGGCGCGGCGGTCGTCATCGAGGAGTTCCTCGTGGCGGGGCCGACCGTGCTCGCGCTCGTCGTCGGTGCGGTCGCCGGCGGCGTCCTGCTCGCGGAGGGGATCGCGCGGCTGCTGTTTCGGTTGGACGGCGAAACGCCCTCGTTGCTCGCGGCGGGTGCGAGCATCTGTGGCGTCTCGGCGGTCGTCGCCGTCGGTCGCGTCCTCGATGCACGCGGGACCGCGCTCACCTTCGCGGCGGCGACGATCCTGATCTTCGATGCGATCACGCTCGTCGCCTTCCCGCTCGCCGGCGAGTGGCTCGACCTCTCGGCGCGGCAGTTCGGCGTCTGGGCCGGCGTCAGCATGTTCTCGACGGGACCGGTCGCGGCCGCCGGGTTCGCCCACTCGGCGGAGGCCGGCCAGTGGGCGACGGTGACGAAACTCGCCCGCAACTCGCTGCTCGGCGGCGTCGCCATCGCCTACTCGGTCGCCTATGCGGCCCGGTCGGCGACGGAACCGAGCGTTCGGCGGCTCTGGAGCGAGTTCCCGAAGTTCTTACTCGGCTTCCTGCTCGTCGCGGCGATCGCCAACGCGGGGGTGCTCTCGGGGGCGGCGATCGACTCCATCGGAATGGTCTCGGACGCGCTGTTCACGCTCGCGTTCGTCGGGCTCGGCCTCTCCATTCGGGTTCGTGAGATGCGCAAGGTCGGGGCCGCGCCCGTCGGGGTCGTCCTCGTCCCCCTGCTCGTCGTGAGCATCGTCATGCTCGCGTTGATCCGCCTGTTGTTGTGAGCGGTTGTGGTCGGTCGTCGGCTCGGCCGCCGGTATCGGACGTTTATGTCACGCCACCGTCGTCGCCCTCGTACGACTCGTGGGTCCCGTCGGCGAGGACCGCGTCGATCGCCTTGACGACGGCCAGCACGTCCGAGAAGGAGGTATATAAGGGCGCGGGGCAGACTCGGACGACGTTCGGCGGCCGGAAGTCGACGACGATCCCCCGATCCCGAAGCGCACGGCTGACGCCCGCCGCTTCTGGATGTTCGAGCGCGACGTGTCCGCCGCGGGACTCGGGTGCACGGGGAGTCCCAACCGCCACTTCCGGCAATTCGGCATCGACGAGGGCGATCAAAAAGTCGGTGAGCGCGAGCGACCGCTTTCGAAGCGTCTCGATCCCGACCTCCCGGATCGTCTCCAACGCCCCCTCAAGCGGGGCCGCCGAGAGCAGCGGAGGGGTACCGATCTGCCACCCGCCGGCCGTCCCCGCGGGGGTGTGGGTGAGCGCCATCTCGAACTGGGTCGCCTTCTCGTGGCCCCACCAGCCGGCCAGCGCGGGCGTCAACCCGTGGTGCCGCTCGTTGACGTAGAGCGCGCCGATCGACCCCGGCCCGCCGTTGAGGTACTTATACGTACACCAGACGGCGAAGTCGACGCCGTGGGCATCGAATTCGTGTGGGACGACCCCCACCGAGTGGGCCGCATCGAACCCCACGTAGGCCCCCACCCGGTGTGCGGCCGTCGCGATCCGCTCGACGTCGAACAGCTGCCCGGAGCGGTAGAGGACGGTCGGCATGAGGACGATCCCGACGTCGTCGTGTGTCGCGAGCGCCGCCTCGATGTCGGCCGGTTCGATCGTCCGGCCATCGCGGCTCTCGACACATCGGAGCTTCTCCCCTGGATCGACCCCGCGCTGGCGGAGCTGGGCACGGATCGCGTGGTGATCCGAGGGGAAATCCAGGTCATTCACGAGCACCGCGGGAGCGACCTCCGGGTCCCACGTGCCGTCCGCTTCGGGAACACCCTCGTCCACGCGATCGGGTCCGTTGCCGGCCCGGAGTTCGTCGAGAAACGTTCCGACGAGCGTGTGCAGGTTGACCGTGATCGAGTTGCCGGCGACGACCGACTCGGGACTCGCCCCCACGAGCGGGGCCATCGCTTCGCCGAGGCGTTCGCCGACGTGAAACCAGTCGGGGTCGGCGTCGGTCCAGCCCTCGATGAGCTGTGTCCGCCACTCCTCGATGACGCGCTCAAGGCTCGCCATCGACGCCTCACTCGCGGGTCCCAGCGAGTTGCCGTCCATGTAGTATCGACCCTCGGGCACATCGAAGCTGTCCGGGTACGCCGAGAGCGGGTCCGCCGAATCGAGCCGTTCGGCTGCGGTCGCGGGGTCGGGGGCGCTCTCAAGCGTCCCTTCGACGGGTGGAATGGCGGCTCGTCCGGCCGCCTCGGGATCGTCCATGCGGGAATGGGCGGCGGCGTCGACTAATCGCTTCCGGCGTGAAAGAGGAACCCTTAGGCGCGGGCCCGGCCGAGTATCGATATGAACGGGACGACGACCGCGGGTGCTCGGCGGGGCGCGGACGCCCCAGCCATCGTCGCCGAAGGCGTTCGCCGAAGCTACGGCGACGTCGTCGCGCTCGACGGGGTAGACCTGTCGGTCGATACCGGCGAGGTGTTCGGGCTCATCGGGCCGAACGGGGCCGGCAAGACGACGCTCGTGAGGGCGCTTACGGGGACGACGAAGTTCGAGGGCGGGGTCAAGATCTTCGGGGAGTCTCCCGAGGCGGTCGACCCCGCGCGGATCGGCCTGTTGCCCCAGTCGTTCGATCCGCCGGCGCGGCTCACCGCCCGCGAACTCATCGACTACTACGGCGGGCTCTACGACGAGGCCCGTCCCACCGACGACGTGCTTCGGGACGTGGGCCTCGCGGATTCGGCCGACGCGTGGTATGAGACGCTCTCGGGCGGCCAGAAGCGCCGGACGTGTGTCGCCGCGACGCTCGTCAACGACCCCGACCTCCTCTTTCTCGACGAACCGACGACGGGGATCGACCCGGCCGGCCGGCGGGCGCTCCATCGGCTCATCGAGCGGCTCGCCGAGTGGGGCCGGACGGTCTTTCTCACGAGCCACGCGATGGACGAGGTGGAGCGGCTCGCGGACCGGGTGGCGTTGCTGCGGGGCGGCTCCATCGTCGCCGTCGGCACGCCCGAGGAGCTGATCGCCGAACACGGCGGCGCGCCGCGGATTGAGGTCGCGCTCGATTCACCCGCGGACGACACGTTGCTCTCTGCGGTCGCCGCCGAGACGCGCGAACGGGGCCTCGTCGTGGAGATCTCCTCGACGGCCGGGGTCCTCCAACTCGCGGGCGTCCGACCGGCGTCGATCGGCGAGGCGGTTGCGGCGCTCGAGGCGGCGGGCGTCGAGTTCGAGTCGCTCTCGTGGATGGAACCGTCGCTTGAGGACGTCTACCTCCGGCTCACCGGCGAGGAGTATTCGCCACGCCGCGGCGGACGTGACGGGTTTCCGGGGCGTACTGATGGATCGGGGCCAGCGGGCGTGAGCGCCGATCGAACCCACGGGCCGAGGCCAGCGGGCGTGAGTGCCGATCGAACCCACGGGTCGGGGGTGACCGACGAGTGAGCCGGACGAGCCGGATTACGGCGGAGGCCGTCGCGTCCGGGCGGTCGTTCCTCCGTCGGCGGACGGCGGTGTTTTTCACCTTCTTTTTCCCGGTGATCCTCGTCGTCATCTTCGGGGCGCTGGTTCGGACCCAGCCGACCGGCGGCGGCCTCTTCGCGGAGCCGGCGGGCTACTACCTCCCCGGCTACCTCGCGGTTGTCGTCCTCTTTACGCCGCTGTCGCGGGTTGGCTCGGAGATCGCCCGACATCGCGACGGCGGCCGCTTCGAGAAACTCGCGACGACCCCACTCACCCGCGTCGAGTGGCTGATAGCCCACACGCTGGTCAACGTGGCGATCATCGGCGCGGCGAGCCTGCTCATCTTCGGGCTGGTCATCGCGATCACCGATGCGACGCTCATCGTCTCGCCCGCGCTCGCTGCCCTGCCCGTCTTCGTCGCTATCGGCGTCGCGCTTTTCTGTGGGCTCGGGGCGGTCCTCGGCGCGCTCGCGGACACCCAGGACGGCGTGATCGCCGCGAGCAACACGGTCGCGCTTCCGCTGCTTTTCCTCTCGGAGACGTTCGTCCCCCCGGAACTGCTTCCCGAGTGGTTCCTCCCGGCGGTCGCGGCGTCGCCGCTCACCTACTTCGCGCGCGGCGTCCGGGCTATCACCTACGACGGTGGGGCGTGGGGCGGCGACCTGTTGATCCTGACCGCCCTCTCCGCCGTGTTCCTCGCGCTCGGCGCGTACGCGATCCCCCGGACCGACTGAGCGGCGGCCCACCCAGTTTTAAGTGTTCACTCGGCACTGACTGAACTATGACCGATACCTTCGATCGGATCGTCGAGACCGGCGTCGTTGCGGTGTTACGCGGCGTCGAGGCCGACCAACTCATCGGGATCGCCGACGCGTTGCGGGCGGGCGGCGTGACCGCCATCGAGGTCACGGCGGACACCCCGAACGTCGCCGACCTCATCGCGGACGTGGCGGGCTCCTTCTCCGAGGGCGAGACGGTCATCGGCACGGGGACGGTCCTCGATTCCGAGACCGCCCGCGCGACGCTCTTAGCCGGCGCGGAGTTCGTCGTCTCGCCGAGCCTCCACCCGGACGTCATCGAGACCTGCAACCGCTACGGCGCGGTGTGTATGCCGGGCGTGATGACGCCCACCGAGGCGATCCGCGCGTACGAGGCCGGCGCGGACTGCGTGAAGGTGTTCCCGGCGGGGACGCTCGGGCCCGGCCACATCGGCTCGATGCAGGGGCCGCTGGGGCAGATCCCGATGATGGCGACCGGCGGCGTCTCCCCGGAGAACGCCGGCGAGTTCATCGACGCCGGCGCGGT
>PWGU01000138.1 GCA_003554605.1 Halorubrum sp.
AGCCGGGACCGGCGGACGGTGATCTGCATCGCGTGTGGGGAGTCGGTCCTTCGCGAGGACGCGCGCGAGTACGACAAGGAGGGAAACCGCTGGGACCGGCGCGATAAGCGGTTCGAATACCTCTGTACGGACTGTGACGACACACTGTGTCACCAGCCGCGCGACGGCCTCGAATCGCTCATCCTCTCCATCGAGTCCGACGGGCTCTCCCAGGAGGAGTTTCTCGAACGGTACGCCGAAGCGGTGATGGCCGACATCGACTCCGGCGACATCGACTCCGGCGACACCGACTCGGGCGGCTCCGGGACCCGTTCGGGCCGTGACCGGTAGCGCTCGCTCGTCGCGACCGGCTTCACAATCCTTTCTGTTCATCCCGACGAGCCGCTCACCCCGATAGGCCTTTCTAACGGACGCCCGTTGGTCCGATCCATGAGCGACGATGAGCCGAAACCCGGGTCCGCCGAGGATCAGGGTCCCGTGCGGATCGACGAGGAGTTGGCCCGACACCTCCAGAACAAACGCGAGGAGCTGTTCGAGGAGTTCGAGATCCGCGACGAGTTTCCGGCGGCGGTGTTGGCGGAGGCGGAAGCCCGAACCGAGGGGGTCGAAGCCGAGATCGACGAGGCCGTCGATGAGCGGCAGGACCTCCGGGACCTGACCACGTGGACGACCGACCCGGTGGACGCACAGGACTTCGACGACGCCATCTCGATCCGTCGCGAGGAGGACTGCTACCGCCTGTGGGTCCACATCGCCGACGTGACCCACTACGTGACGCCCGACACGGAGATGTGGGACGAGGCGGTCAAGCGGGCGAACACGGTCTACCTGCCGGCGTATACGATCCACATGCTGCCGCCGATCCTCGCCGAAACCGTCTGTTCGCTCGTTCCACAGGAGGACCGGCTCGCCCACACCGTCGAGATGGCGATCGACGACGAAACGCTCTCGTTCGAGCGCATCGACATTTATAAATCCGTCATCCGCTCCGACGAACGGCTCACCTACAAGGAGTGTGAGGCGCGGCTCGATGACCCCTCGTTGCCGCTCAGCGCGGAGAACGAACTCGCCTTCGAACTCGCCGATCGGATGCACGAACAGCGCAAGGAGGACGGCTCGCTCGTGTTGAACCCCCGCCGGGACCGCGCGCACACGATCATCGAGGAGTCGATGTTAAAAGCGAACAAGGCGGTCACCCACACCCTGATGTGGGACCGCGGCGTCGAGGCGATGTATCGGGTCCACCCGCAGCCGACGCCCGAGCAGTGGGACAAGGCGCTTCGGGAGATCCAGGAACTCGACTCGGTGTCGATCCCGGGTGCATCGTGGGACGACCCCCGAAAGGCGGTCAACGCCGCCTTGGAGACCGCACCGGATAGGCAGCTCAACAAGATCCAGCGGGCGGTGTTGCGCGTGATGCCCCGTGCGAAATATATGAACGACCCGTTCGGCGGCCACCACGCGCTCAACTTCGACATCTACGGGCATTTCACCTCGCCGATCCGCCGGCTCTCGGACACGATCAACCACTGGATCGTCCACGAGAACGACGTCCCCGAGACCCTTCTCGAACTCTGTGATCACGCCTCCGACAAACAGAAGGACGGCGAGACCGCCGAGCGACTGTATAAACAGTTCCTCCAGGAGGTCGGGCTCGACCCCTACGCCGTGAACAACCGCGGGCTGGAGGTCGTCGAGGACGCCGACGAGGCGACCCACACCGCATAGCGCGGGCGGACGCTCACCCGGGTCCGGTCGTCCGTGGATATAGGTTCCTGCGACCCGTACCGTACGTATGACCGAGACAGGCGATCACCACGAGACGCGTCACGAGAGCGACCCGGAACGGGAGGCCGAGCGTGCCGCGACGGTCGGGGGCTTCGCCGGCGCGGTGCTGGGCGCGAAGGGCGGCCCGGTCGGTGCGGGGATCGGCGCGGTGATCGGCGGGTCGACCGGCTACGCGGTCGGCTACGCGCTTGCGCGGTTCGAGAGTGAGCGGCACGACCACCACGACACGACCCTCGCGGACTACGGGGTCGACGCCGGGACGGACGATGACGTCCCGGACGACCCCGATGGCGACGTCGACGACGGACCGGTTCGGATCGACGTGGACGGTCCCGACGACGAGGGGGACGGCGACGGGGTGAACGAAGATGAGGTGAAGGGCCCCAACGATGAGGACGCCGACGCCGAGGGCTCGAACGACGAGGACGAGTCCAACGACGAGGACATGGACGACGATACCCCGTTAGACCGATAGCGTCGCCGCCCCACCGGGGACCTTGAGTCGGCCAATTCAACCCTGTCGTGTGTCATTCCGATCGGCGATGTCCCCACACATTCGTCACAACCTTCCAACAATTAGCCGCGTAATCGTCTTCATTGTCATGAAATTCCGAGCGATACGCCAGCTGAAATGACCCTTATGATTTATAACGATCTATTTCATTCGGTCGAACGATGTCCACAGCAGCCGCGGATGGGAACCTTCTGGAGCGGATGGGGGATGGGATCGCCAACGTGGTGGAACGATGGATGCCGAGCCCGTTTCTGTTCGCGATCCTCTTAACCTATGTCGCGTACGTCGCGGCGTTGATCGTGGAGGGAACGGGGCCGTTCGAGACGGTCATCTTCTGGTTCGACGGGTTCTGGATCTTCTTGGAGTTCGCGATGCAGATGACCCTCATCCTGATGACGGGGTTCGTCGTCGCGTATCACCCTCGGGTTAACGGGATACTTCGGTCGCTCACGGAGATCCCGAACGACGGCAAACAGGCGGTCGTGCTGGTCGGCTTCGTGGCGATGGCGCTCGCGTGGGTCCACTGGGGGCTCAGCCTCATCATCGGGGCCATCTTCGCCCGTGAGATGGGCAAAACCGCGTATAAAAACGGAATCAACGCCCACTACCCCGTGTTGTGTGTCGCCGGATACATGGGGCTCGGGCTCACCTGGCACTGGGGGCTCTCCGGTTCCGCGCCGCTGCTTCTCGCGACGGACGGCAACGAGTTCATCGACCTCGGCATTCTCGATGCCGTCGTGCCCGCCTCAGCGACCATCTTTAGCACGTACGCGCTCACGCTCACGGTCACGTCCATTATTTTCGCGTGTCTGGTGTTGTATCTGCTCGCGCCCACGGGGGACCGGGCACGCGATATCACGGCTTTCGTCGACGAATCCGACCTGTTCGACGATGAGGACGCGGCTGCCGAGGCGGCGGAGGCGACAGATCCGGTCGCCGACGGTGGCGAGGAGGCGGACCGCGTTCCCGCCGATCGGATCAACAACAGCCGGATCATTGGGGGGATCATCGCGCTTACGGGCGTCGCCATCGTCGGCTACCAGTTCGCCACCGCGGGGCTGGACGCGTTGACGCTCAACCTCGTCAACTTCGGGTTCCTCTTCGTCGGTCTCGCCATCTACACGCGTCCACAGTACTACCGTGAACGGTTCGGCGAGGCGGCCTCCGCGGCCGCCGGGATCATCCTGCTTTTCCCCTTCTTCGCCGGCATTCAGGGAATCATGAACTTCTCCGGGCTTTCAGAGACCATCGCCGAGGGGCTCTTTGCGATCTCGACGCCGGAGACCTTCCCGGTCATCGCGTGGCTCGCGGCCGCGATCGTGAACGTCTTCGTTCCCTCCGGCGGCGGTGAATGGATCGTACTCGGGCCGTCCGTCATCGAGGCCGCCCAGGGTCACGGCGTCCCCGTCGGCCAGGCGACGATGGCCTATGCCGTCGGCGACGCCCACACCAACCTGTTGAACCCGTTCTGGGCGCTGCCGCTGCTCGCGATCACCGGCATCAAGGCCCGACAGATGTTCGGATACGGGATCGCGATGTTGCTGCTTCTCATCCCCTTCCTGGCGGTCGCGCTCACCGTCATCCCCTACTGAACGGGACACAGCAACCTTGACCGCCCTCCACCCGCTTTTTTGACGTTCCTTTCCCCGGGGGCTCAGTCCCGACGGGTTCCGTATCGGTGGACTGCGGCGGCGGCGATGGACCCACCTGCGGCGATCATCGCGAGCACGATGAACAGCTCACGGGGGCCCCCAAGGGTAAGGACCGTGCCGGCGATCCCGGCACCGAGCGCGCCGACGCCGAAGATCGCGAGGTAGGTGTAGCCGAACGAGAGCCCCCGCGAGTCGGGGTCGGAGTAGGCCGCGACGGTCGCCTGCGAGAGCGGCTGTACCATGAACAGCCCCACGCCGAGCAGCAGCGAGACGGCAAGGAACGTCGGCATGGCGGCGCTCGCCGGGACGAACAGAAGCGCGAGCGCCGTGAGTACCCCCATGACGTATATCAGTGCACGTTCGGGAGCGAGCCGGTCGGCCAACCGGCCACCCATGTACTGCCCGGCAACCCCGACCGTCAAGATAGCGACGTAGAGGTATCGGGCGGGGTCGAACTCGTCGGCGAAGGGGCTCTCCGGGTCGATGAGGTCGAACTCGATCAAGCCGGCGAGCGTGTCGCCCAAGAGGTCCGGAAGGAACGTCAGGAAGGCCCGATAGTAGAGCCCGCTGAACGTGACGAAACACAACACGAGCACGAACCCGAGCGTGAACAGCGTGCGTGTGTCGGCGAGGAACGTCGCCGCCGAGATCTCCCCCTTCGAGCGGGACCGCTCGGCGTCGGGGGCCTCCCGTTCATCCGTGTTCCCGCCCGTCCGCTCCGCCGGCAGCGCCGACCGCACGTCGACGGTGACGCCGTAGGCGGCGACGACGAGCGCCGGAATCGCCAACAGCCCCGCGACGAGCCGCCAATCGAACGCCATGAGCAGAAGCGCGGTCGCGAGCGGCCCCAGCGCGATGCCCAGGTTGCCGCCGATCCCGTGGTAGCCGAGCGCGATCCCCCGTCGGTCGACCGCGTTCGAGAGCAGCGCCAACCCGGCGGGATGATAGACGCTTGCAGTCAGCCCCCAGGCGGCGATGGCGACCGCGAGCGTTCCCAACGTCGGGGCCAATCCGGCGGCGATGAACGCGAGCGCCATCCCGACAAGACAGGCGAGGATGAGCGGCTTCGAGCCGAACCGGTCGACCAGCACGCCGCCGGGGAGCGCGCCGACCCCGAAGAGGCCGTAGCCGACGGTCACGATGAGGCCGAGCGCCGCCGCCGTCGTCGAGAATTCGGCGATCCAGACGGTCAAGAGGATCGGGATGGACAACTCGTAGGTGTGGACGAGGCCGTGTGCGGCCGAGGTGAACGTCACGATCCGGCGCTCGTCGGCATCCATACCTCCGGTGTCCTTCGCGGCGTCTTAATGGCGACGTTCGGCTTTCGCTTTGCCGGAAGCGGTGGGACGCGGATCGCGGACGTCTCAGACCATCCGCATGACAGTAATTAATATCGCTCGCCGAAATTTACGAGCACGTACGGGCCCATGGACATAACCGACGAGCCCACCGTCGTGGTCGAGCGTGACGGGACGGTTCGATATCTCAACGGTGCCGCATCCGCCCTCCTCGGTGCTCCGTCGCCGTCGGCGGTCGTCGATACCAACGTCGTTGAGTACATCGACGCCGAGTTCCACGCCCCGCTTCTCGCTCAGTTCGAACGGATCGCCGAAGGGGAGTCGTCGGCGACCGGCCTGCAGATCTCACTCACACCGCCGGGATCCCGTCCCCGAACGGTCGTCGCGGTCCACACGCCCGTCGAGCGGGAGGGGTCAGAGCGGATCCAGATGTCGCTGTTCGCGACCGAGGAGGACCTTCCGAGCGGGTTGCGAACCCTGACGCTCAACGAGTCTCCCATCGGCATTAGCATCGCCGACGCCATGCGGGAGGACCTCCCGCTCATCTACGTCAACGACGGGTTCTGTGATCTCACCGGCTACGATCGCGAGGAGGTGATCGGACGTAACTGTCGGTTCCTCCAGGGCGACGGAACCGATCCCGGGACCGTCACCGAGCTCAGGGAGGCGCTCGCGGCCGAACGGCCGGTCGCCGTCGAGATCCGAAACTATCGCAAGGACGGGTCGATGTTCTGGAACCGGCTTTCGATCACCCCCGTCGAGGACGATGCGGGAACAGTCACACACTTTTTCGGGTTTCAGGAAGATATCACCGATCAAAAGCTGTACGAGCACGAGAAGACCCTCTTCGAGATGCAGGCGGACTCCATCGCACAGGCCGTCTTCATCACCGACGCCGAGGGTGCGATCCAGTACGCCAACCCGGCGTTCGAGCGGGTCACCGGCTACACCGTCGAGGAGGCCATCGGCGAAAACCCCCGGCTGTTGAAATCCGACCAGCAGGATGAGGCGTTCTCTCGGGACCTCTGGGGGACCATCTCCGCCGGCGAGGTATGGGAGGCGGAGCTTACGAACCGACGGAAATCCGGCGAGCTTTATCAAGTCAACCAGAAGATCGTCCCGGTCACGGACACGACCGGCACGATCACCCACTTCGTCGCGATCGAAGAGGACATCACCGACTCCCAGTTCATCGAACAGGTCCTTCACGTCATGGATCGGGTGTTACGACACAACGTCCGCACCTCGGCGAACGCGATCGATGGCTACGCGGAGCTGCTCGAAGGCGAGTTGGCTGAGCCGGAACACCGGGCGGCGCTCCGGACGATCCGCCGACACGCGGAGAAACTCGGCCGGCTGAGCCATGAGACCCGCTCCATTCGGGAGCTCTTCGATCGCCGCCATACCCAGCCAAACCTGTCGGTGGGACGGATCGCCGAGTTCGTCGAGGACCGGCGACGGCAACACCCACACGCCACGATCGATTGCTCGATCGAGGTTCCCGAGGAGGTGACGGTGCAAAACGGCAGCCTGTTGCAGCTCGTCATCGACGAGGCGCTCGAAAACGCCGTCGTTCACGCCGACCGGGACTCCCCTCACGTCGACGTTCGTGTTCGGTTGGAGGCGGACGGGACGGAGCTGCGGATCGACATTGCCGACGACGGCCCGGGGATCCCGGACGACGAGTGGAACGTGATCGTGGAGGGGCGTGAGACGCCGCTGGCACACAGTTCCGGTATCGGCCTCTGGCTCATCTACTGGACGCTTACCGCCCTCGGCGGGACGATGGAGCGGACGGCGAACGACCCACGCGGGACCGTCCTCACCTTCCGGATACCACTCGGCGCTGGACGGCAAACGGACGACTGGAACCCGGCTTGAGCGGCCCGTGGCGTCCGTTTCGGTAGAACTGTATTCCCCTGTCGTGTGACCCACGGTCATGGCTCAAAGCGAGCGGCTCGTCGTGATCCTCGTCGCGATGGCGGCGAACGTCGCTCTCGCGCTGTTGAAATTCGGCGCGTTCCTGCTCACGGGGAGCCCGTCGATGCTCGCGGAGACGTATCATTCCATCTCCGATACGGGCAATCAGGTCCTGCTGCTCGTCGGGATGCACTACAGCCGCAAGCGAGCCGACCGGCTCCACCCGTTCGGCTACGGGAAGGCCAGCTTCTTTTACGCCTTCCTCGTCTCCGTGCTGCTCTTCGGGATCGCCGGGTGGGAGAGCCTCACCCACGGGATCGACGCCCTCCGGCACGGCCTGCCGCTCGCCGGTGGTGATTTCACGGTCGGTGACCGGACGATCCCGGCAGTCTACGTCGCCTACGCCGTCCTTCTCGTGACGATCCTCTTCGATGGGATCTCCTACTGGCGCGCCCGGGTCGCGCTCGACGAGGAGACGGACATCCGCGGGTGGCGCAACTTCCGGGAGGCGTTCGCGAAGACGAGCGACACGCCCGTGCTCGCGGTCTTAACGGAGAACGCGGTTGCGGCGGTCGGCGCGAGCATCGCGCTCGTCGCCATCTTCGCTTCGCAGGTGACGGGCAACCCGATCTTCGATGCGATCGGGGCCGTGCTCATTGGCCTGCTCTTGATGGGGTTCGCGTTGCTTCTCGGGATCGAGAACAAACACCTGCTGATCGGCGAGGGGCTCGCGGACCGCCATCAAGAGCCGCTTGAGGCGATCGCGGAGTCCCACGACGGGGTGGTCGACGTCGCCGAACTCCGGACGGTCTACTTCGGCCCCGATAGCGTGCTCGTCACCGCCGACATCGCGTTCCATCCGGATCTGGACACCGAAACCATCGACGAGCTGATCACCGAGATCGAGGCGGCGCTGCAGGAGCGGGAGCCGCTGATCGAGAAAGTGTATATCGAGCCCGAAGTGCGGGAGGAGTGATCCTCGCTGGCGACCCTGCGTCGACCCACGTTTGGGGGGTATATGGCCTTGTTGAGGTCCTCAGTCGCTAATAGAGTCACCATCTTAAGTGCTCAGTATAGGGGATCCAGCGAGTGATCCCGCACTCGATCGGCCGTTTATAAATCCCGCCAAACGGGTGGTGAGACGATATATAATCCAGTCCATAGCGGTCGGCGCGCTCCGGTGAGCGCCCGGAGGGCGCGAAGCCGAGCGCGAGGGAGCCCACGGCTGGCTTTCCCGCCAGCCGTGGCGAGGCTGGGGAGGTGTGAGGCTGCGGTGCAGGTGCGAGTTCAAGTGCGGGGTAGATAGCGGCGATGGTGGTCGATCCTCTTTCGCCACTCCACGGAATGGGCCGGATCAGCGTGCTACTTATAAACAGTTACACAACTCCTCAGCACCGTTTATAAATAGCCCGAGCAAACAACCGCTCAATTCGCACGCTTCGGCGACCGGATGTTTCAGCCGATACTGTGTCTAAAAAAGATTCCAACTGAGCCGTTTATATATTGAACACCCTGATGTCCGGCTCGTCGACGAGGACGGCAAGCGGCTGGATACGAGCCGGTACGATGGGCTGAAGCGGGGCGTTCCGTGGGAGTTCAAAGCGACCCCTCGACGCCACGCGGACGGGCAACCGGGCAACTTCAAGGTTTATAAGAAGTACCACGATCGGCTCCAGCAGCAGGGCGGGCGGTATG
>PWGU01000056.1 GCA_003554605.1 Halorubrum sp.
AGATAGCCGTCGTAGGCGGCTGCCGCGGTACCGCTCCCGGCGGCCACGGCGGCCGTCGCGGCGGCAGCCCCGGCGCTCGCACGGAAGAACCCGCGCCGGCTCATCGACGTGTCGTCCGCGTTCGCTCCCGCGTTCGATCTCATATCCGCACCGTCGGACCGTGAGCGTATTTAAGCTCCCGATCCGCCGAGCGTGAGCGGAGCGCCGCGGAACCCGGTAGTTTTTAAGAGACGCTCGTGTAGCCACGCATATCACACTCCCGCGGGACACGGTGAGCCGATCGCGGCTCGGCCGTAGCGGGGCCTTAACCGACGCGCCGTAAAACGCCGGGGCAGACGGCCCCTCCATGCGGGTTTCAGTGACAACGCGCCGTTTTGCGGCGCTAGACACACCAACTATGGAAATCGAAATTGCGACAATCGGCGGCTACGAGGAGGTCGGTCGGCAAATGACGGCGGTGCGGGCGGGCGAGGACATCGTCATCTTCGACATGGGCCTCAACCTGAGCAAGGTCCTGATCCACGACAACGTGGAGACGGAGAAGATGCACAGCCTGGACCTGATCGACATGGGTGCCATCCCCGACGACCGGGTGATGAGCGACCTCGAAGGCGACGTGCAGGCCATCGTCCCAACCCACGGGCACCTCGACCACATCGCGGCGATCCCGAAGCTGGCACACCGCTATGACGCGCCCATCGTCGCCTCGCCGTACACGATCGAACTCGTCAAACAGCAGATCCAGGGCGAAAGCAAGTTCCAGGTCGACAATGACCTCGTGAAGATGGAGGCGGGCGGCACGATGGCCATCGGTGACTCCGGGAACGTCGAGTTGGAGTTCGTCAACGTCACCCACTCGATCATCGACGCGATCAACCCGGTCGTCCACACCCCCGAGGGGGCCATCGTCTACGGGCTCGACAAGCGGATGGACCACTCGCCGGTCATCGGCGACCCGATCGACATGGAGCGGTTCCGCGAGATCGGCCGCGAGGGCGAGGGCGTCCTCTGTTACATCGAGGACTGTACGAACGCCGGCCGCAAGGGCCGAACGCCCTCCGAGTCGGTCGCGAAGGAACATCTGCGTGACACGCTCATGTCGATGGAGGACTATTCGGGCGGGATCGTCGCCACGACGTTCTCTTCACACATCGCCCGCGTGAAATCGCTCGTCGAGTTCGCCCGGGAGATCGGCCGCCAGCCGGTCCTCTTGGGCCGCTCGATGGAGAAGTATTCGGGGACCGCCGAACGGCTCGACTTCGTCGAGTTCCCCGGGGACCTCGGGATGTACGGCCACCGGAAATCCGTCGATCGGACGTTCAAGCGGATCATGAAGGAGGGGAAGGGCAACTTCCTCCCGATCGTCACCGGTCACCAGGGCGAGCCCCGTGCGATGTTGACCCGGATGGGTCGCGGCGAGACCCCCTACGAGCTCGACGACGGCGACAAGGTCGTCTTCTCCGCGCGGGTCATCCCGGAGCCGACCAACGAGGGACAGCGCTACCAGTCCGAACAGCTGCTTCGGATGCAGGGCGCACGTATCTACGACGACATCCACGTCTCCGGGCACCTCCGCGAGGAGGGCCACTACGAGATGCTGGACGCGCTCCAGCCCCAGCACGTCATCCCGGCCCACCAGAACCTCAAAGGGTTCGCCCCGTACGTCGATCTCGCCTCCTCGAAGGGGTACAGCCTCGGCCGTGACATCCACGTCACGAAGAACGGAAACACGATCCAACTCGTCGAATGACGAGCGAGACCACGGAGGCGCGGGTGCTGGACGCCATCCGCGAGCGGCGTGAGTTGGTCAACGCCGCTATCGATGAGGAACTTCCCATACAGCGTCCTGAACGCCTCTATGAGGCGTCGCGGTACATCCTCGAAGCGGGCGGAAAGCGGCTCCGACCGACCGTGACGATGTTGGCCGCCGAGGCGGTGACGGACGTCGAACCGTTGTCCGTCAAGTATCGATCGTTCCCGTCGCTCGCGGGCGACCCCGTCGACGTCATGCGTGCGGCGGTCTCCATCGAGGTGATCCAGTCGTTCACGCTCATCCACGACGACATCATGGACGAGGACGACCTCAGGCGTGGGGTGCCAGCGGTCCACGAGCAGTACGACACGTCCACGGCGATCCTCGCCGGCGACACGCTCTACTCGAAGGCGTTCGAGATGATGACCGAAACCGGCGCGGACCCGACCGACGGGCTCGAAGCGATGCGGCTGCTGGCATCGACCTGTACGGAGATCTGTGAGGGCCAGGCGCTCGACGTCGCCTTCGAATCGAGGGACGACATCCAGCCCGAGGAGTACCTGGAGATGGTCGAGTTGAAGACGGCGGTGCTTTACGGCGCTGCCGCCGCGACCCCCGCGGTCCTCCTCGGTGCCGACCGGGAGGTCGTCGATGCGCTCTATCAGTACGGTATCGACTCCGGCCGCGCGTTTCAGATCCAAGACGACGTGCTGGACCTGACGGTTCCCTCCGAGGAGTTGGGCAAACAGCGCGGATCGGACCTCGTGGAGGACAAAGAGACGTTGATCACGTTACACGCCCGTGGACAGGGCGTCGACGTGGACGGCTTGGTGGACGCCGAGACGCCGGCGGCGGTCACCGAAGCCGAGGTTGAGGTGGCCGTCGACGCGCTGGAGGCGGCGGGATCCATCGATTACGCCCGGGAGATGGCCGTCGATCTCACCGAGCGCTCGAAGGAGCATCTGTCGGTGTTGCCCGACAACGAACCTCGTAGGCTCCTCGAGGACATCGCGGACTACCTGATCGCCCGCGGGTACTGAGCCGACCACGGCGGCCGAGTCGGCCGCCCCCGAGCCCCCGGCGCACTCGCGCACACTCGCGCTGGATTGATCACGTTCGACCGGAAAGCACATCGCTTTATTTGGGGGCCGCGTCGATTCACCCGTGTCACGGTATCGAGACGTCCTGCTTTTTTTCGCGCTCGCCGGGCTCTGGGGCGGGTCGTTCGTCGCCATCGAGGTGGGGCTTGATTACTATCCGCCGGTGCTGTATGCGGCCTACCGGTTTTATCTCGCGGCCGCGCTGCTCGTGACGTTCGTGCTGTTGACCGATACGGGACCGTTGCCGCGAACGCGCGGGGATGCTGCAGCCATCCTCTTCAGCGGGGGGCTCTCGGTCGCGGCCAACAACGCGCTGTTGTTCATCGGCCAGCAGTACACCACGAGCGGCATCGCCGCGATCACCTACAGCCTCGTGCCGATCATGACCGCGGCGGTCGCGGCCGTCTGGGTGGGCGAGTCGAGCCTGGATCTGCGGGGATCCGTCGGCGTCGTCCTCGCGTTCCTGGGAGTGGCGATGGTCGCACAGCCCGATCCGGCGAACCTCACGGGGGGTGTGACGGTCGGGGTCGCGCTCATCTTCGTCGGGGTGATCGCGGTGTCGATCGGCAGCGTCGGCCTGCGGACCGTCGAGACGAGCTTTTCGAGCATCGCGCTCACCGGCTGGGCGATGCTGTTCGGCGCGATGATGATGCACGCGACGAGCCTTGGGCTCGGCGAGGTCCAACAGCCACCGGCGACGGAGCTGCCGGCGGTGGTGGCGTTGGTCTTTCTCGGGGTGTTCTCCTCGGCGATCGCCTACACGATCTACTTCACGCTGTTGGATCGGCTCGGCGCTTTCGAGATCAACCTCGTCTCCTACGTCGTCCCGGTCGTCGCGACGGTCGCCGGCGTCGTACTGCTTGCCGAGCCGGTGACGCCGTTCACGGTGCTCGGATTCCTCGTCATCGTCGCCGGCTTCGGGCTGGTGAAGCGACACGCCATCGCGGAGGAGGTGCCGAAGCTGGCGGCGAAGGTCGGCGGGCTATTTTAATCGCGCCCGACACGGAGCAGCACGTCGAGTTGGTGAGCGAGATACACGAGCCGTCCCGCATCGATGTCGTCGAGACGCCGCTCGACCCACGCGTCTACGGCAGCGTCGTCGACCGCCGGATCATCGGCGAGCGCGCCGTGGACCGTCCGCACGATGTGTCTGAGAAAGAACGCCTCGTCACCCGGATAGGCGTCCGGCGCTGCACCGTCGAGTCCGGGGGCGACGACCCAGTCCGAAGCACCCGCGGCGAGCAGTTCGTGGTCACGAGCGGCCCGCGAGAGGAGCCGCCGGCCGGCGTGTGGATCCCCGGGATCGGCCCGTCGCCGCATGTCCTCGTGATACCGCTCGGTGACGAGCTCGTCGAACCCCGGGGAGGCCGGCGGCTCGAAGACGGTCCCCCCGTCGAAGGTGATCGGGAAGTAACAGACACAGCCCGTCGGAAGCCGCGAAAAGAGGTCGTCGACGGCGGGCTCACGAAGCAGGTCGAGGAACGCACAGCCGATCACGACGTCCGGCTCGCCGGTCGCGAGAAACGCCACCGCATCGGCGGGCACCGCCCGAACCGTAAGCGTTCCCCGCCCCGTGTCGAGGTGGATCGTTTCGATGGGTTCGTACCCGTCACCGCTCCCCGTCGGGGTTCTGTCGGCGGTCCCGTCGGAAGCAACCCCCCACCCCCGATCACGTGCCCACGCGGGGAGCCGTCGGGTTGCGGTCGCGAGCGACTGCCGATCGACGTCGACGAGCGTGTACGTCACGTCGTCCGTGACGCGGAGACGGTCCCACTCGACGAGTCGCTGGAGCATCGTCCCGATCCCCGCGCCGACCTCGACGATGTGTCCCGCAGATCCCAACTCGGGCGTCAGCGCATCGAGGACGGGTCGGTTGAGCGCGCGGTCGTCGACGGTCCGTTTCGCCGCGAGATATCGTTGTTGTGTGTCGTCTTCCATGGGCGCGGCCCGAGTCGCCCCGGCGTGAGCGAGACGGGCGTCTACGGTGGTATTGTGGGTGCCGGGTTGTAGCTCCGTCGGCAGGGAGGGGTCTCCGCCGAGAACTAACGCGTTAAACGGCTGCAGGGCCGACCGATGTCCGAGCGGCCATGTCCGTCCGACTACTCCTGTACGGGAGCCTGTTCAGCGGCGTACTTCTCGCGGAACTCGCCGATCAGCTGGCCCATCTGGGCATACCAGTCGTTGAGCAGGCGCTGCATATCGTCGGCGACGCGGTCCGGATCGGCCGGCTCGTAGACGTGGTAGTACCCACCCTGCTCGTAGTTGACCTGTTCTTTCCTGATGAAGCCGGTCTGGAGCAGGCGCTGGATCGCCCGGTAGGCGGTCGACCGCTCGCGTTCGACACGGTCGGCGACCTCGTCGATCGTGAGCGGTTCCTCACTCTCGACGAGCACGCGGAAGCACTCCCTGTCGAGCGATTTGAGCCCGTGGAAACACGCCAACAGGCCCTCACACTCCATGTCCTGCCGCAGCATCTCGCTCATCGAATCGGCCATGATACACTTCATATACGCCGCCGGCCCCTAAAAGCGTTTGCAAGGATGTGACAATACCGCACCGCAGGGAGCCGCATCGTCGCCACCGAGGGAACGGACGTCACCACGGTCGCAGACGGGCTC
The DNA here is from genome assembly GCA_003554605.1 of Halorubrum sp. GTDB lineage: Archaea > Halobacteriota > Halobacteria > Halobacteriales > Haloferacaceae > Halorubrum. The sequence goes on from PWGU01000056.1 coordinate 5,472, forward strand.
ATACGAACGGGACGACCTCCGGCAGGGGCAACATCGTGACGACGTAGAGCCCGAGGAGCGTGATAACGCCCAGGAGGATGGGGAAGATGACGTTCGCGATGCTCGTGCTCCCGATGAGGCGACCGAGGTCGCCGGACATCGCCGACAGCTTTGGGGTGGAACTGCGCGAGAGGATGGCCAGCTCCAGCCCGAAGAGGATCACCGTCGCGGCCGCAGAGACCATACAGAACGGGCAGATCTCGCCGATCACGCCGAGCTGCAGGTAGACGAAGTAGGTCGAGAACAACACGCCGCTCGCGGTGATCGGCGTGAGGATCTTGATGATCAGCGGGTGCCGGGTGTCAAACCACCACAGGGCCAGCCCGAAGGTCGTGATGTAGTAGAACCCGCCGAGCGTCGCGAGCGGCACGCCGAAGACGTACGCCCACTGGCTCGTGATAACCTCGATGCTCCCCTGGACCGGTGCATCCGCCGGGATGGCCGGTAGCGCGAAGAAGTGGATCGCTGTCAGGAGGACGGTCACGAGCCAGCCGACGATGGCGACCGCGGTGAACGCTCCGAAGAGCGTGGACGTCCGTGGCGAGTAGCTCCAGTCGTAATCGAACTTGGTCTTGAACGCTGTTTCGACTGACATACAATACTGTCTTTGTGTGGGGAGTACAAAAGTATTGTGTATTCAGTGCAATACGGGTGCGGGAGTGACCATCAGTGACGGTGCTCACGGACCCAGGCCGTGAGGTCGTCGCCACCGACGAATCCATCCGCGCGCCTCGCGGCCGGATCCCCGTCGATAAAGAGCACTAGAAGCGGCACGCTTCGGACGTCGAACCGCTCGATGAGGGGTGGATCGTCGCGCGGATTGAGGGTCGCGACGACGACGTCAGTCAGCTCTCGCGCCACGTTCGAGAGAACCGGTTCCATGCTTCGACAGATCCCACACCCCTCCGTGTAGAACTCGACCAGTACGGCGTCCTCGTCCGCGAGGAGCGCATCGAGGTCAGCCTCGTCCGCCAAGGGAACCGGTCTCGTCGGATCGGCGGTACCTGTATTGTCTTTCATACACAATATGGGTGTGCAGGGGATATAAACGTCATCCCCCTTACAGAGGCTGTGCTCGCCCCTTCCTGAGCGTTTATCCGGATGTGTGTACATCACACGGTATGGATCTCGATCTCGACGGCGCACGGGCGATCGTTTTGGCCGGCAGTAGTGGACTCGGGCGTGCAAGCGCCACCGAACTCGTTCGTGCGGGCGCACGGGTCGTCGTCACCTCAAGCGATCCGGACAACCTGACCGCCGCCGTCGACGACATCACGCAGGAGACCGGCTGTGACCCGGACCGAGTGAGCTATGCGGTGTGTGACCTCAGTGACCCCGATTCCATCGAGAACGGGCTCGGCGAGGCGCTCGATACCCTCGGCGGACTCGACGTGCTAGTGACGAATCACGCGGGGACGACGACGAAACCGTTCACCGAGGCGTCATTGGCGGACTTCGATAGGGCGTATGAGACGGTCCTCAGGGGCACGATACAGGCGTGTATGATCACCCAGCAAGCGCTCCGTGAGGGCGACGGCGGGGCGATCGTCAACCTCGTCTCCGCGTCGGCGCTCGAACCGCCGGCGACCACCGCGCTTTCGAACGTCATCCGGCCCGGGATCTTCGGGCTCTCGAAGACCCTCGCGAACGAACTCGGTGAGGACGGCGTTCGGGTCAACTGCGTCTGCCCTCGCGGGGTCTATACCGACCGGATCGACTACAAGATCGACCAACTCGCCGAGCGGGAAGGGATCTCGATCGAGGAGGCGACACAGATCCGCGAGGAGGAGTTGCCGCTCTCACGGCTGGGCACGACCGAGGAGTTCGGTCGAGTGGTGGCGTTTCTCGCCTCTCCCGCCGCGGGGTTCATCACGGGGGCGGTCGTCCCCGCAGACGGCGGCTGGTTGCGGGGGGCGTTTTAACGAAGGGAACGAACGTCAGCGGAGATCCGGTGCGCGCCCTGAGCGAAGCCAAGTCTTTACTCGACGGTGACGGCGATCGGGGTCGTTTCGAAGTCGGCGTGGTCGTCGTGCCAGAGCTGGAAGACCACCTCGGTCTCGCCCTCCTCCTCGCCGATGATATGGACATGATCGCCGTGGTAGTCGAACGCGACGACCTCGTCCGCATCGTCTTCGAGCCGAACTCGTAGCTCGTACTCCCCGTTGAGTTCAGCCTCGTTCTCGTCGCCGTCGAGGAAGACCGCCCCCAGCGAGATGTTGTCGTCCACCGGGACGGTCGGCAGTTCACCATGCCAGTGGTCGTCGTGCCAGTCGGCGACCGCCTCGTGTGGATCGGGTGCTCTGTCGAGGATCTCCACATCCGAGACGTCGCTCGCGTTGAACGACTCACGCTCCTCGTCATCCGCTTCCCCGACCTGCACGGCGAGCGGTTCGGTCTGGTAGTCGGCGTGATCGTCGTGCCACACCTGGAAGACGACCTCGGTCAGCCCCTCCTGTTCACCGATGACGTGGATGTGATCGCCGTGGAAGTCGAACGAGACCACGTCCTCGTCGGCCCCGGAAACCACCGCCGCTCGGAACTCGTAGTCGTCCCACAGTTCGATCTCGTTTCCGTCTTCATCGGCGGCCTCAGCACCGACAGAGAGGTTGTCCCCCACGGGAACCATCGGGAAGTCACCGGAGCTATGCCAGTGATCATCGTGCATATACGAGATCTCTTCGTGCGGGTCGTGGGCTCGATCCAACAACTGGAACTCGTATAGACCTAATTCGTTGATGAATCCATCTTCGTCGTCATCGCCGTGGTCATCCCCGTCGTCGTCATGATCATCGTCGAGGTCGGATTCGGCAGCATCCTCAGGCTCAGCCTCAGGATCGTCATCACCGAGACAGCCGGCCAATGCCGAGATCGTAAGCACTCCAGCACCACTCAGGATGAGTTCACGTCGTGATCGGACCATACTCGTCGATAGAGATGCTGAGATAAAAGTGTTGTTAATTAGAACCTCATTGTTACTAATAATGCGTATTTTGAGCTCTATCTTTCATATATCGCGGGGCTTATTCGGGCGATGCCGACACAACGGGCGGCCGCTCCAGCAACCGACGCAGCAGAGAATATAACTACAAGTCGCCGCTGACGCCCCTCCGGGTATAAGTATCACAGTATGGTCGGTTGGAGTAGCCGAGGGCTGGCCAGGCGATGGAGAACACAGAAGGAAGCAACAAGCCTAGGCCGGGA
>PWGU01000088.1 GCA_003554605.1 Halorubrum sp.
AGACGCACGCGTATCCGGAATACCGCGGTGAACTCGTCGACATCGAGACCTCGAAGATCGATTTTCGCGTCACACCGAATCACCGGATGCTCGTCCGCAAGAACGAGAAAAATGGAATCACCGAGGACGGCTACTCCTTCGTCGAAGCCGGGGATCTCGACCGAGCGACCAACTACGAACTTCCACACGATTGGAATGGACCCGACGGCGAGCGTGTAGAGGAAATAGACCTCACGACGCTGGTCGACGGCGAGTACGAGGTGTGGGTCCGTCCGAGCGTCCACGGCCACACCTTCACCGCCGAGCTCGGGTGGACGCCACGGCGCGTGCCGAAAGCTGACCTCGGTCAGACCGGGTACGTCTTTACGGCCACGGAGTTCGAGGAACACCGCGAATACATCGAGTCTGTCTGTGAGACGAGCTACATCCATCGTGAATCCGGGCGCAAGTGGATCCCTCGGACCTACGACGGGGACGACTTCCTCGATCTCCTCGCCTGGTACATCACTGAGGGGAACGTCTACACCTCCGAACCAAAACAGTTCGGCGAGAACCATCGCGGGTCGGCGACGACGGTGAAGATCGCTCAACAGGCGGTTCCCGATGGGGGTAACTCAGCCCACGATGCCATCGGGCAACTGTTCGACAGTATGGGCTTCGACTGCTATGTCGATGATCGGTCCTATCAGTTCACCTCGAAACTCCTCGGCGACCTGCTCCGGAAGTATTGTGGTGGCGACAGTTTCGAAAAGCGGGTCCCCGAGTTCGTCTTCGACGCGAGTCGAGAACAGAAACATCGGTTCCTCCAGACGCTTATCGACGGCGACGGGGATCGCCAATCGAGTTCGTGGCGGTACACCACCTCCAGCGATCGGCTTCGTGACGACGTCCTTCGACTCTGTGCGCACCTCGGCTTAACCGCGAGTTACAACCGCGATAGCGGGAGTTGGCGGATCTATGTGGCCGAACACGCGAAAAACACCCTTCGGATGCACCGGAGCGGATCACGGAGCCAGTCGGAAGATGGCGTCTACTGTGTGACCGTCGAAGACAACCACACGCTCCTTGCGGGACGGAACGGCAAATTCCAATTTGTCGGGCAATCGTTATACGGCGTAACGGGGTGGGATCGGTTCCGATTATACGACAAAGAGGGCGCTGCGGCCGTCACAGCGACCGGTCGTGAGGTCATTTCCTTCACCGAAACCGCCGCAAACGAACTGGGTCACGACGTCGCGTACGGTGACAGCGTCACCGGAGATAGACCCATCGTCGTTCGCGATCCGAGCGGGATCGTTCGAATCGTCCCGATCGCCGACCTCTTCGAGCGTGCGGACGTGACCGCGGATAGAGACATCGTCATCACCACTGACGGCGGACCGGTCGCCTCGGTGTCAACCGACAAGGAGCGGCGATCCGTGGATGGATGGGATGCACTATCAGTGGCCGAAAATGGCGATGTTGAGTGGCAACCGATAGAACAGGTGATCCGGCATGAGACGGACAAGCCGGTGGTCAACCTGCGGCACAAGTTCGGTGAGTCGACGACGACGCGGGACCACTCGTACGTTGTCAAGGACGGTGACGAATTGGTCGAGTCAACGCCGGAGAACGTCGAGAAACCACTGCGTGTTCCCGGACTTCCCGAAGTCGAACCGATCGAAACGATCGACGTATATGAGGTGTTAAACGGGTACACGCGCGAGTATGAGGACGGTCGGAGCGTCGGCAGCGAGAACGCGGAGACGAAAGTCAAACGGGTCCACGCGAACGATAACTGGGTCTGGTTTGGTCACAAGCATCACGACACGATACAAAAGGCGGTCAAGGTGCGACGGCACATTGAACTCGACTCCGAGGACGGACGAGCGCTCGTTCGATTGCTCGCTGCGTACATAACCGAGGGTAGTGCGTCGACGATCGAGACGACGGATACACGGTTCGGAGCGAGTATCGCCGAATCGAGAGCGGAGTGGCTGGAGGGCCTTCGTGACGACTATCTTCGCCTGTTTGAGGGGGCAACGGTAAGCATCATTCGGTCCGATACGTCCGAAGCCCGAACCGTCGAATACGAAACCGGCGATGGTACCCAGTCGGTAACGTACGATGACAGGACACAGAAGCTCCAGATGATGAACGAGTTATCGGCCGTGTTCTTTCGTGAGTTTGCTGGCCAGACATCGCGCGGAAAACGCGTTCCTGGATTCGTATTCAATCTCTCGAGCGAATTACAGCAACTCTTCGTCGACGTGCTCGTCGAAGGCGACGGGTCACGCACCTTCCCGCGGTACACGAGGGAGTACTGTGAGCGAAACTTCGACTTCGAAACGACCAGCCGCGAACTCGCTGCCGGTCTCTCGACGTTGCTCACTCAGCGTGGAAGAAAACACTCGCTCAAATACAGGAATGAAAAGGAGAGCTACACGATCCGTACCTGTGATTTCTATCGGAGTGGTCGCGATCCGATCGTCAACGAGGTTGACCACGACGGATACGTGTATGATCTGAGCGTTGCAGAAAATCAAAATTTCGTCGACGGTGTCGGCGGAATCGTTCTTCACAACACCGACTCGGTCATGTTGTCGCTTGGGCAGGAAGTGGACAAAGAGCAGGCGATCGAGACCTCCTTCGACATCCAAGACCACATCAACGAGCGCTACGACGACTTCGCTCGCGACGAGCTGAACGCGGAGCTCCATCGCTTCCAGATCGAGTTCGAGAAGCTTTATCGACGCTTCTTCCAGGCGGGCAAAAAGAAGCGGTACGCGGGCCATATCATCTGGAAGGAGGGCGCGGACGTCGACGACATCGACATCACCGGATTCGAGTATAAACGGTCGGACATCGCGGGGATCACGAAGGAAGTTCAACAGCACGTTATCGAGACGATCGTGACGGGGGACGACCTCGATGCGGACCTCGCGACGATCAAGACGTACCTCTCGGACGTCATCGACCGATTCCTCGAAGGGAAGATGGACCTCGAGGAGATCGGCATCCCCGGTGGCATCGGCAAGCGGTTGGACGCCTACGAGACGCCGACGGCGCAGGTGCGTGGCGCGATGTATGCGAACCGGATGTTGGGGACGAACTTCGGCAGCGGATCGAAGCCGAAGCGGCTCTATTTAAAAAAGGTCCACCCGGACTTCTGGGAGCGGATGGAGACCGAGGAGGGACTCGATCCGCAGCGGGACCCGCTGTACGGCGAGTTCAAACGCGACCCGGACGTGATCTGTTTCGAGTATCCGGATCAGGTCCCCGAGGAGTTCGAGGTCGACTGGGAGAAGATGCTCGAAAAGACGCTCAAGGGCCCCATCGCGCGCGTGATCGAGTCGCTCGGGATGTCGTGGGAGGAGGTCAAAACCGGGCAGGAACAGACCGGACTCGGCTCCTTTATGTAGTTCGAATCCAGCGACCCAAATTCTTTTTCGCGGTGTGAAAAATTTTATTTCCACAAATCCGGTTTCGACGGGTGATTCCGTAAGCATTAACGTCGCGAACCACTTCGTAGGACTCACGAGGCTTACAGAACACACATGGCAACTCTCGAGATCAACAACCTCCACGCACGGGTGAAAGAAGAGGGCGGCGAGCGTATCCTTCGAGGCGTCAACCTCGAAGTGAAATCGGGCGAGATCCACGCGCTGATGGGACCGAACGGCTCCGGCAAGTCCACGCTGTCGAAGGTCATCGCGGGCCACCCGGCCTACGAGGTCACCGACGGCTCCGTGACGCTCCACCTCGAGGAGGCGGACCTCGCGGACATCGACGAGGAGCTCGAGGAGGACGACTACCACTGGGAACTCCTCGAATTAGAGCCCAACGAGCGCGCCGCGCTCGGCATCTTCCTCGGCTTCCAGTATCCGGCGGAGATCGAGGGGGTCACAATGACGAACTTCCTGCGGCAGGCGCTCAACGCGAAGGCGGAGGAGCGCGAGGAGCTCTTCGAGGACGACGACGAGGCCGACGACGAGGAGGAGGAGGCCGGCTACGACACCTCCCCGATGGAGGGCCCGGCCGACGACGGCGAGATCGGCGTCGCCGAGTTCCAGTCGATCCTCAAAGAGAAGATGGAGCTGCTCGACATGGACGAGAAGTTCATGCGACGCTACCTCAACGCGGGCTTCTCCGGCGGGGAGAAAAAGCAGAACGAGGTGCTGCAGGCCGCAATGTTAGAGCCGTCCATCGCCCTGCTCGATGAGATCGACTCCGGGCTGGACATCGACCGACTCCAGGACGTCTCGAAGGGCATCAACGCCCTCCGCGACGAGCAGGGGACCGGGATCCTGCAGATCACCCACTACCAGCGCATCCTCGAGTACGTCGAGCCCGACCACGTCCACATCATGCTCGACGGCGAGATCGTCAAAAGCGGCGACGCGACGCTCGCGTCCGATCTCGAAGCGGAGGGGTACGACTGGGTCCGCGAGGAAGTCTACGAGGCGGCGTAATCGATGATGATTACGGAACAGAGCTAAGCACCCACAAACGCAAACCAATACCATGAGTTCCGAACAAGAACACCTGAAAGAGACCGACACCGAGGCCCGCTTCGAGTTTAAAAAGGAGGAGAAATCCGCCTTTAAAGCGGACAAGGGCCTCACCGAGGAGACGATCCGCGTCATCTCCGAGGACAAAGACGAGCCCGAATGGATGCTCCAGCGTCGCCTGCGCGCGTTGAAGCAGTTCCAGAAGATGCCGATGCCGACCGACTGGCCCGGCCAGCCCGACATCAGCGAGGTCGACGTCGACGAGATCATCCCGTATATCCGCCCTGACGTCGACGTGCGTGCCGGCGTCGACGACTGGACGGAGCTGCCCGAGGAGATCAAAGACACCTTCGACAAGCTGGGGATTCCGGAGGCCGAGAAGAACGCGCTCTCGGGCGTCGGCGCACAGTACGAGTCCGAGGTCGTCTACCAGAACATGCAGGAGCGCTGGGAGGAGAAGGGCGTCATCTTCTGCAACATGGACAAAGCCGTCCAGGAGCACGAAGAGCTCGTCCGTGAGTACTTCATGACGAAGTGTGTCCCGCCGAGCGACAACAAGTTCGCCGCGCTCCACGGCGCGATCTGGTCCGGCGGGTCGTTCGTCTACGTCCCGGAGGACACGACCGTCGACATGCCCGTGCAGGCGTACTTCCGGATGAACTCGGAGGGGATGGGCCAGTTCGAACACACGCTCATCATCGCCGAGAAGGGTTCGGAAGTCCACTACATCGAGGGCTGTTCCGCGCCGAAGTACTCGGCGTTCAACCTCCACGCCGGCGGCGTCGAGGTCTTCGTCAAGGAGGACGCCCACGTCCAGTACTCGACCGTGCAGAACTGGTCGAAAAACACCTACAACCTGAACACCAAGCGCGCCATCGCCGAGAAGAACGGCCGTATGGAGTGGATCTCGGGCTCGATGGGCTCGAAGGCGACGATGCTCTACCCCTCGACGATCCTCAAAGGGCGCGGTGCATCCGACAACCACATCACCATCGCGTTCGCGGGCGAGGGCCAGGACATCGACACCGGTGCGAAGGTCTACCACAACGCGCCGAACACGAAATCGACGATCGAATCGAAGTCGATCGCGAAGGACGGCGGCCGCACCAACTACCGCGGCCTCGTGCACATCGCCGACGGTGCCGAAAACTCCTCGACCGCCGTGGAGTGTGACGCGTTGATGTTCGACAACGACTCCACGTCGGACACGATGCCGTACATGGAGATCAACGAGTCGAAAGTCGACGTCGCCCACGAGGCGACCGTCGGAAAGATCGGCGACGAGGACATCTTCTACCTGCAGTCGCGCGGGTTGGACGATGACGACGCGAAACAGATGATCGTCTCGGGGTTCATCGAGCCGATCACGGAGGAGCTGCCCATCGAGTACGCCGTCGAGTTGAACCGACTCGTCGAGTTGGAGATGGAGGGCTCGCTCGGATAATATGAGTACGAAAGCAATCGAGAGCCTCTCCGAGGACACGGTACGACGCATCGCCGAGGAACGAAACGAGCCCGACTGGCTCGTCGAGACCCGTCTCGACGCGTTGGCGGCGCTAGAGAGCGCTCCGCTCCCGGACGTCATCCAGACGCCCGGCCGCAAGTGGACCGACCTCGAGGCATTAGACTTCGAGACGCTCGTCGACCCGCTGAACCAGGCGGACACGACCGACCGCGACGCCGACGGCGACGTGGTCGTCTGCTCGTTCCTCGAGGCGTTCGAGGAGTACGGCGACGTGCTTGAGGAGTCGTTCGGCTCCGTCATCGACCCGACCGAGAACTATCTGACGGCGCTGTCGGTCGCGCTCTTCACCACGGGGACGTTCGTCTACGTCCCCGAGGGCGTCGCGGTCGAGGACGTCACCGTCCGTGCGGAGATGAACTCCCGCTCGCTGTTCAGCCAGACGCTCGTCGTCGCCGAGGAGTCCGCCTCGGTGACGATCCTCGAATCGATCGAGTCCGGTGCGGACGTCGCGGACGACCGCTACTTCTCGAACCTCGTAGAGATCGTCGCGGGCGAGAACGCGAACGTCCAGTTCGGCTCGCTACAGAACCTCTCGCCGGACACCTCCACCTACTCGCTGAAGCGCGGTGACGCCGGCACCTACGCGAGCATCAACTGGATCGAGAGCAACTTCGGCTCGCGGCTGACCCGCTCGGACGTTGAGACGGAGCTGAACGGCGACGGCTCCGAGAGCCAGATCGTCGGGACGTTCTTCGGGCACGACGACCAGCACTTCGACATCAACGCCCGCGTTTGGCACCGAGCCGAACACACGACGGCGGACCTCGTCACGCGTGGCGTGCTCGATGAGGAGGCCCGCTCGGTGTACGAGGGCGTTCAGGACGTCGGCGTGGACGCGTGGAACACCTCGAGCTACCAGCGTGAGAACACGCTCATGCTCTCGGACGAGGCCGAGGCGGACGCCTCCCCGAAGCTGATCATCCACAACCACGACACCGAGGCGTCACACTCGGCGACGGTTGGACAGGTCGACGCGGAGGACCTGTTCTACCTCGAGAGCCGATCGATCGACTCGCAGGTCGCCCGAAACATGCTCGTTGAGGGCTTCTTCGTCCCCGTCTTGGAGGAGATCGCCGTCGACGAGTTCCGCGAGGACGTCGAGGCGCTCGTCGCCGAACGGCTGCGGTAGGCGTCGCGATAGCGGACGTTCGGCCGCCTCGTTTCTTTTATCACCGCGTCGTTCCACGCAGCGTCCGCTGTTCACGGACGCTTTGCTCCTCGTTCAGTGCTCGTCCGTGTTGAAAAGAAACCGTTCGGTATCGCGAGTCGCTCCTCCCGGTGCGCGCTTCCGGCTTACGCGTCGTCCTCGTCCTCGTCGTCGCTCGACTCGTTCGTCGAGGCGTCATCGGCCTCCTCATCGGAGGCAGTGTCGCTCACCGCGTCGCCGAGGTTCTCACTGTCGCCGTTGATGAACTCGTGGATGTGCTCGTGGATCTGTGTCACCTGCTCAGGAACCGAATCGGGGAGGCTGGTCGGCGGGCCGTCGCCGTCGGCATCCGCCGCGTCGTCAGCGGCCCCGTTCGCGTCATCGTTCGCGGACGCCTCGTCGGACGCGTTCTCCTCGGCGTCGATCGCCTCATCGTTCGCCTGTGTATCCGCCGGGCTGGCCGCACCCATCGCTGCCGCGCCACCGATCAGGACGGTGAGCGCCAGTGCGACCGTCGCGAGTGTTCTGAGCTTCATTGCATTCTGGGATATCGGCCGACGGAGGATAAGACGGGGCAGTAGTAAACGCGAGTTTGCCCTGGTTTTGGGGGTAACCACCCCGAGTTAGCATCAGTTAACGCGAATTTCCCGGAATAACTCGAGTATCTTTAGGGACCGGACGGGGAGCCGGGTGTCCGAGCCGAGGCGGCCGGCGCGCGCGTCCCGATTGCGATGCCCACCGGTCGAGCCCCCACCCCGTGAGGAACGGCTTTAAGTCACCGAGGCGCTCAGAGGGCAACGTATGCGAACGGTCGTTTCGTCCGGGTGGCCGGCGTGAGCGTCGGGCGTCGAGTGACGTCCGACGACCAGCTCGCGCGCCTGCTCCAGATCGGGATCGTCTTGGAGGAGGTCGTCGAGGCCCGGGCTCACCACCACGCCGAAAGCCTCGAGGGGGACCTCGACGAGGAGGTCGCCGAGCTGTTGGCGGACGCCGCCGAGGAGTCCGCCGAGCACCGTGTCCGCCTCGAAGCGCTGATCGACGAGCTCGGCGTCGAGAGCGTCCCGTTCGACGAGATCGAATCGCTCGTCGAGGCCCGCTATGGACGGACCCGTCCGGAGGACTTCGACGGCGTACTGTACGACCAGCTGTGCAACGAAGAGACCGCGTACAAGTTCTACGACGACCTCATCGCGGCGATCGAGGGGTCCGATGCGGAGTTCGCGCTGGATCGCGACCGGCTGCTCGATACCCTGCGGTCGATCCGCGAGGAGGAAGCCGAGGGCGTGCGCGAGGTGACGGAGGTCATGGAACGACGATGAACCGGGTTGTGTACCGTTTCGGGAGCGACCGCGACGGGGGGACGACGTGAACACCGCCGACCAGTATTTAAAAACGATCTACGTGATCCAGCGGGCGACCGATGGGCCGGCCTCGACGGGAGCGATCGCCGACGCCCTCGACGTGAGCCCCGCGAGCGCGAACGAGATGATCGGCAAGCTGGAGGAGCG
>PWGU01000082.1 GCA_003554605.1 Halorubrum sp.
AGCGGGAGGTCCTGGTCGGCCGCGAGCGCGAGCGCGGCGTCCATCAGGTCGTCGGCCAGCCCCGTCCCCCGGTATTCGGGCGCGACGTAGACCTCGTTGATCACGGCGGCGTCCCAGATCATCGAGAGCCGCTCGGGAAGACAGAAAACGTAGGCGACGACCGCCCCGTCGTCGACGGCGACGGTGACGCAACGGGGCTCCTCGGCCACACACCGATCCACCCACGCGAGCCAGCGTTCCCGGTAGGCGTCCGTGAGCTTCCGGTCGTAGGCGGCCGCCTTCTCCTCGCCGCCCGTTCCCTCCCCGAGTCCACGCTCGAAGGCGAGCTTGCAGTCGTAGAGCCCATCGGCGTCGGTCCCGGCGTCGTACGGGCGGATATCGGCTTCCATATTCCCCCTGCGGGAGGCGTCGGCCTATTGGTTTCTGTTGGCCGCCGTGTTCGGGGAGGTATACGGCCTCTTTGACGCCACCATTTAACCCACGCCGGGCCCGTTCTCCCGGCATGATCGACGACCTGCTCGGACGGTCCGAGTTGAAGGAGCGGATCGCCGAGTTGGAGGAGGAGAAACGGCACCTCGAACGGCGCGCGGAGGCCGAGACGGAGCGCCGCGCGGACGCGGTCGCCGACCGCCAGCGCGCCGAGGAACGGGTCAACCGGCTGGAGGACCGGATCGTCGAGCTCGAAGATCGGATCGAGCGGGCCGAATCGGGCGAGGCCGACGTGGAGTTCCGCCGCGTGAGCGACCTCAGGGGTGGCCGCCTTCGGGATGTCCTCGGTCGGCTGCGGTCGATCCGGAGCGACGATCCCGAGGGACTGTTTACCGCCTGCGTCGCCGACGAGGACTCGGTTCCGTCGTCGGTCGCGGACCTCCTCGGGGATCGCAGCCGGCTTGTGAGGCGTGCGGCTCCGACGATCCTCGTCGGCGACGACCTTGGGCTGGTTAGCGCGGCGATCTCGCCCGCGTTGCCCCCGGAGTCGTTCGACGGCTGGGACGACCGGTTCCGGCTCCACGACGAGTGGTTCCTCCCGACCGGCCGGTTCGCGTTCGCGCTCGTCCGCTCGGATACGTTCGCGCTTGGCATCTACGAGGGAGACGAGCGCGTCTCCTTCGAGGGGTTCACCGCGGACGTGAAGGAGGCCCACTCGAAGGGCGGGTTCTCACAGGGACGGTTCGAACGCCGGCGGGACGGGCAGATAGCCGACCACCTCGGGGACGCGGAGGAGGCTCTTTCGGGGGTCGAAGGCGTCGATCGGACCATCGTTGTCGGTGAACGAAGCGTGCTCGGCGAGGTCCGTGAACACGCCGATCACACCGACGTTTCGGACGCGACTGGGTCGCCCGAGGCGGCGCTCTCGGATGCGTTTCGGGACTTCTGGACCGCCCGTATTCACGCGATATAGGGCTCCGATGACCCCTGTGTTCACCACGATCCGTGCCGAAATATTCGGCCAATACCTATGTAATGTGAAATCATAGCACATGATGGAGGGACTCGTCACACGCTCCCTCCTCCCCATTCTCACCCTGTATAGTTGGAGAGATAGGGATAAATCCGGCGACGACATGCGTCCCGTATGAATCGGTCGCGGCCCCCGGATGACGGAGATCGGTCGACACTCCCCCGGCGGTCCGCGCTCACCAAGCGGTCCACACTCACTCGGCAGTCCTCACTCACCCGGCGGTCCGCACTTCCCGTCGCGTTCTGGACGCTCGCGCTCACGCTCCTCCTCGTCGGGGCCGGGATCGGAGCCGTTGGAGCGTCCGAACCGATCGCGGCGGTGACCGACCCCGCTTCCGGGACCGGATCCGCCGATTTGTACCACTTCTCCGTCGCGCATGACGACCCGATACGCCTCCAGGACGACCTCTTTCTCGTCGATGAGCCTGGCTACGTCGGCGTGACGGCGACGGTCGAGATCCCCGACCGCGTCCGTGCATTGCGGATCACGCCCCGCGACGCGAGCGACCACGGTATCGAGGCGGACGGCTTCGAGCGCGTCGAGGACGCCGATGAAGGCGAGGGGACGTGGGAGTGGGATGGCGAAACCGACCGTCCGTCGGTGACCTACCTGATGGCCGCCAACGAGACCGCGGACGGCGATGGACCGCTCGACGGCGAGGGCTCGTATCGCTTCGTCGATGCCGGCGACTGGGCGCTCGTCGGAACGCCGGTCTCGGACGTGCACTACTCGTCCGTCGACGGCGAGGTTCCCGTCGTCCGCGAGCGCGGGGTCGACGGCGAGGGCGTCGCCTCACAGGCTATGGCCTTCCTCGGGCCGTACGAGGAGCACGTTCACGAGGTTTCGGGTGAGCGTTTCCGGCTCATCGTCCCCGAGGCGGCCGACCCCGTCGCGTCCCCCGAGGAGGTATTTGCGGCCTTCGAGTACGCGGCGACGGCGCTGCAGGTGGGCGCTCGCGACGAGGAGGTGGTCGCCATCGCCGCGCCCACTGGGGAGGTCGAGTGGGCCGCCCGCGGCATCCAGGCCGGCGATCACGACCTCTGGGTCGCGGACGATGAGCCGGCCGGCACGACCGCCGACGTCTGGACCCACGAGTACGTCCACACCCGCCAGTCGTACGTGACCGGCGCGGGCGGGTCGGACGGGGGATCGGCCAGCGACGGCGGTTCGGGCGACGGGAGCGCCCGCTGGTTCACCGAGGCGACCGCGACCTACTACGCCGCGCTCTTCGCCGTGGAGCGCGGCGAGGCGGACCTCGACGAGTTCCAGCGGACACTCGCCCGCGGGGAGCGCCAGCCGGAGGCCCGATCGATCCTCGACGACCCGACAACCTGGCGTGGCTATCCCGATTACACGAAGGGGTCGCTCGTCGCCGGCGAGATCGACCGACAGCTTCGCACGGAGACCGACGGCCGGGCCTCGCTCGCGACCGTCTTCCAGGAGCTCAACGCCGCCGCCGATCCCGTCACCAACCGGGAGTTCCTCAACGCCGTCGAGGATGCGGCGGCCGCATACACCGACGCGGAGACCGCCGCATCGATCCGTGACGACGCCGAACGCTACACCACGACGGACGCGGTTCCGGCCGTCTGGGACCGGGAGGCACATGCAGAGGCGTTCGGGGCACCGCCGGCACAGGTCGGATACGGGCTCGCGAGCGATGGCGTCCATGTGACGGGCGAGTACCGGGAGGGGCCCGTCGCGGACGACCCGGTTCGCCTCGTCGCCGGCGAGACGCTCGCGCTTGAGGTGATGGTCCGGAACACCGGCGGCGTGGCCGGGGACTACGAGGTCGACCTGCGGGTGGACGACGAGCCGGTGACGGTCGAGCGCGGGACCGTCGATCCAGAATCCGACCGGACGGAGACCGTGGAACACTCCTTCGAGGAGCCCGGCGAGTACGAGGTCAGGGTCGCCGGTGAAACCATGTCAGTCGTCGTCGAGGAGCCCGCGTCGGTTCGGATCAGCGACCTCTCGGTCACCCCCGAAGTCGCCGAATCGGGCGAGACGGTCGCCGTGAGCGCCACGGTCGCCAACGACGCCGACCGCCCCGCGGGTGGCGACGTGCAGATCCTCGTCGGTGGCGAGACGATCGCGAACAGCTCGGTACGGTTGGATGTCGACGGCGCGGAGACGATCACACATGAGTTCACCGCGACGGACGGCGGATCGACGGAGGTTGAGGTCGTCGGGCCGGAGAACTCGGCGACGGCGACCCTGACCGTCGAGGGCGATGGACCGCTCGATGGGGTCGGCGATGGGATCGGCGATGGATTTACCGAGACGGTGGACGAGGTCCCCGGGTTCGGACCGCTCGCGGCCATCGTCGCGATCGCACTGGGTGCGCTGGTGACGGTCGTCCGCCGGAAGCGGTGAGCGGCACTACTGTCGGCATGTAAATCCCGGTCTACGGGTTAAAAAGGAGCCGCTGGCCCCTCGTCGGGGTCGGGTGAGGGCCCATCCCCCGGGCCCTCGTCATCTATCGCTCTTGCCGGTTCGGTCGGCTCCAGTTCGTTGCCGGCCTCCTGCCACCCCTCGATCCCGCCTCGGAGGCTCTCGACTCGCGCGTCGGCGGTGCCGACGTAGCTGCCGATCAGCTGTGCGGCCTGGCGGCTGGCGATCCCGTGTGGACAGACGGTGACGATCCGTTCGGCCCCCTCCAACTCGGTGACCCGCGTCGTCAGCTGCGGGAACGGGATCGACTCGCTCCCCGGGAGGTGGCCCCGGTCGAAGGCGCGCTCGTCCCTGATGTCGACGATCCGGACCGGCTCCCCACGTTCGAGCAGCGTCTCCAACTCGTCGGTGTCGATCTCGGCGACCATTATGGCAGCGGACAGAGGCTGGCGGTGATGACGACCCGCCCGTCGGTCTCATTTCGGGCCCCGTGGATCGCGCCACGCTCGTTCAACACGACCGCGGGCGCGGCGAGCGTCTCGGCCTCCTCGTCGCGGATCACCGTGGGCTCGCCCTCGATCACGTGGAAGACGTTCGTCGCGTCCGCGTGTTCGTGCGGGCTGATCTCCCCGCCCGGTCCGAGGACGAACACCTTCACGAGCACGTCGTCTGTGACGACCAACTCGGCGGTCTCGACCGATCCCTCCCCGGGATTCAGGTCTGAAACGGCGTCGGCGTAACGGTCAAGCGTCATGGTTTACCGATCGGCGCGCGGGTACAAAAGTGGGCTGCGTCAGGATCCCAGAGCGGGTACCGCTGAGCAAGCAGGTCGATCCGTATGTGTGCACACAAACCGCCAAAATTATGTCTCGGCTGACCACGATCCCGTGTGGTTTTTACCCCTCGTCCGTCTCGGCTCGACCATGACGACGGTCATCGACGGCGAGGCGGTCGCGGCGGACCTCCGGACGGAGATTGCGGATCGGGTCGAGACGCTCGCCGAATCGGGCGTGAAACCGGGGCTGGCGACGGTGCTTATGAGCACCGACCCGGCGAGCGAGACGTACGTCTCGATGAAACAGCGCGACTGCGAGGAGGTCGGTATCGAGGGAATCCATGTCGAGGTCGACCCCGACGCACCGGCGGAAACCCTCTATGAGACCATCGACGACCTCAATGCGCGCGACGACGTCCACGGGATCCTCGTCCAACTCCCCGTGCCCGACCACGTCGACAAACGGACCGTCCTCCGACGGATCGACCCTGAAAAGGACGTCGACGGCTTCCACCCCGAGAACGTGGGGCGGCTGGTCGCCGGCGACCCGTTATTTAAACCCTGCACCCCCCACGGCGTCCAAAAACTGCTCGCGGCCTACGACGTCGAGACCGAGGGGGCGGACGCGGTCGTGGTCGGCCGTTCGGACATCGTCGGCAAGCCGATGGCGAATCTCCTGTTACAGAAGGCCCCCGGCGGCAACGCCACCGTCACCGTCTGTCACTCCCGAACGACGGACCTGGAGGCGCGGCTCGAAGCCGCCGACATCGTCGTCGCCGCCGCCGGTCTCCCCGAGTTCGTCGACGGCTCGATGCTGAAGGAAGGAGCGACGGTGATCGACGTCGGGATCAACCGCGTCGAGGCCGACACCGAGCGGGGCTACGAGTTGGTCGGCGACGTCGACTACGACTCCGCGAAAGAAGTTGCGGGCGCGATCACCCCCGTGCCCGGCGGCGTCGGCCCGATGACCCGGGCGATGCTCCTTTATAACACCCTCATGGCGGCAAGCCGCCAGCACGACGTCGACATCGACCTTCCCTGATCGGCCGGAGGACGCTTCCGTTCGTCCCTGATTACTCGGCTTGCGCCGGCGTAACGCGGTTTCGGATCTCGATCCGGCCCTCGATCGTCGGGTCGATCCCGTGTTCGCGGCCGTACGCGGCGAGCACCTCGTACTGGATGTCGCCCTCGCCGATCCGGTGACGCTGTTGCAGCGTCGGGAACTCGTGTTCGGAGTGGAGCAGGTACTCCGAGGTGGCGACGGTGTACCGGCCGTCGGGATCGATCGGCTCCCCGCCGACCGTCGCCTCGACGAGTCGCTCCTCGGTCGCGTCCCAGACGACGCGGACGTTCGAGACGTGTCCGTGCCACCAGTCGGCCTCGCCGAAGTCGACGTCGGGGGCCGCCATCTCCCGCAACACCGCCCGAAGCTCCCGACCGGTGAGCGAGACGAGCACGACCGGCTCCTCGAAGGGGATCAAACTGATCAGGTCGGCTTTCGTCACCTCGCCGGCCAACGGGTCGCCTTGCCGCAACCCCCCGGCGTTCGAGAGGCCCACGTCGGCGTCGTGTACCCAGCGGAACGCGTCCGCGACGAAGTTGCCGACGCGGCACTCCCCGCCGTGGACGACCTCGCCGGTCCGTTCGATCGGGTCCTCGACCTCGGCGATCACTTCATCGAGGTCGGCGGCGGCCATCCGCGTTATTAGGGCCTCCCGGATCGGCTCGTACGGGGAAGCGCCGTTCGGCTCGTGGAGCGTCGCGGTCGCTCGCGGCCCATCGAGGTCGACCTCGACGACCGTCTCGCCGTTTACGCCCGGACGCACGAGCAGCGTGCCGTGCACGTGTTCGTTCCGCCGGCTGTGGATATGGCCGCCGAGGATGGCGTCCACGTCGAGGGCGGCCGCGATGTCGTCGTCGCCGCCGCCGAGGTGTGACAGGACGACGAGGTGATCGGGCTCACCGGCCGTCGATCGGAGGTCGGCGATCGCCCCCCGTGCGGCCTCGACGGGGTCGTCGAACGAGAGGGGTTCGGCCATCGGGTTCAACGAGTCCGTCGCGGGGTCCGTGAGCCCGACGAACCCGACAGTCGACTCGCCGATACGGCGGGTCGTCCACGGGACGACGCCCTCAGCGCGGCCGAACGGCTCGCCCTCCTCATCTCGCACGTTTGCGGAGACGAACTCCACGGGCGCGTCGGCGACGAGTTGCCGAAGCGGGTCCGGTCCGTAATCGAACTCGTGGTTCCCGAAGGTGTCGAGGACGGTGTTCGTCGCGGCGTAAAACTCCAGGATGTGCCGACCGGTCGCGACGAGCGAGAGCACGCCGGGGGCGGTCGTGTCGCCGGTGCCGACAACGAGTGCGTCGGGCCCCGAAAGCGCCCGGATCTGCCCGGTGAGCCGGGCCGCCCGCTCGGGTGCGTCGAAGACGTTCTCGATATCGGAGTAGTGGACCAACCGAGCCATCTAGTTGGGGGAAGTCGGCGGACGCGGGTAAAGCCCTCGGAGCGTCCCCGGAAGATCGTCCCGTAGCGTCCCCGAAAGATCGCTCCGAAGCGTCCCCCGAAACCGCACGCGGCAAACGGCGTGCGCCCGGCTCACATGGCCGGATCGCATTGGACACGCTTTTATGATGCCCTTGCCAATTCCGGGCTACAGCCTCTTCGGGGTTGATGATGTGCCGTTCCGATAGGGACCGACCACGGGACGGACACGCGAGCCCGCGGGGAGGATAAGGTGAACAACCATGGCAGTTTACGTAGACTACGACACCCCAGCCGACCTCGCAGAGCGAGCCCTTGAGGCGCTCGAGGTCGCCCGAGACACCGGTACCGTAAAGAAAGGAACCAACGAGACGACGAAATCCGTCGAGCGCGGCAACGCCAAACTCGTCTTCGTCGCCGAGGACGTCTCCCCGGAGGAGATCGTGATGCACCTCCCAGAGCTGGCCGACGAGAAGGGGATCGGCGTCATCTTCGTCGACACGCAGGACGAGGTCGGCCTCGCCGCGGGCCTCGAAGTCGGCTCGGCCGCCGCCGCCATCGTCGACGCCGGCGACGCCGCCGACGACGTCGAGGACATCGCGGAGAAGGTCGCGGAGCTTCGATAACCCACCATGAGCGCAGAAGAGGGAACCAGCGACTCGACCACCGCGGAGGGGATCGAGGTCGTCGGCAAGACCGGGATGCACGGCGAGGCCATGCAGGTCAAATGCCGCATCCAGGAGGGATCGAACCAGGGACGGATCATCACCCGAAACGTCCTGGGTCCGGTGCGGCTGGGCGACGTGCTCCAGCTCCGCGAGACCCAGCGCGATGCGGACTCCATCGGAGGGCGATAAGATGGTCGAAAAACGCACCTGCGATTACACCGGCGAGGATATCGAGCCCGGAACGGGCACGATGTACGTGAAGACCGACGGAACGATCCTCCACTTCGTCGACTCGAAGGCGGAGAAGAACTACTTCCTCGGCCGCGAGGCACGTGACCTCGAATGGACCGAGGAGGGCCGCGGGGAGGGTCGAAACGAATGAGCCACCACGACGAGCGGACCTTCGTGATGGTCAAACCCGACGGCGTCCAGCGCGGGCTTATCGGCGAGATCGTCTCGCGGTTCGAGGCTCGCGGGCTGAAGCTCGTCGGCGGCAAGCTGATGCGGATCGACGAGGATCTGGCACACCATCACTACGGCGAACACGCGGACAAGCCCTTCTTCGACGGGCTCGTCGAGTTCATCACCTCCGGCCCCGTCTTCGCGATGGTCTGGGAGGGGGCGGACGCGACGCGACAGGTCCGTTCGATGGTCGGCGAGACCGACCCCGCCGAGTCCGCGCCCGGCACCATCCGCGGCGACTTCGGACTCGATCTGGGCCACAACGTCATCCACGCCTCCGACCACGAGGACGAGGGCGCGAACGAGCGAGAGATCGCGCTCTTTTTCGACGAGGATGAACTCGTCGACTACGACCTCGACACCGCGAGCTGGGTGTACGAGGACGCCGA
>PWGU01000114.1 GCA_003554605.1 Halorubrum sp.
ATCGTCGCCATCGGCGTGCTCACGATCATCTTCTCGCTCGACCCGACCGCGCCGATCGCGGCGCTCGTCTCCTTCGCGTTCTCGCTCGCCGCCATCGTGCTGTTCCCGATGTTCTTCCTCGGGCTCTGGTGGGAGAACACCAACCGGCAGGGTGCGCTCGCCGGCATGATCGCCGGCCTGATCATCTGGCTCACCCCGATGTTCAACGAGGGCCACTTCGGAAGCGGCTGGGGGATCGAGGCCATCGCCACGTGGATGCCCGCCGTCGGTTCCGCGCTGATCGGCATGCCGCTCGTGATGCTCATCACGGTCTTCGTCTCGTACGTTACCGACGAGCCGCCCGAGCGGACGAAGATGATGGTCCGGCAGTGTCACAGCCCTGAGCCGATGCCGCGAAACAAGACCGCAGCAGAGGTCGTTCGCGAAAAGAACGGAAACGCGCCGGCGGATGACTGACCATGACTGACAACCCAATGTACGAACGAATCCTGATCCCGACGGACGGTAGCGAAGTGGCGGAGAACGCGGTCGATCACGCGATGGCCCTCGCGAAACAGTTCGGCGCCGAGGTCCACGCGCTCTTCGTCGCGGACACCGACGCCGTCCACTACGCGCTCGGCACCGAACAGGTCGACCGGATCCGCCAGGGGCGGTTCCCGGAGATGACCGAGCTGCGCGAGGACGCCGAGGCGGCGACCGGCTATGTGCGCGACCGTGCCGAGGCCGAAGGGCTCGAGTTCGTCGAGCGCCACGCCGGCGGCCGACCACACAACGTGATCGCCGACTACGCCCGCGAGAACGACATCGACCTCGTCGTGATGGGCAGTCACGGTCGCGCGGGCGTGCGGCGGGCGCTGCTGGGCAGCGTCACGGAGCGGACGCTGCGGTCGACCCACGTCCCCGTCCTCGTCGTCGA
Organism: Halorubrum sp.; assembly: GCA_003554605.1. GTDB lineage: Archaea > Halobacteriota > Halobacteria > Halobacteriales > Haloferacaceae > Halorubrum. The sequence continues at coordinate 917 of PWGU01000114.1, forward strand.
CTATCGCGCCGAGGAGGACTAACGAGCACGGAAAGAGTAACGTATCCGCTTTCCCTTCACTCGATAACGGACCAAAATGAGCCTCAAAGAGCGCGTCGCCGATCACGTCCGCGAGAACCGGACCGGGATGGTCCACGACCTGATCTTCGCGGTTGTGTGGGTCGCGCTTATCTCCTTTCTGTTCGATTTCGTCTTCACGGACGCCCCCCAGTGGGCCTTCTATCTGTTCATGCTCGCCGGGATCCCCGCGTACTTCGGCTTTTTCATCTCCCTCGATATCGCCCGCGAGGCGCAGGCGTCCAGTGAGCGCGAGTGATCCCTTCCGAACGGTACGCCTCGTCGTTCGGCCCGAAATACCCCTCACTCGTCCACTTCGCGGGCGGCACGGGCCCGTTGACGCAACCGGAACGCCAGCAGGCTCACGAGACCGAACGTGATAGGCAGCGCGTACCCGCTCGGCGCGCCACCGATCGCGTTTCCGAGCGTCACGCCGGCCATCAACGCGAACAACAGCGATAACAGTCCAGCGATGGGTACCACGAACCCCTCCGAGAACGCGGTCCCACGCCCGTCACCGTCTCCCATGCGCAGGGCTGGGTGACGCGTCCTGTTAAATCCGCTGGCACCGCCGGCGGAAGCGTCCCTACTCGTCGTCTCCCTTGCTCACGGTCACCTGTGCTTCACTGATGACCCGCTCGCCCATCTCGTAGCCCGGCTCGTACACCTCGTGGACGGTTCCCTCGGGCTCGTCGCTTTCGACGCGGAGCATCACCTGATGGCGCGCGGGGTCGACCGCCTCGCCCGGCTCCGGTTCGATCGGTTCGACGCCCTCCTCGGCGAGCACCTCGTCGAACTTCTCCAGCGTCGAGGCGACGCCGGGACGGATGTCGCTGTCGTCGTCCTGATCGAGCGCCCGGAGGAGGTCGTTGCGGACGGGCGCGATCCGCTCGACGAGCGCCTCGGAGGCCCGCTCGCGGATCTCCTCGCGTTTGCGCTTTGCGCGCTGCTTGTAGTTTTTGAAGTCGGCGCGGACACGTGCGAGCTTGCTCGTCAACTGCTCGACTTCGGCTTCGAGCGCGACCGCCTCCGCCTCCGTCTCCGCGAAGTCCGATTCGAGCGCCGCGACCTCCGCGGCGAGCTCCTCGTCGTGTTCCGCGACCTGCGCGGCGAGGCTATCGCCCGATTCGGCGGGATCCGCGGGGGCGGCCCCGTCGGTTTCGTCGTCGCCCGCGTGTCCGTCGCGTTCGGTTTCGTCGTCGCCCCCGGCGGACCCGTCCTCGGACTCCGCTGTCGGCTCGACCTCGACGGCGTCGTCTTCGCTCATACCCGATCGGAGTCGGTCGGCGTCCATAAGCGTTGCAGAACGCGCCCGCCGGATCGGGCGGGAACCGGACCACATGGGTGACGACTCGAACGGGTATTTAACCGACGCCCCTAAAGAACTGCCAATGACCGCGCCCAACCGGAACACGCTGTGGGCGACCGCCATCGTCGACGAGCTCGTCGCCGCGGGCGTCACCGCCGTCGTCGTCTCCCCGGGAAGCCGCTCGACGCCGCTGACGATGGCCGCCGCGCGCAACGACGACCTCCACGTTTTCTCGGCGCTCGATGAGCGCTCGGGGGCGTTCTTCGCGCTCGGCCGCGCCCGACGAACCGGCCGGGTGACCCCGCTCATCTGCACCTCCGGGACCGCCGCCGCCAACTACCATCCCGCGATCATGGAGGCCGACAACGCCCGCGTTCCCATGCTCGCGCTCACCGCCGATCGACCGCCGGAGCTTCGCGACTCCGGGGCGAACCAGACGGCCGATCAGGAGAAGCTCTACGGCGACGGCGTCCGGTTTTATAAGGACCTCCCTGAACCGAGGGCGAACGACCGGGCGCTCCGGTCGGTCCGAACGACCGTCGCACGCGCGCTCGTCGCCGCCGAGGGCGTCGACCCCGGGCCGGTTCACCTCAACGTTCCGTTTAAAAAGCCGCTGGAGCCGACGCCCGTCGAGGGGGACGTCCCCCCCGATCTCGACCCGCTCGCGGAACACGGTCGCGATGGGGCGTACGTCGGGACCGTCCGGGGCACGACGGAGCCGGCCGAGGGCGACATCCGGGCGCTCGCGGGCGCGCTTTCGACCGATCGGGGGTTGATCGTCGCCGGGCCGGCCGATCCACCGGGACTCGACCCGGAGGCCGTCAGCGCGCTCGCACACGCGACGGGCTATCCGATCCTCGCGGATCCGCTCTCGAACCTCCGGTACGGCGGACACGTCCGTGTCGCCCCCGTGATCGGCGCGTACGACGCCTATCTCTCGGCGGCGGCCGCGAGTCACCCGTCATGGGCCGACCCCGAGGTCGTCCTCCGACTGGGCGCGTCACCGACCTCGAAACGGCTTCGGAAGTACCTCGCGGCGACGGGCGCGGAACAATACGTCGTCGACCCGGGCGGCCGGTGGCGGGAGGCGGAGTTCGCGGCGACCGATCTCGTCGTCGCCGAGCCGAATAGCCTGTGTCGGCGGCTCGCGGGAGTGATCAACCGATCGGGTGATCCCTCGTGGCGCGAGCAATGGGTCGAGGCCGACCGCGTCGCCCGGGCGGTACACTCGGGCGACTCCGAGGAGGCGGGCGTTGACATCCCGGCCGACCGCTTCCACGAGGGCGACGTCCTCCGCGCGGTCTTCGATGAACTGGCCGATCCGTCGACGCTTTTCGTCTCCAATTCGATGCCCGTCCGCGACCTCGACCGGTTCGCGCCGCCGTCGACGACGAACGTGACGGCGCTCGGGAATCGTGGGGTCTCGGGGATCGACGGGATCGTTTCCAGTGCGCTCGGTGCTGGCTCGGCGACGACGGACGACCTCACGCTCGTCCTCGGCGACCTCGCGCTCTATCACGATTCGAACGGGTTGCTCGCGATCGATCGGTGTGGCGTCGACGCCACGGTCGTCGTCATCAACAACGACGGCGGCGGGATCTTTCATAAACTCCCGATCGAGTCGTTCGAACCGGAGTTCACGGCGCAGTTCAAGACGCCACACGGGATCGAGTTCGAGCCGCTTGCGGACCTTCACGGGCTTGCGTACGAACGTGTGGATCGACGATCGTCGGAGGCGCGCGACCCCGCCGTCGCGGAGGTCGCAACCGCGTTTCGTGAGACACAGGAGGCGGACGGCTCGCACCTACTGGAGATCCGAACCGACGCCCGAACGAGTCACCGCGCCCGCGAGCGACTCCGCGATGTCGTTGAGGAGGGCGTACACGGGTCGGTGTTGACGGAGACCGAGCGCTGAGCGGATCGGGGCATTCGGTGGAGCGACGAGCGACGGTCGACCGTTGCCGAACCTGCCCGGCACCCGCACCGCAGCCTCAGACCTCCCCAGCCTCGGCAGGCGGGCGGCGAGCGGTTTCCGCTCGCTCGCCGCCCGCCGTGGCTCCCTCGCGCTCGGTTTCGCGCCCGCCGGGCGCTCACCGGAGCGCGCCGACCGCAGTGACCTGGTTATAACGAGTCCCGTCGCCAACTTGGCGAGGGTTATAACTGAACGATCGAGATCGGGAGCGCACGCTGGGTGCCCTGGACTACTTAAAAAAGAATCAGTCAGCGACGGCCGTCCTATTCGAGGTCGAACCGGTCGAGCTGCATCACCTTGTGCCAGCTGTCGACGAAGTCCTCGACGAGCTCCTCCTCACCGTCTTCGGCCCCGTAGACCTCGGCGAGCGCGCGGAGGCGGTGGTTCGAGCCGAAGACCAGATCGACGCGTGATGCCTCATAGACCTCCTCGCCAGTCTCTCGGTCGACCACCGCGAACTGGAGGTTCTCGTCGTCGATGGCCTCCCACTCGTAGCGCATGTCCAGGACGGTCTCGAAGAAGTCGTTCGAGAGCGTTCCCGGCTCGTCGGTGAAGACGCCGCGGCCGGAGTCGCCGTAGGTGACATCGAGCGTCCGCAGTCCGCCCACGAGCGCCGTCATCTCGGCCGCCGAGAGGTCGAGCAGGTCGGCCTTATCGACCAACAGCTCCTCGGGGGGGCGGTTCATCGGGTCGGCACCCGTGTAGTAGTTCCGGAAGCCGTCGGCGTCCGGGCGCAGCGCTTGGAAGGACTCGACGTCCGTCTGCTCCTGGCTGGCGTCGGTGCGGCCCGGCTCGAAGGGAACCTCCACGTCGTAGCCGGCGTCCTCGGCCGCCTGCTCGACCGCCGCGTTGCCGCCGATGACGATCAGGTCGGCGAGCGAGACCCGGACGTCGTCCTCGCGGGACGCGTTGAACTCCTCGCGGATCTCGGCGAGCGTGTCGAGGGTGACATCGAGCTCCTCGGGCTCGTTGACCTCCCAGTCGCGCTGGGGGTCGAGCCGGATGCGAGCGCCGTTGACGCCGCCGCGTTTGTCGCTGTCGCGGTAGGTCGATGCGGCCGCCCACGCGGTCTTCGCGAGTTGGGTGACGGTGAGGTCGGATTCCAGCAACATGGCCTTCAGCTCCGCGACCTCCTCGTCGCCGACGAGCTCGTGGTCCACCTCGGGGATGGGGTCCTGCCAGATCATCGGCTCGTCCGGGACTTCGGGGCCAACCAGCCGCTCCTGTGGGCCCATGTCACGGTGGATGAGCTTGTACCACGCCTTCGCGAACGCCATGCCGAACGCCATCGGGTTCTCCTGGAACCGTTCGAGCACCTCGCGGTACTCTGGGTCCCGCTTGAGCGCGACGTCCGTCGTCAACATCATCGGGGTGGCGCTCCCGTCGGCGTCGTGTGCGTGTTCCGCGGAGCCTTCGAGTTCCCCGTCCTTCGGCCGCCACTGCCACGCGCCACCGGGACCCTCGTGGACCTCCCACTCGTACTCAAGCAGGTTGTTCACGTAATCCAGGTCCCAGCTCGTGGGTGACTGGGTCCACGGACCTTCGATCCCGCTCGTGATCGTGTCCGCGCCCTTGCCCTCGCCGTAGTCGCTCTCCCAGCCGAGCCCCTGTTTTTCCATGGGTGCCTTGCCGGGTTCCGCGCCGAGGTGGTCGTCGGAGGCCGCGCCGTGGACCTTCCCGAACGTGTGTCCGCCGGCACAGAGCGCGACGGTCTCCTCGTCGTTCATCGCCATCCGGTCGAAGGACTGCCGGATGTACTTCGCCGACTCAAGGGGGTCCGGGTCGCCGCCGGGACCCTCGGGGTTCACGTAGATGAGGCCCATGTGGTCGGCGGCGAGGTCCCCGATGAGGTTGCCGTCGTCGTCGTGGCGTTTGTCCGCCATCATCTCCTCTTCGGGACCCCAGTCGACGCCCGCGTCGGGCTCGAAGTCGTCCTCGCGGCCGCCGCCGAAGCCGTAGGTCTCGAAGCCCATCGACTCCATCGCGACGTTCCCCGAGAGGACGAGGAGGTCGGCCCACGAGAGCTTGCGCCCGTACTTCTGTTTGACGGGCCAGAGGAGGCGTCGGGCCTTGTCGAGGTTCGCGTTGTCCGGCCAGCTGTTCAGCGGGTCGAACCGCTGGGTGCCGCCGCCAGCGCCGCCGCGACCGTCGCCGGTCCGGTAGGTTCCCGCGCTGTGCCACGCCATCCGGATGATAAGGGGACCGTAATGGCCGTAGTCGGCGGGCCACCAGTCCTGGGAGGTCGTGAGCACGTCCTCTATGTCGGCTTTCACTTCGTCGAGGTCGAGCGAGGCGAACGCCTCCGCGTAGTCGAAGTCCTCGTCGTACGGCCCGGTGTTTCGGGCGTTCTGATCGAGTGGTTCGAGCGAAAGATCGTTCGGATTCCACTCCGGAGTTTCGTTGCTCATCATCGGTGCTTCCCGCTCTCACCACATAAAATTACCCAAATCGGAAGATCGGTTTCCGATCCCAAAAGTAAGTATCAGAATTTTCAAAAGGTGCTTTCAGTTAACCTGTGAAATTATATTCGGTAACGTCGCGGGAGCCACCGACCCCCCGACCGCCGATCGCTCGTCGATGGGGCGACGGCCACCGACTCCTCGACCGCCGATCACTCTCCCGATCGTTTCCCGGCGACCTTCCCGGCGACCCAGCACGTTCTGGACACCACGTGGCTGGCCAACCCTCATCCGTCGCCGTCGTCGAGCCACGGTCGGGAACGACTTTACCCGCCCGGCGAGAACGACCGTCAATGAGCGAGGACACGGACGCGACGAACGGGGGCTGGTTCGGCGGCCTCGACCCCGAGGACGACGACGCGGCCGCCGACGCGATCGCCGGGGGACGAGCGGAGGTTCCCCGTGACTGGCCGAGGCTGGCGATCGACTCGGGGTTCGCCGCCGACGCCGATGACTACTACGATCGGCTCCGGGCGGCGGCGACACGGGCGACACGGCGGACGGTCCGCGAGCGCGAGGGGGCCGACGACAGACAGTTGATCCACGCCGTGAGGGCGATGGACGACTGCGAGCGGACGGCAAACGAGGTCGCCGAGCGCGCGACCGAGTGGGCCGGGGCCATCTTCGAGACCGCCCCGACCGGCATCGCAGGGGCTCGCGAGGTCGCCGACCGCGAGCCGAGCGGGGCCGCCGAGAACCGCGCCGTCTCGCTCGCCGCTCGCGCGGCCGATCTCGCCGACGAGTGCGACGAACTCGCGGGATACATCGAGCGCACGGCGCCCGCGGTGGCACCTAATCTCTCGGCGATGGCCGGCCCCGAACTCGCCGCGCGGCTGATCGCGCTGGCCGGCGGGTTGGAGTCGCTCGCGAAGAAGCCCTCCGGGACGGTGCAGGTGCTCGGCGCGGAGGACGCGCTCTTCGCCCACCTCGCCGGGCGGGCCCCCTCCCCGAAACACGGCGTCATCTTCACCCACGAGTTCGTCCGAAACACGCGGCCGGCGGACCGCGGATCGGCTGCCCGTGCGTTCGCCGGAAAACTCACCCTCGCCGCCCGGGTCGACCATTACTCCGGGGAGTTCCGCGAGGAGATCCACGACGACCTCCGGGAACGGATCGCGACGATCCGAGCGCGTGCCGAGGGAACTGGCGAAGAAGACGGCGGCCGCGGCGCCGTGGGGGTGAACGGCGATGAGTGAGCCTGAGGAACCCCTTCCCGCCGGCATCGAGCGCCGAAGCTTCGAGGGTCGCTCGCGGCTCGCCACACGCGGTGAGCCGGTGTACGGCGAACCCACCGCGGACGGCTGGCGGGCGTGGGACCCCAACCGCTCGAAACTCGGCGCGATGATCGAACTCGGGATGGATCACGGCCTCGTCGGCGGTGAGACGACGCTCTACCTCGGTGCGGCCGCCGGGACGACGGTCAGCCACGTCGCCGACTTCGCGGGACCGACCTACGCGGTGGAGTTCGCGCCGCGGCCCGCCCGTGACCTGCTGGCGGCTGCGGAATCGCGCGAGCGACTGATCCCACTGCTTAAGGACGCCCGTCGTCCGGAGACCTACGCCCACGTCGTCGAGTGCGGCCTCGACCTGATCGTCCAGGACGTCGCCACTCGGGGGCAGGCGACCGTCGCCGTCCGAAACGCGGGGTTCCTCGCGCCCGACGGGCGGCTCCTGCTCGCGGTGAAGGCTCGTAGCGAGGACGTCACCGAGAAGCCGGAGGCCGTCTTCGAGCGGGCGCTGGATCGCCTCCAGGACCGTTACGAGATACTCGGGACCGAACGGCTCGATCCGTATCACGAGGATCACCTGGGCGTGATCGCGACGCCCCGATAAGCGGACGTGACGGCGGTCATCCGACTACCGACATGGGCGGCCGGCTTCACACCTTATAAGACCGCCGGGGGTCAAC
>PWGU01000231.1 GCA_003554605.1 Halorubrum sp.
ATGAGCAGGTCGGCCGGCGTCGCGAAGCGCGCGAGCCCGGAGATGCGATCGTCGGCCTCGATGATCCGGGAGCGGGCGGGAACGGTCAGGATGCGCATCAGCTCCGCGTGGTAGTCCTCGATCCGCTCGCGTTGGGTTTCCGGCGGGTCCGCCGAGACCGCCTGCAGGAGCGAGATGGTGGCACCCGTCTCCTCGGCGATGGCGTCGGCGATAAGCAGCTTCAACGGGTCGTATGCGCCCCGCTGGGTGACGACGGCTATCTCCGCTAAGGTCTCGTCGCCGTCGAAGCCGCGGTCCTCGACGAGCGCGATGCCGCAGGGAACCTCGCGAAGGAGTTTGGCCGTCTCACCGCCGAATAACGCCCGGTGCAGGTCGGCGGTCTGCCGCTCCGCGAGGACGAGGTCGATGCTCTCGTGGGCCGCGTACGCCGCGACGGAGTCGACAACGTTCTCGGTGCTCACGACGTGGCGTTGAAGTCGCCCCCGTTCGGGGTCTTCGACCCGAAGCGGTTCGTCCGGCGGATGCGCCAGCCGCTCGGTGCCGCCGTCGCCGCGGGACGTCGTCGAGTCGTTATCGCGGGTCCCAGCGGGCTCCTCGGCGGACTCCATGGGGAACCAGCTTGGCGGCTCGTCGCCGAAGCCAAGCCAGTCGCCGAGCGTACCCGTCGGCCTCTCGAGTCGGTCGGTGTGGGCGGTGAACACCCGATGCGGATGTGAATCGAACCGAACCACGTCGATGAGGCCGCCGCGCAACCGGGAGACGTCGAGCCCGATCCGGGTCATGTCGCGGGCCGCCTCGGGCGTCGTCGACTCGGTGAGCGCCACGAGCACGTCGGTGCCGTCGCGGCCTTCGAACGCCTTGCGGGTCCGCTCGACGGAACGCTCGGCCACCCCACGGCGGACGGCGTCGCGGGCGGCTCCCTCGCTGTCGACGTGGTGTCGCGCGTAGAGGAAGTACCAGGCTGCTGCGAGCGAGGCGATCCCCAGCGCGCCGAGGGAGGGGACGAGACCGAGCTGAAACAGCACGTAGCCGCCGCCGATGATGCCGAACAGCTGGAGCCACGGGTACAACGGCGCTTTAAATACCGGTTTGTACTCCGCGACCGCACCCTCACGGAAGCCGACGAGCGCGATGTTGAGCAGGATGAACACGAGGATCTGGAAGGCGCTGCCGAAGGAGGCGACCGTCTGGATCGGAAAGAACGAGACGAGCACCAGGAGGAGCCCGCCGGTGAGCGCCACGGCGTTCGCGGGGGTCTCGAAGCGCTCGCTGACCTGCTCGAAGGATGACGGGAAGATCCCGTCACGGGCCATCGCGAGCGGGAACCGCGAGGCGGCGAGGATCCCGGCGTTCGCGGTCGAAGCGAGTGCAAGGATGGCGGCGATCACGATCACGACCACGCCGGTGAACCCGAACAGCTGATCGGCGACGAGCGCGATGATCGCCCCTTCACCGTCGGACTGCAACTCGCCGGCCTCGACCGCCGCCGTCACATCGAGGACGCCGATGGTGACGTAGACGACGGTGGCGTAGAGGACGGCGACGATGGCGAGCGCGCCGACCATCGCGAGCGGGAGGTTTCGACCGGGGTTTTTCACCTCCTCGGCGACCGCCGGGACCTTCGTGATCCCCGCATAGGAGATGAAGACGATGGCGGTGGCCGCGAGGATCCCCTCCGTCGCCGGGTCGAACGCGCCGGCGACCCGGTCGGCCTGCACGTCGGGTGCTCCGCTGATGACGACCCACGCGAGCGCGACGAGCAGCGCGGCGACGATGCCGAACTGGAGCTTACCCGACCCCTCGGCGCTTATCAGGTTGACGACGGTGAAAAACAGCGCCAACCCGATCGCGAGGACGGTGATCGCCTCCGCGAGCGACGGCTGGACGTAGACGAGATACGGGACGCCCCCGACGAGCGCGAGCGCGCTCTTCAACGAGAGCATCATCCACGTCCCGACCCCCGCGATCGTCCCCATGAGCGGCCCCATTCCGCGCTCGACGAACAGGTACGGGCCGCCGTCCTCCGGGATCGCCGTCGCCATCTCGGCGGCCGAAAGTGCCGCGGGCAACACGAGGATCGCGGCGATGACGAACGCGAGAACCGCGGCCGACCCGGCGGTGATGTAGGCGATCCCCGGGAGGATGAAGATCCCCGAGCCGACCATCGCCCCGACGGCGATGGCCGTCGTCTCGGCGAGCCCGAGGTCGCGTTTCAGATCGGTCGGCATCCCTCACCTCGAGAGTCGCCTTTGGTCGATCCGACGCGCGACGAGAACGAGGCTCCCGCCGGCGTGTGCGATACGCTACCCTTCGTGGACGGTCGTTTCCGTCCGGTGAAGAACATAAGCGATTATTATGGATGCGTAACAATAGCCGATCTATCTAACGAGTATGGGTCCACGAGGAGCGGTTGGTTGTGAACCCAGCGAACCGAACGAGTTAGGCGTCGGCGGCCTCGACGGCGACGATCTCGCCGACCATCTCCCAGCCCCCTTCGTCGGGTCCGGAGCGGCCCAAAAGCACCTGCTCGTAGTCCTCCGAGGGGATCAGCCGGTATTCGGCCTCGGTGTCCTCGTCGACGCGTGCGCCCTCGCCACGGAACTCACGCTGGAAGAACTCCGTGGAGGAGAACCGAAAGGTGCCGGTTTCGCCCGAGTCGAGTTCAAGACGAACCGGTTTCGGCTGGATGTTGTGGATCCGTTTGGCGATCGGGTTGAGGTCGGCCATCGTCGGCGGGTTCGATCGGCTCGATATAAAAATCGACGATGCAGAGCCGGCCAGCCCAGGCGTCAGTTCACGTCCACGCCGTCAAGCCCGGCGACCCACCGGCTGCTCGCGAAAGCGGTCACGGCGACGACGAGCCCCCCGACCGTCGCGGCGAGGGGCGGCAGCGACAGCCCGGGGACGGAGAAGTACGGCTGGACGCCGGTACCTTCGAGCCAGACGACCGCACCCGTTCCCGCGAGACCGCTCGCGAGGATGCTCACGCTCGTCACGGTGGCGAGCGCGCCGGTGGTAAACGCGGCGAAGGTGAACGCGTCCTCCAGCCCGATGTACGTCCAGATCCGCGGTTCAGGAAGCTGCTCATGGCCGACGGTCCGGTGGCCGATGAACGCCAACCCGAGCGTTCCAAGGAGGAGGCTGAGAACGCCGAGCCCGGTGATCGAAACCGCCGCGAGCGGGACGGTGAGCGGGTCGCCCGCGAGAAACGTGGAGCGGACATCGGCCGGGAGCAGGAGCATGATCGGGCCGGGGAGCGCCGCGATCAGCGCGAGGTAGCCACACCAGCGGAGTTTCCGCGGGATCGGTGCCAGCGAGAGGATCGCGTGTTTACCACGCATCAGCTCATACCGGGAGCGCTCCTCCGGTCCGACGACGTGTGACGGTTCCGATGACATCAACTGGTTCGACCTACGGGCCCCGTGTACATACACCTACGCCCACACCTGTTCGGGAACCCGCCCTGAGGACCTACAGGTACCGTCACCGGATACCCCCAGATGTGCGTGGAGACCCGACCGAGCGGGGTCGTCGCTTCGAAATCCTTTTACAGCGTTCCGGAGCATATACGGGTAACTAAACCATGGACGTCGATATTATCTCCGAGGAGGAGAACCCGATGTTGCACCGCACGGACGTGCGTTTCGAGACGACCCACGACGACGCGACCCCGTCCCGCCTCTCCGTCCGCGACTCGCTCGCGGCGAAGCTGGATAAGGCCTCTGACGAGGTCGTCATCCACGAGCTGGAGACGAAATTCGGAATGCGCAAGACCGTCGGCTACGCGAAGGTCTACGACAGCGCCGCGGACGCGTTGGAGGTCGAACAGGAGTACATGCTCGAGCGGAACAAGATCGGCGCGGACGAGGACGCGGCGGCCGAGGAAGCCTAAGCGACCCTTTTTGATGCGGGTTCTCGGCATCGAGGGAACGGCGTGGTGTGCGAGCGCCGCCCTGTACGACGCCGAGACCGACCACGTACACATCGAATCCGACCCATACGAGCCCGACAGCGGCGGCATTCACCCGCGTGAGGCTGCAGAGCACATGACGGAGGCGATCCCGACGGTCATTGAGGCGGTCCTGACGGAGGCCGAGGACCGATATGGCCCCGGAGCGGTCGACGCGGTCGCCTTCTCCCGGGGGCCGGGGTTGGGTCCCTGTCTCCGAACGGTCGGGACCGCCGCGCGGGCGCTCGCCGGGACGCTCGCGGTCCCGCTCATCGGCGTCAACCACATGGTCGCACACCTCGAGATCGGTCGTCACGAATCGGGGTTTAAAAATCCCGTCTGTCTGAACGCCTCCGGGGCGAACGCCCACCTGCTCGGCTATCACGACGGTCGCTATCGCGTCCTCGGCGAGACGATGGACGCCGGGGTCGGCAACGCCATCGACAAGTTCACCCGTCACCTCGGCTGGGACCACCCGGGCGGTCCGAAGGTGGAGGCGGCCGCCGCCGAGGCCGACCCGGACGAGCTGCTCGACCTGCCGTACGTGGTGAAGGGGATGGACTTCTCGTTTTCGGGGATCAGCTCCGCGGCCAACGACGCCGCCGACGACGGTGCCCCGGTGCCCGAGATCTGTCACGCGCTCCAGGAACACGTCTTCGCGATGCTCACGGAGGTCTCGGAGCGGGCGCTCTCGCTCACGGGGGCCGACGAACTCGTCCTCGGCGGGGGCGTCGGACAGAACGAGCGGCTTCGCGGGATGCTTGCGACGATGTGTCGCGAGCGCGGGGCCGACTTTTACGCGCCGGAGCCGCGGTTTCTCCGGGACAACGCCGGGATGATCGCGGTCCTCGGCGCGAAGATGGCCGAGGCCGGTGACGTGCTATCGATCCCCGAATCGGCGGTCGACCCGAACTTCCGGCCCGATGCGGTCCCGGTGACGTGGCGGGCTGGTGACCCGTCCGTCGGGGAACGCGGCGGACCCGACGGCGACCCCGACACGGCGGAGGCGCAAAAACGTGGCGCGGAGGCCGTCGTGACCGTTGAGGGCGACCCCCCAAATGGGTCGGCCCGGGTGATCAAACGGCGCGTCCCGAAGGCGTATCGGCACCCGCGTCTCGACGCGTCCGTTCGCCGCGACCGAACCGTCCAGGAGGCGCGGCTGACGAGCGAGGCCCGGCGGGCCGGGGTGGCGACGCCGCTCGTGTACGACGTCGACGTCGCGAACGCGACGCTCACGCTGCAGTACGTCGGCGAGGACGACCTCGCGGCGGCCCCGTCGATCGATCGAATGCGGGCGGTCGGCGGGCAGTTGGCGCGACTCCACCGGGCGGGGGTGGTCCACGGCGACCCGACGATCCGAAACGTTCGGGTCACCCCCTCGGCGTCCACGTTGGCGGGCGATCCGGCGACCTTCCTGATCGACTTCGGGTTGGGATATCACAGCGGCCACATCGAGGACCACGCGATGGATCTCCACGTGTTTGAGGGGTCGGTGAGGGCCACGGCGACGGAGCCGGATCGGTGGATCGAGGCGTTCGAGGCGGGGTATCGGGCGGACGCCGGCGAGGCGACGCTCGATCAGTTGCGGGACGTCGAGCGTCGTGGCCGGTACCGGTGACCGAAAGAGTGTATGCCGGCCGATCCCGAGGGGAACATTCACGTTCCCAGCAGGTGAATACGGGGTATGGAAGATAAACCACCGTCCGGTGAGATATTCGGCATTCCGTACAACTTCGAACGACCGAGCCTCGGCCGGTTGCTGTCGTCCTACTGGCAACCCGGAAAGGGGATGCTCGTCGAGAAGCCCTTCGGGGTCGGCTACACGCTGAACCTCGCGAACTGGCGGTCCTGGGTCGTCCTCGCGGTCGCCGGCGGGCTCTACTGGCAGGGAAAACAGGCGGGCGAGTCGGTTGGCAAGGCGGCGGAGGCGGACGACGATGACGGCCCCGTCGAAGTCATCGTCGAAGACTGAGCGGACCGCGTTCCGACCGGAGTGATCCCCGCGATGGAGCCCCCATCGTCGCGGCGTTTGGGGGGACCCGGGCTCCGGCTATCAGAAAGTGAAACGGAGGCACCGGGTTTTATATATCCAATCCACGTATTTCAGCTAATGAAATTGCAGTTCGAGTGTTCGTGTGCGGAGGAGATCTCCGAGTTCACACGTGGGGAGACCAGTCGCGGCGTCCACGTCGAGTGTGGAAACTGCGGGGCGGTATATGCGGTGACGATCACAGAGCTGGAGTGATCCACGCCGATCTCCGGTTCTCACGGTCGCTCACATGGAAGTATTCCGCGCCGTTCGTCGCACGAGGGGAGCTAACGCCCCCACGTCGGACGCCCGCGGGCGAGGCTCCTTGATGAGGGAAACTCCCGGGACCGCTTAGCTGGAGGGAACTCCCGGAGCGGCCACGTCGTCGGTGAGCGCGTTGAACCGCAGTCGAACCGTGGTGCCATCGTCGGATGCTTCGAAGCAGACGGTTCCGCCGTGGAGCTCGCACATCCACTTGACGAGCCACAGGCCGATGCTGCTCGCATGTGAGAGCGGGGTCTCCTCTTCGGCCTGCAACACCGCACGTTCGTTTTCGGGGATCCCCGGGCCGTTGTCACGAACTTCGAGACACGTCGTCTTCCCGACGACGTCGATCCGCGCATCGAGCCGGCAGACGGGCTTGTCGTTGTGCGCGATGGCGTTCTCGAAGACTTCGCGGACCGGATAGCGAACGGAGCCGTCCGCCCGGATCCACGCCTCCGAGGGGGTGGTGACGGTGACTTCCACGCCGTCAGTGGCCAGGTCTTCGACCGTGTCGTGTACGACGTCAACGAGGTCGACACGGCCCGTGGTAGTCCGCGGGGAGACCTCCTCGACGATCCGGAGTTTATCGCTGATCTCGACGACGTCGTCGGTCTTCTCGCGTATCGTCTGGAGGTATCGCAGGGCCTGCTCGTCGTCGATGCGCTCCTCGATGAGGTTGGTGTAGCCGTGAACGACGTTGAGGTCGTTGCGCACGTTGTGTCTGAAGACCCGGCTCAACACCTGGAGTTGCTGGTTCGAGGTCTCCAGTTCACGCTGTGCGGCGGCCGTCCGGCGACAGTAGCGGAGGACCACGAGATAGACGCCGAGCGTCGAGACCGCGATGAACGACCACGCGGACAACACCTGCGGATCAAGCGTCGTCACGCTCACCGCCACCGACGAGAACAGCAGATCGGTTGCGAGGAGCCATCCGGTCGCAAAGAGGAGGTAGCCGCCGGCGACCGTCGCGGCGGACCGATCGAAGAGCCCGGAAGCGGTATCGTTCATAATATTCTATACTTGAAATGAAGGTCGCCCGTATGTAATCAATCGATACGCCGGGCGGTATTAAACTTTCATCGTCGGCAACAGCGGTCCGTGATCGAGGACGGGGAGAGCCGTCCGCCACGGCGGCATCGGCCGATCGTCCGTACGCCGTCGGGTGACCCATCCCTCAGGTCACCGGCTGGCTGGTAGTTGGCCGCCAACCCCGTCACCAATCCATACACGATCCACAGACGAGCGCCTCGTCGTCGACCCAGCGCCGCTCGACGACCGTCCCACAGCGGGTACAGGCGGCCCCACCGCTTGTCCACTTCGCCGTCGAACGTGCCGGGGTGATCGCCTCGGTGGAGTCGTCCGGACGATCGTCGCGGATCGACCCGCTGTCGTCATCGACCGTCCGCTCGCCGTCCCCGGCTGCCCCATCATCGCCTTCCGGCGGCTCGCCGTCGTCACTCGCCTCTCCAGCACCGCCTTCCGGCGGCTCGTTGTCGTCAGTCGCCCCCTCATCGGCGTCGGCGGTCGAGTCCGCACCGACGAACTCGTCCAGCGAGCGGTCCTCGGGCATCTACGCCTCGCGACGGAGCCGCGCGACGACGTACTCGCGCTCCAATTCGCCGAGGAACTCGCCGAGCCGGGGTCCCTGCGTGTCGTCGAAAAAGAGCCGGTAGCCCGCCTCGAAGAACTCGCCCACCGCGAGGTCGTGTGCGCGCGCCGTCTCGTACATCTCGGCCTGGATCGCCTCGCCGTCGTGGCCGGCCTCAACGAACGCCGCGAGGTCATCCAGCGCGGCCGCCACGTCGTCGTCGAAGGTGACCTCCGGGAGGTCGGTCTGCAGCCGATAGTTGTACTCGTTGTCAGTCCGCTCGGCCCACGTTCTCGCGCGCTCGACCCGCGCGAGCGCCTCCTCGATCGCCCACTAGGGCGTATCCGCCTCAATGTGGCCCTCGTCGCGGGCGAGCTGTTCGCGAAGCGCCGGGTCATCGACCATTCCGAGGACTGCCGCGAACGTGTACGGCAGCCGGACGCGCTCCGCGCGTGGCTCCTCGCCGGCGACGAACGGATAGGCCCGCTCGGCGAAGGCGGTCAGCTCCTCGTCGTCGACCTCGCCGGCGGCGGCGCGTTCGAACCGGTCGAACCGGTCGACGAGCTGATCGAGGCGATCGATATCGAGGTCGCGGGCCTTCTTCGGGTGGAGCGCGAAGAAGTATCGGACGACCACCGGCTCCAGCAGCTGGAGCAGCTCCGGGACGGTGACGACGTTTCCCGCCGAGGAGGAGAGCGCCGCGCCGTCCAGAGTGAACCACTCGTAGACCATCGGTACCGGCGGCTCGGCCCCGAAGACGTTGCGGGCGATATCGACGCCGGAGGGCCAGGATCCCTCGGCGTGGTCCTTGCCGAAGGGCTCGAAGTCGACACCGAGGATGCCCCACTGGGCCGGCCACTCCAGCCGCCAGGGGAGTTTCCCCTCCCGGAACGTGGCCGTGCCCTCGCGGCCACACCCGTCGATGACGTCGCCGCCGACGGTCATGTCCGTACAGGCGTACTCGACCGTCCCGGCCTCGACGTCGACGGCCGTCACCGTCTCGGTCACCTTACCACACTCGGCACAGATCGGGTTGAACGGGACGTAGGTGTCGTCGACTTTGTCCTGATACGCCGACAGGGTCTCCCGGACCCCATCGAGGTCGGAGAGCACCGTCCGGATCGCGTCGTCGAAGGCCCCCTCGGCGTACAGCTCAGTGTTCGAGATCATCTCGACTGGCACGCCGAGCCGGTCGGCATCCGCCTGCAACAACGCCGCGAAGTGCGCCGCGTACGACTCCCGCTCGCCGAAGGGATCGGGGATCGCGGTGTAGGGCTTTCCGAGGTTGCGCCCGAGCGCGCCCGCGTCGACGTCGCCGAGGCCGACGATTTCGCCGTCGGCGTTCGCCAGCTTTCGTGGGAGCTTTCGGAGTGGGTCCTTGTCGTCGGAGGTGAACACCTGCCGAACCTCGTAGCCGCGCTCGCGCAACACCTCGGCGACGAAGTAGCCGCGCATGACCTCGTTGACGTTGCCGAGGGGGGCGACCCCGGACGGGGAGACGCCGCCTTTGATCACGATCGGCTCGTCCGGCTCGCGCGCCTCGATGATGTCGGCGACCTCGTCCGCCCAGAACGCGTGGAACTCGCCCGTATTCGCAGGGGTATCGTTCGCGTCGTCGTCCGAGTCGGCTGCGCGTGTCGAGAGGATGTGTGGTGAGTCGTCGTGTGGCGAGTCGTCGTGTGGCGAGTCGTCGTGTGGGGCGTCGTCGCTCATGGCCGTTCCGTCCAGTAGCTCGGCTCCTCGGTCCCCTCGGGGACGACGTCGGTCCCGGTGTGTGCACCGCTGAGGACCGCATCGACGACGGCCGATGGGTCGCTCCCGTCGAGGACGACCGATCGGATCCCCGCGCGGTCGATGAGCTTCGCGGCGAGCAGGTCGACCGGCGCGGACGACCCGGCGTCACGGCTCATCGGCAGGACGACGTCGACGAGCTCCGCCGGCGTCATCTCCTCGAAGCGGACAGCGTCCGCGTGGACGTTGGGGTCGACGTCGTAGACGCCGTCCGCGCTCGTCGCATAGACGAGCAGGTCGGCATCGACCGCCTCCGCGAAGCCGGCCGCCACCGCGTCCGTGGTCTGACCCGGCACGAGCCCGCCCATCACCGACACCTCGCCGCGACGGAGCGCCGCCGCCGCCTCGTCGTAGTCCGTCGCCGGCGAGAGGTTGCCGCGGCCGTCGAGCGCGGCGATCAACAGCCGGGCGTTCAGCCGGGTCGTATCGATCCCGAGCTGGTCGAGTTCGACCTCGTTTGCCCCGAGGGCGCGGCCGGCCTCGATATACTCGCGTGCGACGCCGCCCCCGCCGACGACGACGCCCAGTTCACACCCGTCCGCCGCCAGCCGTTCGAGCGCCTCGGCGTGGGCAGCGACCCGGTCCGGATCGAGATCCGGCGCGAGCACGCTCCCGCCGATGGAAACGACGACTCTCATTGCCGTGGGCTAACCCGGTCGCGGGCTTAAGGATTATCAAGCGGTGACGACGGCCGTGACGGAGCGGTTTCGAGTGTGAGTCCGAGCCTCCGCGGGAAACGCCTAAGCCGCTGGCTGTCCGCCGATCAGGTATGCATCCCATCTCCATCCTCGGCCCCGACGCTGACCGCCTCGCCGACCGCCTCGTCGAGCGGCTGGACGGTCGTGTGGCGGTCGTGACCCGCGCTGGCGACCCCTCGACGGACGGTGGGGCCGTGGGGACGACGCGGTTGGACGCCGAGACGGAGCCCGTCACCACGGAGCTGGCGCTCTCGCCGGACGGGACCTGGAGCGGAACCGGCCGCACCGCCGGCTTCGACACGGTCCTCGACCGTCTCGCGCCCGATCACGACTACTGCGTCGCCGTCGGCCACACCCGGCTCCGGGTTCCCACGGTGCTACTCGGGGATGAATACGAAGCCGAGGACGTCCCCGGAACGGTCATCGCGAGCGCGGCATCGGCCGCGGCGGTCGACCTCGATGACCTCGTAGCGTCGCTTTCGGACGCGGAGCCGTGGATCACCGTCGAGGAGCTGACCGAGCGCGTCCGCGAGGCCCCGGGCGAGGAGCGATCCGGCGCGATCGCGACGTTCACCGGGCGGGTCCGCGCGAAGGACGCCCCCGAGGACGACCGGACGAGCCACCTCGCGTTCGAGAAGTACGAGGGCGTCGCCCGCGAGCGGATGGACGCCATTTCCGAGGAACTCACCGAGCGCCCGGGCGTCTTCGAGGTCCTGATGCATCACCGCACGGGGGTGATCGAGGCGGGCGAGGACATCGTCTTCGTCGTCGTGCTCGCCGGCCATCGCGAGGAGGCGTTCCGGACCGTCGAGGACGGGATCAACCGCCTGAAGGACGAGGTGCCGATATTTAAAAAGGAGACGACCGAGCGCGAGGAGTTCTGGGTACACCAGCGGGAGTAGGCGAGGACGGTTCGGTGCCGAGGGCGACCGCATCCGGGCCGAAAAGCGGCGAACCCGCCACCGAACCGGATTTATAAACCGACGGCGTGCGAGTGTGAGGTATGCACGAGTCACACAGCCTCACGCTCGCCCGGTTGCCCTCTGGCGTGCCGATCCGGACGACCGTCCACGTCTACGGGACCGGCTCGCTCGTCGACGGCGAGGATGGACCGACGCTCTCGGTCCCCGACGGTGATCCAGTTATCTACGCGCAGGCGGCTCAACACGGCCGCGAGGTGAACGGAACGGCCGTCCTCAGGCGGCTCCACGAGCGGCTGGTTGGTGACGACGCCGCCGCGGGCGAAGGGGACGGCACCGCCGCCGACCTCGCGGGCACGCTCGTGACGGTTCCGGTCGCGGACCCGCTCACCTTCGATCACGTCTCTTACACGACGCCCGAAAACATCGACTCGGTGAACGCGAACATGAACCGCTGCTGGCCGGGTGACGCGGACGGGACGCTTCACGAGCGGATGGCCGCGCGGCTCTGGTCGTTCGCGAACGAGGCGGACGCCATCGTCGACCTCCATACCGGGTCGCCGTCGATGCTCACTCACACCGTCTATATGCGCGGCGACGAGGAGTGCCGGGCGCTCGCGGAGGCGTTCGGCACCGACCTCCTGCTCGCGGAGGCCGCGGGCGATGACGCCGAGGTGGAGTGGGCCGAGCGCGGCTTCGGCGGGAAGTTCCGCGTCGCCGCCACCCGCGAAGGGATCCCCACGATCACGCCCGAACTCGCCCACAGCCGTGAGATCGTCCCGGCGGCCGTCGAAGTCGGCGTGGACGGAATGGTCGGTGTCCTCCGCGAGACGGGGCTATTTGAGGGCGACCCCGCCCCGTGGAATGGGACACTCGCGCGCAACCACCTCGGGCGCGTGCGGGCGGCCGACTCCGGGCTGTTTTCGGTCGCCGACGGCCTGCAGATCGGCGACGAGGTCGCCGAGGGCGACCGGCTCGGGGAGGTGTACGACCCGACCACGTTCGAGGTCCTCCAGACGGCGACCGCCGACCGCGACGGGATCGTCTACTCCGTTGCCCGCGAGTCGACCGTCACCGTGGGGGCGACGGTCGTCGGGGTCGCGGAACGGATCGAGTGAGGGCGGGCGGAAGGCGCCCTGAGCGCGGCGATGCTCAGTTGTTTCCGCCGTTACCGTTATCGCCGCTGTTACCGTTTCCGCCATCCACCAGCGATTCGGCGGTGTTCAGCGCGTTGATCCGGCCGGCACCGAGCTCCTCGCTACTTCGTCCGTTCGCCCCCTCTGCGCCCTGTTTGATCGCGTTTTCGACCTGTCGAGCACTCGCATCCGGATCGAGTTCCCGTACGAGCGCGACGAGGCCGGCGACCTGCGGCGCGGCCATCGACGTACCGGCCTTCCAGCCGTAGGGAGCGCCCTCAACGAGGGGATCGGTGGTCGAGAAGACAAGGTTGAGCGGGAAGGGCCACTCGACATCCTCGGGATCATCAATGTTCGTCTTCTCCACGGTTTCATAACCACCACCGGGAGCACCGACGTCGATCTCGCTCGTCCCGAAGTTCGAGTAGAACGACAGTTCGTCGTTCGGGGCCGTGGCGCTGACACTCACCGCGCCTCGGATGCTGTTCGGGAGGCTGAACAGGCCGCCACGCTGGAGATCCGTCTCGGCATTACCGGCGCTCGCACACACGACTGTTCCACGCTGGACCGCCGACTCCACCACCCGTTTGTACGCCCTCACGAACGGTTCGCTGTTGGTTTCCGGCGGGAGGGGAGCCGTCCCGAGGCTCAGGTTCGCGGCGTCATAGCCCTTCTCTGCCGCGTAGTCGATCGCCGCGAGGACGTCACCGGTCGTCGTGGTCGGAGCCCACCCTTCAGGGGCGTCGTCATCTTCGATCCACCAGAATACCCGGAATGAGACGAGGTCCGCGTCCGGGGCCGTCCCGAGAACTCCGGTTCCTTCGAATCCTTCGTCCGCGGATGCAGCTGCAATTCCGCCGACGTGTGTACCGTGGCCCTCGACGTCTGCCGCGGCATGTTGGGTGACGAAATCGATGTCGAAAGCGAGGTCATCCTCATCATCATCCTCCTCAAGCGGCCGCCCAACCACGATATCGTCCTCCTCGCCAGAATCGATGAACCCGTTTTTAAACCGACGACCATCCTCTTTCTGCAAGTTCGGAAGTAGGTCGGGATGCTCATAGGAGATCCCGGTATCGATGATCGCGATCTTCGAGCCGTCGCCGGTCGCGACCTGGTTCGCCTCCAGCGACTCCGTCACCTGCTTGTCCCAGAGGAAGTCATCATACAGCGTGGGTGCCTCGACCTCCTCGTCAGTCTCCTCTTTCGATACTTCCGCTTCCGGCCGCTCCAGCGTAAACTGCAGATCACGCTCCGCGTGTTGCACGCCACTGATCCCACCGATCTCGTCCGCGGCACCGGGCGGGGCATAGACGATGAGGACCCCGCCATCCGCGAGTTCCTGTCGGACCTCGTATCCCGCATCCTCCACCCGTCGAGCGATCCCATCGCCGCCAACGACGAGATACTGGACCGTTCCATCCTCGTCCGCGCTCGCGAGTCCCGCAAACGAGAGGGTGACGCCAGCGCCCACGAGCCCTTGCAACACGCCGCGTCGTGACACGTTATGTGGTGTCATACTAAATACATCGTGACAACTGGCATAAATTTTCCGCCGAGGGGCGGGCTAGAGGGTGGAAACAGCGATGCCGACCTCCTCAGGGGTCAGCAGCTACAGGTGGCCTTCCTCGCGGAGCTGGTCAGCCTCGCTTTTTTCATATCGCCATTCGATGTCGGCCTTCTCGTCCTGCCAGTCCCACGGGTCGACGAGGACGATGTCGTCCTCGCGGATCCAGACCCGTTTTTGCATCCGGCCGGGGATCCGGGCGGTTCGCTCCGTGCCGTCCGCACAGCGGACCCTAACGCGGTTCGCCCCGAGCATCTCCACGACCTCGGCGAACACCTCGTCGCCCTCGGGCATCCGGAGGTCACGTCGACCGTCTCCGTCACTCATGCGTACGCGCCGATACGTGGGTGGGGAAATAAAAACACCACCCTCCAGTCGGGAACGGGGTTTTTAGGTACCGTCGTGGCGAGCGTCAGGGTATGCGTGAAACCCTCGGGCTCGAAGGGATCCTCGGCGTGCTCGTCGTCTTCCTCGCCGTGGCGCTCCTCACGGTCTACGACCCGGTCGTCGGCGCGGGCGTGATGATCCTCCTCGCCGGGCTGGCGCTCATCGCGAAGGGCGTCGCCGACTCGACGATGCGAATGTTCGGGATGAAGTGATCCCGGTCGGACAGGACGGCTTGCGCTTATAACTCGCCCGCGGCCGCCCGCTCCCGGACGGTCGCGGCGCGCTCGCGGATCGCCTCCCACTCCTCGTCGTCCTTGCGGTCGACGTGGCTGTACATCAACCCCATCCGGCCCGTCCCACGGAGGAACTCCTCGTTCTCTTTTAAAAAGTCCCAGTAGAGCGCGTTGAACGGGCAGGCCCCCTCGCCGGCCGTCCGCGAGACCGTGTACGGACAGGAGGCGCAGTAGTCGCTCATCCGGTTCACGTAGTTGCCCGAGGAGGCGTACGGCTTCGAGGAGAGGGCGTCGGTGCCGAACGAGCCCATCGCGACGACGTTCGGCGTCGTCACCCAGTGATAGGCGTCGATGAAGCCGAGGTGGAACCACTCGTTCAGCTCCGCCGGGTCGGCCCCGTATAGCAGCGCGAAGTTCGAGAGCACCATCAGCCGCTCGATGTGGTGGGCGTAGCCGTACTCGCGGACGTGCCCGACGGCCTCCGAGAGACAGGTCATCTCCGTCTCGCCGTCCCAGTACGCCGGCGGAAGGTCCCGCGGCTGGTCGAGTTGGTTCGCCCCCGCCAACTCGGGCATCGTCTCCCGGTAGACGTGTCGCATGAACTCCCGCCAGCCGAGGACCTGCCTGATGAAGCCCTCCGCGGCGTTGAGCGGGACCGGCGGGAGCGTGGTGTCGGTATCTTCGGGTGGCTCATCGTCCCCAAACGCCGCGAGCGTCGTCGCGGTCGTATCACCGGTTCCACCCGCGCCGATTCCACCCGCCCCGACGCCGTCGCCCGCGGGGTCGAACGCCCCCGGCTCCGCGCCACGCTCCGCGTAGGCGGCCTCGACGGCCTCGATCGCCTCCTGCGGATGGAGCAGCCCGAGGTTGATCGCCGGCGAGCACAGCGAGTGGGCGAGGAACGGTTCGCCGGCGACGAGCGCGTCCTGATACCGGCCGAACGCGGGGAGCCGTCGCTCGATGAACTCCTCAAGCGCGCGGAGTGCCTCCGCGCGCGTCACCGGCCACGCGAAGCCGTCGAGGTCGTCGGTGCCCCACGTATCGAACCGTTCGGTCACCCACGCGTGTGTCTCGCGGGTGAGCGCGTCCGGCTCGAAGGCGGGCGCGGCCGGCGGGGACCAGCCGTCCGGCGGCGTTTCCTGGTTGTAGTCGTCGTAGTTCCACTCGCCGCCGATCGGTTCGTCGCCGTCCATCAGTATCCCCGTCTCCCGGCGGACATGGCGGTACCAGTGTTCCTGTCGGTAGGTGCGGCCCGGTTCGTGCTCGCCGGTCCACTCGCGCCAGTCGGCGGGCGTCGTGAGGAAACACTCGTTCTCGACGAGGTCGAGGTGGCTGCCGTGTTCGGCGACCAGTTCGGCCAGTCGGTCGGCCGCACCGTGGCTCGCGGGGCGCATGAGTCGGAGGGTCGTCTCCGGGTGATCGGCGAGAAACGCCGCAAGCGCGTCGCCGAAGGACTCTCCCTGGAGGTAGGTGACGTCGTGACCGCGCTCCTGGAGGTCGTCGCGGAAGTGGCGCATCGCGGAGAAGACGAGCGTCAGCTTGTGGGTGTGGTAGGGCCGGCGGTCGGCGAAGCCGTGTGCTTCGATCAACAGGAGACGGTCGGCGTCGGCGAGCACGTCGAGGGTCGGGTTAAGCTGGTCGCCGAGCAGCCAGACGGTGACGTCGTCGCTCACACCTGAAGGAAGGTCGCCAGCGACATAACCCCGGGGGTGGACGGGGTCGTCTCCCCACGGGCTTTTTAACCGATCCGGGTGAGGGAAGGGGTATGGATGACCTGCTCACGAACTGGCTGCTCGGCCTGATCGCCGCCCTCCTCGCGGTCTTGGTGCTCGATACGACCGGACAGGAGTTTTTGAACCCACTCGACCCGGTCGCGAACGTCCTCGCGCTCGTCACGTTCCTCTCGTTCGTGCTGCTCACCGGCGCGTTCCTCGTCTACACCGCCTCGTTTAAAAGCGAGTGAGCGGCGGACGTTGCGGGCGGGGTGACGGCTCCCCGACGCGCCCGCCTGTCGAGCCCATCTTTTTGACGGTCCGTGTGGAGTAGCTCCCATGGAGTACACGACGCTCGGGTCCACCGGTATGACCGTCTCGCGCATCTGTCTCGGCTGTATGAGCTTCGGCGACCCCGACTGGCGGGAGTGGGTTCTCGGCGAGGAGGAGGGGATCGAACTCGTCGAGCGGGCCTTGGAACTCGGGATCAACTTCTTCGATACGGCCAATATGTACTCGAACGGCGAGTCCGAGCGCGTTCTCGGGAAGGCACTTGAGGGCCACCGCGAGGAGGCGGTCGTCGCGACGAAGGGCTACTTTCAGATGGACGAGTCGAACCCGAACTCCGGCGGACTCTCCCGAAAGGCGCTCGAACAGGAGCTCGAACACAGCCTCGACCGGCTCGGCATGGAGACGATCGACCTCTATCAGATCCACCGGCTCGACCACGGGACGCCGATCGAGGAGGCGCTCGGCGTCCTCGACGACTTCGTCCGACGCGGGCAGGTTCGATATCTCGGCGCGTCCTCGATGTGGGCCCACGAGTTCGCCGGGGCGCTCCACGCGAGCGACCGGCTGGGGACCGACCGATTCGTCTCGATGCAGAACCACTACAACCTCGTCTATCGCGAGGAGGAGCGCGAGATGCTCCCACTCTGTGAAAAAGAGGGGATCGGCGTGATGCCGTGGAGCCCGCTGGCCCGCGGCTATCTCACCCGGCCCGACGAGGCGGTCGATTCGACGCTCCGCGGCCGGACGGAGAAGCGGATGTACGAGCACCCCTATCGCGAAGGCGGTGGCCCCGAGATCAACGCCCGCGTCGAGGAACTGGCCGAGGAGAAGGGCGTGAAGATGGCACAGATCGCGCTCGCCTGG
Organism: Halorubrum sp.; assembly: GCA_003554605.1. Lineage (GTDB taxonomy): Archaea > Halobacteriota > Halobacteria > Halobacteriales > Haloferacaceae > Halorubrum. Next base: position 17,430 of record PWGU01000231.1, read on the forward strand.
CTCCTTCATAAGGAGTGGGTCGACACGCCGATCGTCGGGACCTCCAGCGTCGAACACTTGGAGGACGCCGTCGAGGCGCTCGACATCGACCTCTCGAACTCCGACATGGAGTGGCTAGAGGAGCCCTACGAGCCGGTTCGGGTCTCCGGACACGATTGAGTCGGGTCGGCATCCGCATCGACGTCCGTACCACGCCGCCGTGGCCGAGAGCGACAACCCTTTTCGGCCGGCCCGTCGAAGCCCAGCCATGGCGAACGACGACGATCCGGCTGCGGACGCACAGGACGCAACGGACGACGAACCGGCGGGCTCGGACGTTGAGAACGACGGCGGGGGCGACGACGGAAGCGCCGGCGACGGCGATGAGGAGAAATCCTTCCGCGAGCGCGTCGAGGAGATCCGCAAGCGACGCGAGAAGGAACGGGAGGAGGGCGACCGTCCCGATCCCGAGGAGATGATGGGCGGCGGCCCCGGCGGCATGGGCGGCGGCCCGGGGATGGGCGGGGGCAACCCCTTCGCACAGATGATGTCCGGGATGATGGGCGGTGGCGGTCCCGGCGGCATGGGCGGCGGCCCGCCGGGAATGGGCGGCGGTCCGGGTGCACGCGAGGAGCGCGGCGGCGACGCGGGCAACGAGGAGCTCGTCCGCGAGGTGCGACAGCTCCGCGATGAGGTCCGGGATGCGACCCGACAGCTCCAGCGGATCGCCCAAGCGCTCGAAGACGACGACTGAGGGGATCGTTTCGCCCCTGAATCGCTTTCCGAACCGAACCGTTTTCTCCGGTCGGCAGAACCCAGTGTCATGAGCGACGGCAAGATCGGACGGCGATTTTTCGAGGAGCGGATCCGACCCAACCTGGGTGCCGACCGCGCCGACGTGACGCTCGGGCCCGCCCACGGCTGTGATTTCGGGGTGGTAGCGCCGAGCGCCGGGCAGGGTGACGGCGAAACGCCGCCGGCGATCGTGCTCGCGACGGACCCCATCTCGGTGCTTCCCGCGCTCGGGTTCGAACGGGCGGGGCGGTTCGCGCTCCACATCGCCCTCTCGGACGTCGCCGTCTCGGGGATCGCCCCCTCACACCTCTCGATCGCCTTCGCGCTGCCGACGACGTTCGCGGACGACGACTTTGCGACCCTCTGGCGGGCGATAAGCGAGGAGTGTGAGCGACTGGGGATCGCGGTCACGACTGGCCACACCGCCCGGTATCCCGCCGCGACGCTCCCGTGGGTCGGCGCGGCGACCGTCCTCGGGATCGGCGACCCCGACCGGATCGTTCGCCCCGACGGCGCGCAACCCGGCGACCGGATCGTCGTCACACGGGGGCCGGCGGTGGAGGCGACGGGGCTTTTCGCCTCGCTCTTCCCGGAAGCGCTCGCCGAACTCGACCCGGGGATCGTCGCCGTCGCGGCCGAGCGGCTCGATGACGTTCGGTTGGTCGAGGACGCGCTCGCCGCGGCGGACGCGGGCGAGGTTCACGCGATGCACGACGCGACCGAGGGGGGGCTGCTCGGGGCGTTCCACGAGACCGCGGGCGCGAGCGGCGTTCGGTTCGAGGTCGACCGCGACGCCGTCCCCGTCGCCGATGGCGTCGAGCCCGTCTGTCGGACCCTCGGGATGGATCCGTGGCGTGCGACGACCTCCGGGACGCTGCTCGCGTCCGTCGCGCCGGGCGACGCGGAGCGGGTTGTCGACGCGCTCCGGGCGCGGGGGACGCCGGCGGCCGTGGTCGGAACCGTCGAGCGTGGAGAGGGGGTCGTCATCGACGGCGAGGAGACGGCCCCGCCCGACGGCGACGCCTCCTGGCCGGTGTACGCCGAGCTGTCGGGCGCGGAAGCGGATCCGGACTGAAGCGTCTCGGCGGGTATGCCCGGCGGGTTTCGCGGCCGAAACGGTGCGCGGGGACGAAATTCGATCCTTTAAGAGCACCCGGCCGGAACCGGTGCCCATGGTGCGGGACCCGTCGCGTGACGAGGATCCGCCGTCGACGGAGGCGGTGCTGGATGCGCTGGCGGACGACGCCGCCCAGCGGTTCATCCGGGCGCTCTCCGAGCCGAAGACGGCGAGCGAGCTCTCCGAGGAGTGTGAGGTGCCCCTCTCGACGACATATCGAAAACTCGAGAAGCTCGCCGACGCCTCCCTGTTGGAGGAGTCGACGGAGATCCGCCGCGACGGACAGCACACGACGCGATATGCGGTCGGCTTCGAGTCGATAACCGTCACCGTCGAGACGGAGCCTGAACGCGACCTCGCCGTCGCGTTCAGCCGTCCGGACCGGACGCGCGACGCGCGGCTGGCCGAACTGTGGTCCGAGCTTCGGGAGGAGACATAGCTATGCACGTCGAACTCGCAATCATCGTCGCAAAGACCGCCATCCTGCTTTTGGGTGGGAGTATTACCTACTACGCGCTCCGGGCATACCGTCGAACCGGTAATCGATCGCTTCGGGCGCTCGGGATCGGCTTCGGGATCGTCACCGTCGGGGCGGCGATCGGGGGCGTCTCCCACCAGTTCATCGGAGCGGACCTCGCGGTCGGGATCGCCATCGATAGCGCGCTCACGGCGCTCGGGTTCGCCGTCATCGTCTACTCGTTGTACGTTGAGTGACGAACCCGTCGTTCGACAGCCTTTTGCAACGCTCGATCGTGGGTACTGGCGATGAGCGAGACCGCACGCGAGGAGCTTTCCCGCCGCATCGCCGGCGAGATCACGCTCAGCGACGATCCCGGCGCGACCCTCCGAAAGTGGCGGACCGACTTCGACGTCTCCCAGACGGAACTCGCAGAACAACTCGACGTCTCCTCCTCGGTCGTCTCCGATTACGAGAGCGGTCGCCGGGAGAGCCCCGGCATCGGCGTCGTTCGTCGGACCGTCGAGGCGCTGCTCGACATCGACGAGCGCCGCGGTGGGAGCCGGCTTCGCCAGTTCGCGCGGGTGCTCACCGCGGGGTTCGAAAACGACATCGTCCACGACCTCCAGGAGTACACCACGGCCATCCCGCTTGATTGGTTCTACGAGGCCATGGGCGCGACGGAGATCGTCCGTGGCGATCACGACCACGTCAACGGTCACACCGTCATCGACTCCATCCAGGCGATCACTCGCCTCTCGAGCGAGGAGTTCTACCGGCTCTACGGCCAATCGACGAACCGCGCACTCGTGTTCACCCAGGTCACTCGCGGGGAGTCGCCGCTCGTGGCGATGCGTGTCGTCAGCCCGACCCCGAACGCGGTCATCCTCCACGGAATCGACGCGGACGACCTCTGGGAGCACGCGGGGGCGCTCGCCCGCGTCGACGGCTTCTCGCTTGCGACCTCCACGCGCGACCTCGACGACTGCCTCGCCGACCTCCGCGCGCTGTAGCGAGCCGGGATCGGGCCACTGAAGCCGCTGGATCGTCCAGATCGGCCGTGACCAGCGAGTACGTCGACGAGCTTCGGGCGAACCGCCGCGAGAAGGATGAGTTCTTCGCCGACCATCCGCAGTCGCCGATCCCACCGGCGCGTCGCGAGGCGTTCGACGGCCTCCGATACTTCGAGCCTGATCCCGCATACCGGGTCGACGCGACCGTGACGGTTCACGACGAGCCGGATCCCGTCGAGATGGAAACGACGGCCGGGAATCCGGTTCGCTACCTCCGACAGGTGACGTTCACCTTCGATGTCGACTCCGAGGAACACACCCTCGCAGGCTACCGTCAGGAGGGGGACGACGGCCCGCTTTTCGTCCCCTTCCGCGACAAGACGACCGGACAGGAGAGCTACGAAAAGGGGCGATACATGGAGTTGGAGCCGGCACGCCAACTGGCCGACGGCGAGGTCGCCCCGATCGATTTCAACCTCGCGTACAACCCCTTCTGTGCGTACAGCGAGACGTTCTCCTGTCCGCTCCCACCCGAGGAGAACTGGTTGGGGACGACGATACGGGCCGGCGAGCGGGCTCCCAATCCCCAGATAACAGAGGCGTAGCCGTGGTGGAGGGGTGGCGAACCGAACGACCCGTTCGACGGGCCGGCGCGTCCGGTCCCGATCAGCCGCCCGCGGCCGTCCGTCGAATCAGCGCCGCGAGGCGGTCATAGAAGTCCGGTTCGTATTTCGTCGCGGTATCGACGGTCGGGCGGGCGTTCGTCTCGTTGACGAGGAAGCGAACACCGTCGGCGTCTCGCGTCCCGTCACCCGCCCCATCGTCGGCCTCCACACCGTCGCTTTCGGCCTTGCCCCCGCCGACCGCGAGCAGATCCACGCCGAGCCAATCGATACCGAGTACCTGAGCGGTCCGCTCCGCGAGCGCGCGGGCCTCGGGTCCGAGGTCGACGCCCCTGGCGACCGCGCCGCGATGGACGTTGTGCTTCCAGCGCCCGGATGCGAGCGCGTCGGGCGGGAGCCGACGCTCGACCGCGCCAGCATACTCGCCGTCGATGACCATGACCCGGTAGTCGGTCGCGTCCGGGAGATACTCCTGGATGAGATACGACTTGTCGCCGGTCGCGCGGTAGTCGTGCACGAGGTTCAGGTAATCGACGACGCCGAACAACGAGTCGAGATCGGCGGCCTTCGCGACGCCGACCCCGCGGGTCGCCGAGTTCGGCTTCACGACGACCGGAAACGAGAACGGTTCGAGCGCCGCCGAGAGGGTTTCGCCGTCGACCGGGTTGGAGATCATCGTCGTCCGCGGGACCGGAATTCCGGCGTCGTGGAGCGTCGCCAAGACTCCGGCCTTGTTCCGGGAGGTGACCACGCTGTCGCGGCCGTTCACCCACGGGATACCGAGACGGGCGTCGAGCGCGCCGCCTTCCATCAGCCGGGTCGGATAGACGAAGCCCACGTCGAAACCGGCGGCCAAGTCGTCGACCGGGGCGATCGGATCTCCAGCGACCTCCGCGGAGACGGGGATCGACCGGCCCTTCGCGGGGAGATGTCGAGCGTCGATCCCGCGGGTCGCGAGCGGCTCGCGGAGCCGTTCGAGCGTCTCGGCGCTCGTCGTTACCGCGAGTCGCAACCGGCGCTCGTCGCTCACGGCTTCCTGACGCGAAGCGCCCCGTCGTCCGCGACGGTGACGAACAGCCGATGTCTGACCTCGCGGCCGTGAACCGCGTCGCCCGCGCGATCGCCGATGGTCTTCATCAGGTCCGGCGCGGTCTGGTTCACCTTCACGCCCGCCTCGTCGCAGGCGTCATAGACCCGTCGGGGCGCGTCATAGAGGTCGGTTCCGGCGGCTATCTCGACGTGGACCGGCGCGGAGAGCGCCTCCGCGAAGGCGATCGTCTCCCGTGCGCGCTCGACGTTGGCGCGGGCGCTCGCCTCGACGCTTGAGACGTTCGCCCGGGAGGTCCCGAGATAGTCGGCGATATCCGCCTGCTTGAGCCCTCGTTCGCGAAGCGCAAGCACCTCCGCCTGCCGGCGCGTGAGGACGTTCGTCTCCGGATCGAACCCCACCCGTGTCAAGACGGCCTCGGGATCGATCCCCTCGAGGTCGGCGTCGTCGGGGGCAACGTCCGCGCCCGCCGGACCGGCATCGTCTGCATCCATACGCGAACGAAGGCGGTGCGGGGTCAAAAGGAGCGGGGAACCGGGAGGGCCTCAAAAAGGGAATCGTCGGGGGCGTCCGGAGCTATTTGCCCCAGAAGTTCTCGCGGGAACCGAGCCGTTCACGGTCCGTTCGCCGTGGCCGGTCACGACCGGTGTCGGCTTCGTCGTCGGTGCGTTCCTCGCCGTCCTCGTCGCCTTCGTCCTCCTCCGGGAGCCGTTCGACGATCTCCTTTGCGGTCGCATGGTTCGATTTTACCCGGTCGATCGAGACGCGGGCGCGTGCCGGGGGGAGAAGCCCGTCGACGAGGATGATGAAGCCGTCCTCGGTTCGCCCGACGCCGGCACCGCTTTCGTGCATGTCGTCGACCTCGACGACGACCTCCTCGCCGGGCTGGACGGGCTGGGCCTTCAGCTCGTAGATCGGCATATCGTAGTGGTTACACCACTCGGCCCCGCCCTTGTTGCCGTAGTGTTGACACCCCATCCCCGTGATCCGCTCATCGAAACTGGGGCATTCGTCGGCGAGTGGACAGTCCGCCATGGACACCGATAGCCGGGGGGCGTTCTAAACGTTTCCGGCCTGCGTGCCCGCATGCGACGCCGTGGATCCGGCGATCGGGGAGTGACTCGTCCGTTCAGAGGAACTCGCGGACCTCCGAATACCACATGTCGTGGTGATCGACTACCCCGAGCGCCTCCGCGACGTCGACGGCGATCGCGTGCCAGCAGCGCTCCTCGGGGTTCTCCGGATCGAGGTTGTAGGTCGCGTCCGCACAGGTACAGCGGCCCGCCTCGACGACGTACTCGTCGTCATGGCCGACGACGACGGTGAAATCTCGGTAGCGTTTGACCCGTTCCTCGGCGACCGCCTCCAGCGCTCGACTGCCACGGTCCCCGTGAGCCTCGACGATGCCGGCGGCTATCGGCCCGGTGAGCTCACCGGCGTTCCGGATCGCCGCCCGCCAGTCGTCGACCGGCTCCATGTACCCCGATTCAGGGGCTGTCATCTAAATGGCGTCGGTCGGGGGAGCCGCCACCGCCCGCGGAGATCAGTAGTCGGACGGATCGAATCGGTCGCCGTACTCACGAACGGGGTCGATCGGCTGGCCCTCGTCCGTCTCGGGGGCGACGTAGTCGATGAACTCGGCGACCGACGGCTGGCGAACCCGGACGGTCACCTCGATGTCGCCGAGTTCGTCGGGCTCGCCGACCGCGAAGTTGACCGTCCCCTCGAAGGCCGCCTGCTTTTTCAACGAGAAATGAAAGCCCTCGTCGGTGGCGTTCTCCCGAAACACGCCCCGGGCGGTGTCGAGGATCTCCTGTTCGTGAAGCACGTCGGAAAAGTCGTCGAGGGTGTGGGTCTCCGCGATGAGCCGGCCGTCCTCGTGGACCAGTTCGGCGTCCGCGAACACGTTCCGCACGGCGTCGATCACCCGGTCGGTCACCTCCGTGTCGCGGACGGGCGTCTCGATCCGCACGTCGACGCTGTAGATCACGCCGATTCACCTCCGGTGTCTGCCGCCCCTGTTGCATCCTCCGGATCGACACCGAGCAGCTCGTAGATCCGCGCGCGGAACTCGGCGAGCGTGACGGTGTTTTCGATCTCGACGTCGGCGCGGTCGAGCGTCTCGCCGAGGCCCAGATCGAGTTCGCGGGCGTCGCGCTCGCGGAGCGCTTCGAGGTTCGAATCTGAGGCGTCGCGGCCGCGGTCGCCGAGGCGCTCGGCGCGGAGGTCGAACGGCGCGTGGATCGCCACGAGCGTGAAGTCGTCGCCGAAGGCCTCCCGGAAGCGCGCCAGCTCGACGGTCGAGCGCAGGCCGTCGACGAGGACGGCGTCGGCGTCGCTTTCGGCGGCCGCCTCGCGGATGCGCGGGAGGGTTCGCGCTGCAATTGCGTCGTCGCCCTCCTCCTCGCGGAGGACGCCCGCGATGCGGCCGTGGTGTTCGGCCGGGTCAAGCCCGCGTCGTCGGCACTCCTCGCGGATCACGTCGCCCATGACGACGACGGGGACGCCGGCCGCCTCGGCCACGTTCGCCGCCTCCCCCTTGCCGCTGCCGGGGAGGCCGACGGTTCCGTAGACGTTCATCACCCGCGGCTACCCCCGTGACGGACTTAGGTCTGCTGTTGGGCCGGCGTCCGTCGCGGTGGTTTATAAGCGGTCGAGGCGCGAATCACGGTCGTTTTTAAGCGACGGTCGCTTTTCGGTTCACGAGGGCACGTAGCTCAGCCAGGATAGAGCGTCGGACTTCTAATCCGATGGTCGTGGGTTCGAATCCCATCGTGCTCGTTCAATAACCGTCGGATTCGTGGTTCTATTTAAATAGGCGATACAGGCGCGATCCAGTGTAGACTCACGCCCGCTCGCCGACGACCCACCGATCCGAATAGCTCTCGCCGCACGCACAGTGTGCGTAGGCGTGGACGACGTCGCCCTCGGCGTAGATGCCGCCGACCTCCTCGTTCTGCGCTTCAGCGAAGGCGAAAACGAACCGGACGGTGTGGTCCGTCTCGGGCTCCGCATCGGCGAACGGGCACTCGCCGCCATCGAGCGTCCGCGCGATCGAGCCGTCGTTGCCCATCGCCTCCTTTGCGAACGCCATCGCGTCCATGCCGGTGCCGGCCTGAAACGCCGATCGCCCTTTCTCGCCGTCGAGGACGAGCCGAACGCCCCCGTCGGTCTCGGTTCCAACCGATCGGAGCCGCGAGTCGTCCTCCAGATACGCATCGCTGATGAAGAGTACGACGTCGTCAAGCCGGTCGCCGGCCAGAAACGCCTCGAGGGTATCCATGCCGGCCCGACGGGCGTCGGGCCTAAAAACGGACCGTGTTCGGGTCGTCGACGAGGGGATGATCGGTCGCAGACCGGTGATGACCCCCTTCGATCCGGTGGGAATCGGAGAAAACGTTAAGATTCATGAAGGAGACGTGGCGCATGATGAGCACACACACGACATCCGGAAACCGACTCGTCGAGTGGGCGGAGTTGACCGACGAGCGCGTCCCGGATGACCTCCGGGAGCGCGCGGACGGCGAGGGATAACTTTCACCGCGCTTCGCGAAGCCTTTAGGCCGAAGCCGGCCAAGAGCCGCCGATGGCGACCGAGGCCGCCGGCATCGACCACCCGCTGCTCGTCGACGACTTCCTCCAGCGACGGCGCTACCAGCTCCAGCTCGCCGATGCCGCCCGAAACGCACACACCCTCGTCTGTCTCCCGACCGGCCTCGGGAAGACCACGGTCAGCCTGCTCGTCACCGCCGAGCGGCTCCACGCGGCGGGCGGCAAGGCGCTGTTTTTAGCGCCGACGAAACCGCTCGTCCAGCAGCACGCCGACTTCTACCGCGAGGCGCTCACGATCCCCGACGAGGAGATCGTCGTCTTCACTGGAGACGTGAAACCCGACGACCGCGCCGCGCTCTGGGCGGACGCACGGATCGTGATCGCGACGCCGCAGGTCGTCGAGAACGACCTCGTCGGGAACCGGATCTCCTTACGCGACGTCACCCACCTCACCTTCGACGAGTGCCACCGCGCGACCGGCGAGTACGCCTACGTCTACATCGCCGAGCGGTACCACGCGGACGCCGCCGACCCGCTCGTCACGGGGATGTCCGCCTCGCCCGGCGGCGACACCGAGGAGATCGAGACGGTCTGTGCGAACCTCGGGCTCTACAACGTCGAGGTGATGACCGAGGGCGACGCCGACGTTTCGGAGTACACCCACGACACCGACGTTCGGTGGATCGAAGTCGAGTTGCCCGCGGAGGTGCTCGCGATCCGCGACGCGTTGAACGAGGTGATAGCGGACCGCTTGGAGACCCTGAAATCGCTCGGCGTGACGAACTCGACGAACCCGGACCTCTCCCAGCGCGACCTCAACAAGATGCGCGGGACCCTCCGGAAGATGATGGACGCGGACAACTCGGACGGCTACAAGGGAATGTCCGTCCACGCCGAGGTGATGAAGCTCCGGCGAGCCGTCGAGCTGGTGGAGACGCAGTCGGTCAAGTCGGTCAGGCGGTATTTCGAACGCCAGCGTAACGCGGCACGCTCCTCGGGGGCTTCGAAGGCGAGCCAGCGGATGATCGCGGACCCGGCCGTCAGGCGGGCGATGCGTGAGGCCGAGTCCTTCGACGGGCTCCACCCGAAGTTCTCGCAGGCCCGCATCCTGCTCGCGGAGACGCTCGGGATCAACGGCGGCGAGCGGGCCATCCTCTTCACGGAATCGCGGGATACGGCGGAGGCGCTCGTCGAGTTCCTCGAACCGAGCTTCGACGTCCGCAAGTTCGTCGGCCAGGGCGACAAGGAGGGCTCCGACGGGATGACCCAGAAGCAACAACAGGCGGCACTCGACGCCTTCAGGGCGGGCGAGTTCGAGGTACTCGTGTCGACGAGCGTCGCCGAGGAGGGGCTGGACGTGCCGGAGGTCGACCTCGTCTGTTTTTATGAACCCGTCCCGACAGCGATCCGGTCGATCCAGCGGAAGGGTCGGACCGGCCGGCAGGCGAGCGGCGAGGTCGTCGTGTTGATGGCGAAGGACACTCGCGATGAGGCGTTCTTCTGGATCTCCAGACGCCGCGAGAAGCGAATGGAGTCGGAGCTTTCGGACCTGAAGGCGGCGACCGACGAGATCGAATCGCGTGTCACCGACGACGGGCAGGCGGGGCTCGACGCGTTCGCGAGCGAGGCCGATGGGACGAGCGAGGGGGTCGCCGAGAGCGGGTCGGGAGCGACCGATGCGGTCGCGGACGACTCCGAGGACCCCGCGCTCACGGATTTCGCAGCCGAGGTCCGGAACGGAAGCGAAGACGGCGAGGACGCCGAAGCCACGGGGAACGATGATTCCGACGCCGACGGCGACGGGGACGACATCGGCGACGGGGACGACGGGGACGACATCGGCGACGGGGACGACGGGGACGACACCGGCGACGGCGGCGACGGCATCGTCGCGACCGCGGGCGTCGACGAGGGCGTCGAGATCGTCATCGACCAGCGTGAACTCGACTCCTCGATCGCGAAGGACCTCTCGAAACGCGACGGCCTGTTCACCCGGCTGGAGACGCTGGCGGTCGGCGATTACGTCCTCTCGGACCGCGTCGCCGTCGAGCGGAAGTCGGCGGCCGACTTCGTCGACTCGATGCTCGATTCGGACCGCTCGCTCTTCGAACAGGTCGGCGAGCTCTCGCGGGCGTATGCACGCCCCATCGTGATCGTCGAGGGCGAGAACCTCTACGGCCAGCGCGACATCGACCCGAACGCGATCCGCGGGGCGCTCTCGGCGCTCGCGGTCGATTTCGGCGTGAGCGTCCTTCGGACCGAGGGCGAGGCCGATACGACGGCGCTGCTCGCGACGATCGCCCGTCGCGAACAGGAGACCCGGGACCGGACGGTGAGCCTCCACGGCGAGAAGACGACGAAGACGCGCGCGGAACAACAGGAGTACGTCGTCTCGAGCATCGCCGACATCGGCCCGATCACCGCCCGGGCGCTGTTGGAACACCTCGGCAGCGTGGAGGCGGTGATGACCGCGGAGCGTGAGGAATTGCTTCAGGTCGACGGCGTCGGCGCGGTCACGGCGGACCGGATCCGCGAGGTCGTCGCCAGTCCATACGAGTGAGTCCGGGGCCGTTTATATACGGGCCGACGGGCGTGACGAACGGGGACTCAGCCTGTATACGAGATCGGTGGCGGCGGTCGGGCGGGCATCCGCCGGTCGCTTACTCCAACGCGCGGAGCGCCTCGGCCGCCTCCCGTGCCGCCTGCAGATGGTCGCGTGCCCGCCGGGGATCGTCTGTTTGCTCCGCCTCCTGGGCGAATCGAGAAAGGGTGCGTGCGAGCGACGCCCGGGCAGCGGCGATGTCGGCAGCAACCTCGTCACGGTCCGACTCGACGGGTCCCCCGGGACGGGCGGCTGGGGCCGCCGATCGCTCGGCTCCGGCCCGAGGATGTACGTCCCGGCTCGCGGTCTCGACCGGTCCCCCGTCGCCCGCATCGGGCACCCCGTGTGCGTCATTGGCGTCGGTGGATCCGGTTGGACCGTCGACGGGGTCGTTCTGAGGGTCGACAGCGGCGGGGTCCTCGACCCCTGTGGCCGCCTGTCCCCCGTCAGCCCCGTTGGTCGTGGCGGAACAGCTCGGACAGAACTCCCGGTCGTCGTGCCGGAAGATCGGGTCGCCACACGTCTCACAGTGGCGGTTGGTCATTGTCGCGCCTTTTAAAAGCAGCTCGGACATGCGCTTCGTGTGTTCGCGTTTCTCGTCGTCCTTTGCGAACTTCTTGCGGAGCTTTTCGCGTTCGGCCTCCTTATCGAACCCCTCGCTCATGGGCGGGTACACGCGGTACGGACCGAAAAGTCCCGCGGGCTTGCGGCGGGGTGTATAAGCGATCGATGAAGTGGGTCGAACTCAGTCCTCGGTCCTCGTACGGTCGACGTCGAGTTCGCCGCGGTGAATCTTCGCGCCGTCCTGAGTTACCTGCCGGCCGAGCACCGCACACTTCACCCGCATCGGGGAGATATCGACGCCGAGCATCTCCGTGATGTCGTCGGTTTCGAGTTCGTGAAGCTCCTCGATGGTCATCCCCCGAAGCCGCTCCGAGAGCATGCTCGTGGAGGCCATCGAGATGGCACAGCCGTCGCCGGTGAACCGAACCGCCTCGATCGTCTCCCCGTCGTCGGCCAGGGCGACGTCGACGCGGATAGTGTCGCCACAGGAGGGGTTCTCGCCGACGTGGGTGAAATCCGGATCCTCGAGTTCCCCGTAGTTTCGCGGGTTCTTGTAGTGATCGAGGATCTGCTGTCTGTACATATCCGAGCCTAATCCCATGTTGGGTCAAGATAGCGTTCTGGGTAGCAAAAGCGTTCCGTCGGGACGGGCGTGTGGGGCCGCCACCGCTCCGCACCAGCGAGCATATCACCGACTGACATAGCCTTATGCTGCCGCTGAAACGAGGGGTCGATATGACAACGCCTTACGGAGAGTGGCCCTCGCCGATCGATCCCGCGGACGTCGCGGCGGACGGGCGGGCGTTCGAGACGGTCCACGTCGACGGTGTGTACGCCTACTGGCTCGAACGACGCCCCTCTGAGGGTGGCCGCAGCGTCGTCTGTCGGCGTCCGCTCACGGCGGACGCGGCCGGCCCGGAAAGAAAGCCCGGAGCCGACCGGGTCGAGGAGGTGACACCGGCCGAGTTCGACGTCCGGACGCTCGTCTACCAATACGGCGGTGGGGATCTTTGCGTCGATAACGGCGTATTGATCGCCTCGCGGATGGACGACGGGAGGCTGTATCGGTTCGACCTCGACGACACGGGTGGGGATCGCTCAATGACCCTTCCGGTCGAGGGAACGGTGATCACGCCGGACCCGCCCGAACCGCTGGCGTACCGGTACGCCGACATGACAGCCGATCCCGAAGCTGCCGCGGTGTACGCGGTCAGGGAACGACACGTCGGGGACGACGCGGCCGACGAACCGGTCAACGAACTGGTGTGGATCTCGACGAGCCGCAACGGGGATGACGGCGGGACCGAACCCACCGTCGTCGCGAGCGGGGCCGACTTTTACGCGGCCCCGCGGCCATCCCCGGACGGCGGACGGGTGGCGTACCTCCGATGGGACCACCCTAACATGCCGTGGGATGGGACGGAACTCGTCGTCGTCGACGTCGACTCCGGAAGCGCCGTCGGCGACGAACGGGTCATCGCGGGTGGCCCGACCGAGTCGATCTGTAGCCCGAAGTGGTCCCCTGATGGAACGCTGCACGCCGTCTCCGACCGCACGGGGTGGTGGAACCTCTATCGGTTCGATACCGACGA